>CAZYKT010000014.1:114858-117142 GCA_964648165.1 uncultured Polyangiaceae bacterium | reverse complement strand
CTGCGTCCCGCGCGCTCCTTATCGATGACAGCTCTCCGAATTCGTAGACCCAGACGCGGCGCAGGACCTGATAGGAATCCTTGTCGCCGATCGTGATGCCCGTGTCGGCGAACCACTCGCCGGCAAGGGTCCGCAAGGCGCTGGACTTGAAGGTCCCTTGCTGTCCCTCTAGGACCAGCATCTCATCGAACTTGCACCCAGGCTGCATCACGCGGGCAACGGCTGCGATCATCCACTTTGCACCAATGGCCTCGGAGTACCTGTTCTGGTCGGCGCCGAAGTAGACGGAGAGCATCGTGGGCAGTCGTTGGGTCCCATCCCACCGGAGAGACCGCAGGTAGTCACGGACTGGATGCACGACCGTCCGGCGTGCTACCGCGGTCACCGCGGAGTCGACCACATGGGGGCTTGTGTCAATCCCGTAGCGTTCCGCGAGCCAAGTCGCGGTCCTGATAGTGTCGGCGTCCGACCACTCGCCGGCACGGTGCTCTGCCGGCAGGTCCTGGGCACGCGTTGGAGGTGGACGGACACTGATGACCCGCTCGCCGAATGCGTCATAGGCGACGACACCGCGCCAGTCCGGATGCTCCGACAGGATCGTGGCGGCGTTAGCCAGGCTGGACCTGACCTTGCCAGAGTCGGTGACCTGTAACAGCGCCTCCCATCCGTCGCGAGGCGGAGGCTTGGGGTGGTGGGCGCGGGTGGTGCGCTTGGCGCGTTCCTGTCCGATGTCGATCGGCGCGGTCATGCTGCCACCCTCCCCGCTACTCTCATGGCATCCGCGAGTTTGTGGCCGAGGTCGGCCATGCTCCACGGTGGCTGGCAGCTCTCGTTCCATCGGGCCAGCACGGCCAGCAGATCATCAGGGCCCAATTCGGGGAACCTAGTCGCCAACAGCAAGCACAGGTGCCACGTCGCCTGATGGCCTCCGCTCCCCGATATTGCCGCGTCATGCCGGCTGGCGTATCGATGGGCCCGCTCCATGATGTCGGGTGTCGTCATGTCCCCGACGATCGGGGATCGATGTGACGACGGACTGTATCGGATCTCAGATTTCGGACGCTCGCAGAGCTCGACGAGCCAGGGCGGCATCGGTTGTGGCTGCCCCTTGCGGATCCATTCGTAACGGCGCCCCGATGGGTGCAGGCTTGGGCTGGCCAGGATGTACTGACTGGCCCCGTGCTTGACGTCGATTCCCTGGGCAGGCGTGGCGCGGACTTCTACCCCAGGGTGCTGGAACACATAGTGCAAACCAAGCCCGCCAGTCCGTTGTGTCAGGGTGGCTGGCTCTCCGTGTTCGTCACACCACCGGGCCCAGGTCGCATCACCACCGTTGCGCGGGTCGATGTCGACCACCAGCCACCCCGCGAGGGCAAGTCCGATGTTTGCCCGAGGACACCGGCCCCACCATTCCCGGATCTGCCCTTCGTCGGTCGTGGCATCCAGCACGCCCCGGCCCCCTTCGGTTTTGGGGATGAGCGGCATTTTGCCTGCAGGCACGACCGGAAAGACGGGGCGGCCGGCGGCCGCATACCGCAACGCCCACCGGAGCATCACGGCTTTGGCCTCGATTCGAGCCAGGCCGTCACCCTCGCCAGATCGAATCGTCGCACCGTTCCGACCACAACATGGGGGCAGCCCTGGTCGACCAACTTCCGGATGATCGGAGCGCTGACATTCAACGCGACGGCCAACGCGGGGCCGTCAAGCAATTGTGGGGATTGCCGCTCGGTTAGGGCCTCGACTAGCTCATCCCTCAACCCGTCGAGCTCGGCTCGGACGGCGGCCCTGATGGCCGTGGTGAGGGGGTCAGCTGGTACAAGGGGCCTGGCGCGGTCCGGTTGTCTTTCCGCTGTTGCACGGTGGTTCATGGGAGCCTTCTCTCGGGTCGAATGCCCCGGCGTTCCAGTACGGCGCGGATTCGTTCCCCGACCGATCGGGAGATCCATTCCCCCCGGAGGGCCCGTCGCACGGTACGGGGATCCGCGATTGCCTCGGCCGCCAGGGCAAAAACGTCGTGTCGTGTCGCCATGCCCCCGACTATCGGGGGGCAATGTGACAACGAACTGTATCGAGGTTCAGATTTTGCCGAGCATCGCTATCCGGCGCTGTTCGGCCGCTATGGCCTCGGCCGCCGTATGGAATCCCGCGATGAGCTGATTTGTCGTCGGAATTCCCAACAGAATGGCCAGGCAGGCCTTTTCGCGGGTCCCAAGGGGGCGCGGTAGGAATTCGGTCGGGACTCGTTTCAATATCGACATCACGGTTGCGGAAGGAGAACGCA
>CAZYKT010000014.1:53101-114848 GCA_964648165.1 uncultured Polyangiaceae bacterium | reverse complement strand
CTGATCGCCTTTTGCAATACGTCGGGAAGTGGCCGAAGCAGCTCGCCAAAGCTTGGGAGTTCTGCTGGTCGGGGGTTTGGCGGGAACCGCACTAAGGCATGGATGACGGGAACCGCCTGACCGACGTGCGGATAGTCCCTTGCGGCCAGCCACTGTTCGGCGCCGTTCCGCAATTCTTGCGCCGCTTCCCTCATGACGTCGGATTCGTAGGCAACCAGCCCAGGCGCTACGATTGCCGAAGGGGCAAGTGCCTTGGTTACGGCTCGGTTGTAGGTGCGTCGGAGCCGTTCGTATTCTTCGCGTCCCTCGGCCTCGATTTCAGCGGTGCCCTTGAATGGTCGCTTGGTTGGCGTCCCAAGCGGACCCTCCACGGAATCGATCAACGGTGCCAGCCAGCTTCCAAGCAACGTCCGAAGGTACCATTCGGGCGTTTGCTCGTCGGTATGCCACTCGCACCCCAGAAGGTGCTGTTCGGCGCAGCGCCCAACCAGGCGCCTGGCCTCGGCATCATCGTCGATTGGGAGAACCGCGCTCTTGTTTCCCGTCCGCTTCGGTGCTACCCTTTTGCTTGTCACTGGCACGATGTCCGCCCCGGTGTTTCTTTTTGCCGCCGGGGCGGTCTCCTTTTGTGACTCTACCCTCCCCACCAGTCGTAGGCGAGGGGCCAGCAAATTCAGCCTCATTGCTGGCGCGTTCATCGTGCCCCCCTGGTCAGCCGGCGTAGCTCAGGCGTCAAGTCCTCGATCGCCACGCTGGCCAGTTCGACCGCCTTGAGCACGGCCTTTGGGTCGTGGTTGTCGTCCTCGTTCATCTGCTGCAGCTGGCGCGCCGCATTGGTGATGACCAGGGTGGCAGCGTGGATGCGGGATGCCAGTGGTGCGGGTTTCCGGTCGCTCATGGCGTCACCCTTTCGGTGATGGGCGCCGGTTCGATCTGCATGCCCTGGGGATCGTCGAAGGCCTCCCACCGGTCGAGGGCATCGCCGAGGGCAGCTTGCAGCGTTGCTCCCTGACCTCTGACGGTACGGTTGCCGTCATGCAATGCGGCCTGGTTGCTGGCGAGGGTTGCCAGCCTGCCCCAATCGGCAGCGAGCCAGTCTGCGAGTCGCTGGAGCGCGGTCATGACTGCACTCCTTCCCACCGGGTCGGCCGCAGGGTGTCGCGACGCTGCTGTTCGAGCTGCAGCTTGATCGCCGGGATTGCAGACTCGGCCAGCGCAACCGCCTCCATTGCTGCCAACAGATAGGACCTGTCGGCCGCCGAACACCCGTGCCGTTCCAGGCTTTCGAGGGCACGCGCTGCCGCCAGCATGAGGTCGCGGCCAGCGTGGACCATGTAGCGGTCGGTCATGGCGCCCCCTCGCCCAGCACGGACATCGCGGCCCGCTCATCGTAATAGCCCTCGACCATCGCTCGACTGGCGCCGGCATCCAGCGTCCGCCCCTGCCTGGCCACCAGCCGCCCGGCTTCGGTGGCGGTCAGCAGGGGAGACTTTGGATCGGTCACCTCGTAACCGCTGGCCGTGGTGATGCTGGGAAGGCTGGCCCTGGTCGTGACCTCCCAATGTCCGCCGCACCGGGGGCAGATACGGTGCCCGGGCATGAACCCAGCTTCCGCCCAAACCAGAACCGCGCCGCAGTCCGGACAGTCGCAATCGGGCCAAGGAGCGGTCCCGACGTCGACCTCTGTTCCGTCGTCATTGTCGGCCACGTAGGCCATGTCCGTCAGGGCGTCGTAACTCTTTGGTGTCGGCTGGGGCTCTGGCGTCCCCCGTCGCACGATGTAGCTGGCGTGCCCGGGAGCGTAGAATCGGGCCCTGCGAACGATCCAAGTGGTTGCCATGTTGGCGTTCCTTCTGCGGGGTGATGTCCCGCCCGATGCGCAAGACCCGGAGGTGATGCGCACGGGGGCGAGACACGACCTCAATGCAGGGTCGGGCCTCCAACGGCTTCGAAGGGCTCGACCGTCAGCAAGACTCGGCGCCGATGGCCAGCCTGGTTGACCGTCACGCTGTAGTGGCGAGCCACGAGCCCGGCTTTGGTTACCGATCGCCCCAGGCCACCAAAGGACGTGACGCTGCACCCGGTTGCCCGTTGGAGCGCCCGGAGGGCCGCGACGACCGGCAACGTCAGGTCATCCCGGAGGCGAGCCACGCCGACCAGTCCGTCCAAGGCATCGGCAACGGCCCGGGTCTGCCACCTGACACGGCGGTTCATGACGCCCCCAGGGCGGCTATCGACAGGGCCAGGCTCCCGAGGTATGCCCCCAGGGCGGCATCGGCTGCCCGGCTCTCATGGGTAGATGGCAAAAGTAGACGGCACCCCATTTCCCTCGGTTTTGGGCTCCCGGATTCGGATAGCCCGGCCAGCGGATTCAGCGTGTTTTCTGCCGATTCCTCCCGTCCGCCGGCTTTGGGTGCCGGAGGCTGTGCGTTCAAATCGCACCACCCCGACTGAGAAACGACACTCGCTGGTGGGCCCATCGCCCACCGGTGGGAGTGTCGCGTGGATCGTGCATCACGGGATGCTTGGCTCGATGGCGCAAGCTCGTCACTTCCTGGCTCCGGCAGCGATCACCGGGTTCGACTCTTGTCCCGGGCGGCCTTGCGTGGTGGTCCTGACCTGTTCGGACAACCTACCGGGCCGAGCGTGTTGATCTGAGTCAGCTCAGGAGTTCTTGTGCCCTCCCCTTCTCTGCGCACCCTGAGTTTCACCGAGTCGGTCATTCGCATGATGACTCGCGTCGCGCTCCAGACCAACGCGATCAACCTCTCCCAGGGCTTCCCGGACTTCGACCCCCCGCCCGAACTGGTGCAGGCTGCACACCTGGCGCTGGAAGGGCCCTATCACCAATACGCCATCACCTGGGGCGCCCAGAACTTCCGCTCGGCACTCGCCCAGAAGCTCACACGAAACCTCGGTGTCGATGTCGATCCAGAGACCAATCTGGTGGTGACCTGCGGCAGCACCGAGGCCATGCTGGCCAGCTTGATGAGCCTGGTGAACCCCGGGGAGCGGGTGATCATCTTCTCGCCGTTCTACGAGAATTATGGAGCGGACGTCATCCTGGCTGGAGCTCGCCCCGTGTACGTCGAGCTCCAGCCCCCGGATTTCGTCTTCGATCCAGACGCGTTGGCAGCCGCCTTCGCCACACCAGCCAAGGCCATCGTGGTCTGCAACCCCAGCAATCCCTGCGGCAAGGTCTTCACCAAAGAGGAGCTCGAGACCATTGTGGACCTGGCTCAGCGCCATGATTCCTATGTCATCACCGACGAGGTTTACGAGCACATCGTCTACCCTCCGCACCGGCACGTCTATGCCGCCTCCCTCCCGGGCGGGATGGAGCGAGTCGTGATGTGCAGCTCGCTGTCCAAGACCTACTCCATCACCGGTTGGCGTCTGGGCTACGTCATGGCCAATCCGAAGGTCATTGGAGCGGTGCGCAAGGTCCATGATTTCTTGACCGTGGGTGCCGCCGCGCCACTCCAGCAGGCGGCGGTGACCGCGCTGAATTTTCCCGACGACTATTACGTTCGTCTGACCGCTGAGTATCTGGTCCGGCGCCAACTGCTGCTCGAATACCTCCAGCAGACCGGGTTGCCCCACAACGTGCCGCAGGGCGCCTACTACGTGATGCTGGACGTCTCGTCACTGGGTTTCGCAGACGACACTGACTTCTGCCGATGGATGGCGCACCATGTCGGTGTGGCGGCGGTGCCAGGTTCCAGCTTTTTCGCTCGACCCGAACAGCGCTTCGTCCGCCTGCACTTCGCCAAGCAACACGAAACCCTGCGTGGGGCCGGGGAGCGACTGCTCAAACTCCCGGCGCTCGCCCAGGCCAGGGGTTCCATCTGAACCGCTCAGGCAGGCTGCACGGGAGTCTCCGGCGGGCCGTCCTCAATCCTGGGTTGTTTTTTTTGGTCGCAACTACGGCCGAGACCGACCGACAGGGCACGGCGCGGAACCCGGCTCAGGGAGTCGCGGGGCCGCGCCAACTACCCGAGCGAGGTACCCATGCCCCGTCTAGACCATGAACATTGCCCGGAAATCCTGAGAAACCCCTCGTTGGTCGCCTCCCTGCGCGACCGGGGGGCCTGGCACTGGCCGACTTGGGACGACCCCGAACGGGGCTGGGAACCAGCCATCACGCAGCTACCCGCGTCATCACGTCGCCGCCACCGACCACACCGACACGGTCTACCCTCGACCGTCCTGGGAGTGCTGGCGCTGAGTTGTGCGCCCACGGAAGACCCCGTCACTCGAATCCACCAATGCGTCGACGACCCGGTAGGTGGCACGGCGGGAGCCCCCGCAGTCCCATCCCCACCCCGTAGTGCCAACGTACGGCTCAACGAGATCAAGGTCGATCCACCCGGAACCGACGGCAATCAGGAGTTCGTGGAGCTCAGAGGTGATCCAGGCTCTTCCACCACGGGCCTGGCGCTTCTGACCTTCGAGGGCGACACGGGCACGACCTTGGGCCAGCTCGACGACATGATCGACGTTGCCAACCTGTGCGCCAATCCACCGTGCCTGTTTGGCACCGACGGCCTGCTGCTGTTGGCCGCGCCGGACGGGGTCACCTTGCCCGCCCAGAGCCAGAGTGGTTTCGCAACCACCCAGGTTCTGTCCGGAGGGGGCCTTGAGAACGGTACCACGACACTGCTCCTGGTCTGGGGCGCAGACTCGATGGCCACTCGCACGGACTACGACGGTAACGACGACGGCCTGCTCGAGCTGCCCCTCGCGGTGACGGTCGAGGACGCCGTGGCCTGGACGGACGGGAATGCTGGCGATCTGGGCTACGCCCCCGTGACCCTGGGCAAGAAGCCACGGGTCCATGCTGCGTGGCGTTGCGAGGAGGGTTGGCGGTACGGTCAAGTCGCGGGCGACCAGGCCGACTCGTTGCAGATCGACGCTCCCGCCAACGCCTTCCCCGCGGATCTGCCGGCACTCGTGTCGCTGACGCCTGGTCTTGCCAACGACTGTGGCTCACCATCAACACCGTCGCAGGGGGGCAGCCAGGCGGGTGGCGGTTCCGACGACCGCGGAGGCAACCCAGGGATCCCCGACGGAGGGACCGGCACCGTCGAGTTCGGAGGAGGTGCGGGTGGCGCCAGCGTCGCTGGTGCTTCGACCACGACCACGGGTGGAGTCGGCGGCCTGCTCTTAGGTGAGGCAGGACTGGTCAACGGTGGAGGAAACCCACCCGAGACCGGAGGTTACCAGGACGCCTCTGCCGGATCCGCTCTAGGTGGCGCAAGCGCCTTGGCTGGTTCAGGTGGTTCGAATGGGGGAAGCGCCGGAGTCGAGCTTCTTGGCGGAGCCCCCACGGGGCCCGGCGGAAGCTACGCCTACCCGGAGCCAATCGGGGGAACACCGGCCGCGGCGGGCTCCACCCAGGCGATTCCCGCGGGTGGAGAGACATCCGATCCGACGGGTGGAGCCAACGGTGACGCATCGAACTCCGGGGGCTCGTTCTACACCTATCCTCCACCGCGGGGAGGTGCCCCGCCCACCGAAGAGGCCGGTCAGGGCAACCTGGCCCTGGCGGGTTCCGCGCAGCCCGATACAGCCGACGAGCCCAGCGCTGGCTCGAGCGGCGCAACCGAGAACACCACCTCCGCTGGCACCGAAGATGCGGGAGCCGCGTCCGAAACAGCGCCCTCCAACGGTACCGTCACCACCAGGGCTGGCAACGACTCCTTCTGGGCCCCCGAGCCCTTTGGTCCCGACGGTGGACGGACAAGTCATGGTGCTCCGACTGCCGACGAGGGGGGTAACGGTGGAGCGGCGGGGCAGGACGCCGAACAACCCGCCCGTCCAACAACGTCAGGATGCACATTGGTCCCGCAACCGGCCCGTCCGATCCCGCGCACCTGGATGCTCACTCTCGGCCTGGTGCTCTGTTGGGGACTGCGTCGTCGCTGGGCGTGACAACCGATGGACCGCAGGATCGCACCGTGTTGCCACTGCCGGGGCTCGATGCCAAGCTTCGTTTCGACATGGTTGTTTCCGAATCCCCCAAGAACACGCCAACCTCATCGACTCCAAGCTCCAAGCGGATTGCCATATTGGTCGTCGCCTACAATGCGGCGAGCACCCTCCGATCAGTCTTGGACCGGATCCCGGAGTCCATCTGGGAACGGGTCGAAGAGGTCATGGTGTTCGACAATGCCAGCGAGGACAACACCTACCTGGTTGCAGAGGGATACAAGACCCTGCACGGCCGAACCAAGCTCTCCGTATTCCGGAACGACCGGAACTATGGCTATGGTGGCAATCAGATCCGCGGCTATACGCGAGCTCTCCAACAGGGCTACGACATCGTCGCCATGCTCCATGGGGACGGCCAGTACGCTCCGGAACTGCTCCCGGAGATCCTGGCCCCGCTGGAGGCAGGAGAGGCCGACGCCGTTTTCGGTTCACGAATGCTCACCAAAGGCGGGGCACGCGGAGGGGGAATGCCACTGTACAAGTACATCGGCAATCGAGCCCTCACGCATTTCGAAAACTCCCTTTTGGGCATGTCGTTGAGTGAATACCACTCGGGCTACCGGGCCTATTCGACCGACGCCCTGCGTCGGATTCCGTTCACCAAGAACACCAACGACTTCCACTTCGACACCCAGATCATCATCCAGCTCCATGCGGCCGGCATGCGTATCGTGGAGATCCCCATTCCCACCCACTACGGTGACGAAATATGCCACGTCAATGGCATGCGCTACGCTCGCGACGTGGTTCGTTCGGTACTCGAATACGAAATGCACGAACTGGGCCTGCGTCACTCACCAGAGTACGAGGTGGCTCCGGCACATCGTCTCAAGCGCAGCTCCTTGTCGTCACACTCGCAGCTGATGGAACTGGTCGGGCCGGCACCACGGCGGGTTCTGGACGTCGGGTGCGGAACCGGGGAGCTGGGTGCGGCCTTGCGTGACCGCGGACATCACGTCACCGGGGTCGATCTCAGACCCCCCGAGCGAGCCCTGGACGAGTTCGTCTGCTCGGATCCGTTGCGGGACCTGGGGCTCGCAGCACGACGGCGTTTCCACGTCGTTGTCCTTTCCGAGATCCTGCCCTATGCACCTGACCCCATGGCCCTCTTGCGTGAGGTCACCTCTCACCTCGAACCACGTGGGACCGTGCTGGTGTCGGTTCCCAACGCCGTCCATTGGTCGGTGCGCGCCCAGATCCTGTTGGGTCGATTCGACTACATGAACAAGGGTATCCTGGATAGGGGCCATTTGAGATTCTTCACCAAGACCACGGCAGAGCGTCTCTTTGGAGAGGCGGGTCTACGGATCCTCGGCAGTCGAGTCGTACCGGTTCCCTGGGAGCAAGTCCTGCCTCCCGGGACGGGCGGGCTGCTCGCGAATGGCCTGGAGCGCTCCGACTACGTCTTCGCGCAGCTCTTGCCCAACGGATTCGCCTACCAGTACGTCTACGAGCTGGTGCCGGTGGCGTCTGCATCGGCAGACAACACCTGAGCGAGTCCCGTGGCCAGATCCACGTAGGGCTGCCAGTTGGGCAGTGGGTTGCCCCCCGTCCAGGGCACCATGACCTCCCTCTCTCGATAGGGGCGAGCCCCCCAGTTCACCGACACCGGCCTATTCGAGATACGATTGTAAAGCTCCACAACCTCGCGCAAGCTGAAACGCTCGCCGTACAGTGTGTATCGCCGCATCTCACCGGGGGGCCGGCTCCGAATTCGCTCGCCGGCCACGCAGAAGGCTCGAGCCACGTCCCGAACGTACAAAAGGTCCAGGATCTGGCGCCCCTCCGACATGGCCAGGACCTCCCCAGTCTGACTGGCGCGCTGCAGACTAGCGAACAATTTGGGCCGCGGATCCCCAGGCCCGTAGGTATCGAAGAGCTCAAGGGTTATGATTCGAAACCCCCGCGCTGCGGCGTAGAATGTGGCGATCTGCTCATGGGCTTGTTTGGTGGCTGCGTAAAGACACACCGGATCGTATTCTCGGTTCCGATGGTGTTGCCAGGAAGTCCCAGCCTGTACCAGGTAACGACAATCTGACTCGTGCATCGCCTCGAGCAGCTGCGCTCCAAACCTCACGTTGGAGTCGATCAGGGAGACGACCTGATGGGGCTGGTGCGAAGCCAGGAACAAGGATGCCAGGTGGTATACCTGTTGTGGGGCAACGGTTCGCAGACTCTGCAGCATTGATTCCGTCGAACCGTCGTGACAATGGCAGGTCACGGGTCGACCCGTCGCAAGCAGCCCCGTGGTGTCCGAGCCCGGCCGCACCAGCGCATGGACTTCGTCGCCCCGATCCGCAAGCGCCCAGGCCAGATTGCGTCCGACGAATCCCGTCGCCCCGGTCACCAGTACGCGCATCATTCCCCCGTTTGATAGCGAAACGGCGTCGAAAACCCCTGCAGGCGGGGCAGCCCCTGGTCACGCTCCGAAACGATCGGGGCCTCGGATAGGGGCCATTCGATTCCGGCCGAATCCCAGCGCACCCCCGTGTCATGGTCGGGGGCATGCTCGGTCTGGACCAAGTACAGCATCTGCGCTGGCTCATCCAGGGCAAGGAACCCGTGGGCGCAACCCGAAGCCACTTGCACCATCGATGGGGTGGCCCCGTCCAGAGTCACCGTTGCATGCTTGCCGTAGGTCGGTGAACCGTGCCGCAAGTCGAGCACGACGTCCCAGACCCGCCCACTCAGACAACAGACGTATTTGTGGTGCTGGTGTGGCGGTGTCTGAAAGTGCAGGCCGCGGATGGTCCCGCGCCGAGAGGTCGATACGTACGCCTCACGCAGTTCAGTGGGCAGCCCCAATCGCTCGAACAACCCAGCGCAGAAAACCTTGGTGAACCCCCCGCGCTGGTCCCTGTGACAGTCGAACCGCAACACCGAGCAGTCCGGCAAACCAAGGGGCTCCACCCTCAAGGTCATGCTGGGTGCGCCCCGAGATAGGTCTCAATCTGCTGCCATGTCAGCGCCCGCAGTTCCTGCGCCGTTGCCCCACGGGTATGAGCCTTGTACCACGCCACGGTGTGTCGCAAGCACTCCTTCAAGCTCCAGCGCGGCCTCCACCCCAGCTGCTCGTTGGCCAGGTCCGAGCACAACACCAGGGTTCGAGCCTCATGACGCTTCGGCAGTGTCTCCACGGAACGCCAGCTGGCGTCCCCTCCCCAACCCTTGACGAACTCGTCCATGACCTCGGACACCTGCCGAGCGTCATGGACGGACGGCCCGAAGTTCAGGGCGATCCCCAGATCGCGATTCCCCGTCGTGGCCTGAGCGAGCTGCAGATAGCCACAGAGTGGCTCCAGGACATGTTGCCAAGGTCGGATCGAACGGGGACTGCGAACGGGCACCGGCATCCCCCGCGACAGCGCCCGCACCGCGTCAGGGATCAAACGACACTCGGCGTAGTCCCCTCCTCCCACGACGTTGCCAGCCCGCACGGTAGCCACGGTCGGACCCTCGGGGTCGTTCATCAGTGCCCCGCGCCAGGACCGCACGGCGATCTCGGCCGCCGCTTTGCTGGCGCTGTATGGGTCGTGGCCACCCAACGGGTCGACTTCACGATACCCCCAGACCCACTCACGATTCTCGTAAACCTTGTCGCTGGTGATCACCACGACACTGCGTACACCTTTTACCTGACGGATCGCCTCCAGTAGGTGGATCGTTCCCATGACGTTGGTGTCGAAGGTCTCGGTCGGGCGTTCATAGGACGGTCGAACCAGAGCCTGTGCTGCCAAATGGAATACGATTTCGGGGCTGACCTCGCGCACCCGGGCCAAGACGGCATCGCTCGATCGGACATCCCCCTCGCGGTGGTCGAGCATGCTCCCGAGACCGACGGCCTCGAAGAACGATGGATGGCTGGGGGGAGCCAACGCGAAGCCGAAGACCTGAGCGCCCAGACGCGACAACCAGAAGCCTAGCCACCCCCCCTTGAAACCGGTGTGTCCGGTCACCAGCACTCGACGATCCTTCCAGAACTCACGGAGTGATTCGAGATCAGACGACACCCCCATCTGGGCTACCACACCTTCCATGGGGCTCGTTCCGCGTTCCATAGCTCGCTTAGATAATGCTTCTCACGTAGCGTGTCCATCGGCTGCCAGAATCCCGAGTGACGGAAGGCTCTGAGCTGGTCCTGCTGGGCCAATCGCTCCAGAGGCGCCCGTTCCAGAATGGTCTCCGGCCCATCGATATAGTCGAGGACCCGCCGCTCGAACACGAAGTACCCCCCATTGATCCAGCCTTCGCCGGTCTGGGGCTTCTCGGAAAAGTCGACGACTCGGTCGCCATCGAGCAAGAGCTCTCCAAACCGCGCCGGAGGGTGAACGGCCGTGACCGTTGCCAAACGCCCGTGGCGTCGGTGAAAAGCCAGCAGGGCGGCCAGATCGACGTTCGCCAGCCCGTCACCATAGGTCAGAAAGAACGTTTCGTCATCCAACCAGTCCGCCAAGGCCCGGAGCCGACCGCCGGTCGCAGTCTTGTCACCAGTGTCCACCAGGTGAACGACCCAGTCGTCTCGATGGGCATCTCGCACCACGATTTCGCCGGTGGCGAGGCGAATGGTGAGATCGCTGCGCAGAGCGTGGTAGCGATGGAAGTACTGCTTGATCTGCTCGCCCTTGTAGCCGAGAGCCACGATGAACTCCCGGAATCCGTACGTCGCGTAGGTTCGCATGATGTGGCAGAGGATGGGCTCGTCTCCAATTTCCACCATGGGCTTGGGACGCACCTGCGTCTCTTCGCTGAGGCGGGTTCCCAGTCCGCCCGCAAGAAGCACTGTCTTCATGAATCCCCCTCCTCGAGCCCATCGACAGCCACCGCGCCGGGGCATCGGTCTCGCTTCACGGGGCAGCTCCAACCGGTTGCTGGAACAGCAGAACGCCGATGGGCTCGCCGGCACGACGGAGTTCTCGAAGGAGTAGACATCATGTTGGGCAGGTCCTCGGTGCCGATACTACCGGCTCGCCCCACAATGAGCCAGCAACCTGCCACCGGAAGGCGCCAGAAACCCCAAATCGGCTAGGGGAGGATCCGGACCCGGCGCAGATGCAGAATAGAAGGTCGGTCGACGCGCAGACGAACCCATCGCGCCTGCACCCGACCGAAACCGATCTTGGTCGACTCGAAGACCTCGGTCTCGCGTGCAACCTCGGTGAAACGGACATGATCCCGACTCACCTCGACCACCAGTGGCACCACTCGCTCCGAGCAACAGTCGATTCGGTTGTCGACTCGCACCCCAGATACCCATCGTTCGGTCCCGAGATCGAACTCCACCCATGGTGATGGGTCGTCTTGGGTATGGAAGAAGAACAGCTTGCCCTGGGGACAGACCTGATGGGGCGACACGCAGAAGGGGACCCACTGGCTGCTGGTCCGCCACGCGTGGCCGATTGCCAAATCCCGAGAGGCATCCCAACGAACAGAGGCCCAGCGCCACCCACCGACCAGCGCCAGTACCGCCATTGCCACCCCCAGCAACCGCAGAACCCGCCACGTGAGCAGGTTGTCCACCCGATTGCGTGGAGCGTCGACGACTCGGAGCGCGGCTTCGACGAACCGGGTCAGGTCCTTGGCCTTTGGCTCCAGCTCCTCCGGAGGCATTGCCACGAACCCGGCAAATGAGCCCATGGTCATGCAGTCAGCCACCCTGCCCCTCGCGTCAGCGTCGGTCTCCAATTCCTCCAGCAAACTTGCGTCAGCCGCCCGCCAACAGCCTGCATAGTCCCCGTCGACCGGACATTGTGCGTCGGACGTCCTTTCCACACGCAACGCGAGCAATGCGAAATAGGCCGACTGCCGAAGCAGCTCACACGCCAATGCAAAGGATCGCCCGTGGGGCAAAGGCTCCGCCGGATCAATGGCTCGAGCAGCTAGGCTTGCTGCCCGACGGGCCTCCTGCGCATAGAGAGCAGCCGCTGCGCCTGCCGAAGCGTCCGCTCGGGCCTGCCCCAGCGACCTGCCGCCCCACAGCCACTCCCAAACCGCCGCAGCAACGCCAAGCAGACGGACCGCGCCCCCTGGCTTCTGGGCCGGCGAGCATGGGGGATCCGCTGTGGAGATGTCTTCGACTTCAGCCATAACAGCGTCAGCGGCCACCCACCCGCGGCAGCCACTCACCTCGCCGCGCTAGCACGCCTCGTGCCAGCACGTCCAGCGCATCCGCCCCACGATTCTTGGCGCCAGCAAGTCGAGCTGTGCCACACGCGGTCGCTGTTGTGCCACTGAAACGAGCCAACGTCCGTTCCGGCCCCATCTGGACAAGAGAGACACCTGACGCAGCAACTCGGGCTCAGGGACGAAACGACCGGCTTCGCCTGAGGAGCATGGCCGCGCCGGGGTTCCTGGCAGTCTCGTCGACCCGCGCGGTTGTCCTTGCGCCCCTGTCGGCCTCGGGGTATATGGCCGGCCCATGTCGAATCGAGCCATTTGGAACGTGAGGCGCCGCCACGAGTGGTTGACCAAGCCGCTCAAGGGGCCGCGTTTGAAGAAGCGATCACGCCTGCGGATTGGCCTCCAGGCTGCCCTTGACCGCAAGCCATCGGCCAACTCTGAGCCACACTGAAAACACGCTGATTTTGACTAGCGGCTGGCCGTCCCGCCTGGACAGGCCAGCCGTTCTGCATTTGGAATGGATTGCGGGCTGACTTGGCCGGGGCGACATCATCCCTGGCCGAGCCAGAAGGCCGAGGCTAGTCTCGAGTCCGCATCCGTTTGCGATGGATGGAGCGCAACGACCCATGGATCTGTTCAGTATCCTTTCGACTTCGTTCCTCGGACATGGCTTGGCCCTCGGGGATTTCTTTTGGGATCACCCGATGTTCAAGAAGGATCAGTGGGAGCCACTGTCCCGCTTCATCCACCTGGCGCTAGCCCTGTGCGGCGCGCTGTTTCTGATTTACGAAGCGCGTGCGCGCAAGCTGGGGGAACCGTTGCGGCAGCGCACGACGCGACGAATCACCATCTTTCTGACGGTCGTCGCGTTCTTCACTTACTACGACTTCTTCAATCCCCACACCCGCTACTCGGAATACTACCATCGACACGAGTTCTATCACTACTACCTGGGCTCGAAGTTCAGCGACGAGGTCGGCTACACGCGTCTCTACGAGTGCACGTTGATCGCCGAGGTGGAGAATGGGCGAGAAGCCGACGTCCGCAAACGTGAGCTGCGCGACCTCCGCGTCAATCTGATCAAGCCTGTCACCGATTCCTACGTCTTCTCGGACCCCGGTCAGTGCAAGAACCATTTCACGCCAGAACGCTGGGCTGCTTTCAAGAAGGACATCAACTGGTTCTATCAATCGGCCAAGGGCTCTTACTGGGAGAACATGCAGAAGGACCACGGGTACAACCCCCCACCGGTCTGGACGATGGCAGGCAAGTTCTTCGCCAATTTTGGCTCTGCGAGCGATAGCTTCTTCAAGCTCCTGGCATCCATCGACGTCATTCTGCAGGGCAGTGCCCTGTTGCTCTTGGGATGGGCCTTTGGGTTGCGAGTGATGATGGTGGCGGCCATTTTCTGGGCCGTGAATGGCGCCGCCAATTTCTACTGGACCGGCGGCGCCTTCCTTCGACAAGACTGGATCTTCTTCATGGTGGCGTCGGTCTGCCTGGCCAGAAAGCGTTACTTTGCGCTGGCCGGTGCCGCTCTGACCTATTCCACCTTGCTCCGGATATTCCCGGTATTGGCCTTCGTTGGCTGGGGAATCATTATCGGCATCGATGTGATGCGTAGGATCCAGAAGTACCGTGCCGGCCAGCCATTGCCGGGCCGCGGCATTTCCCGATGGCTCCATCCGCACCACCAACGCCTTATCGCTGGGTGTGTGGTAACGGCTGGGATCCTGTTGCCATTGAGCGTGGTGGTGACCGGACCCGACTCCTACCGTGATTTCTACAACCACACGTTGCGCACCCACAACGAGACACCGCTCACCAATCACATGGGCCTGAAGAGCATCATGGCCCACACCTGGGATGGACGGATGCGTTTCGGACGCAATGACAGCCTGAGCGATCCCTTCCAGGAGTGGAAGCAGGGACGCATCGACCGGAACCACAACCAGCGCTTCGTTCGCTATGCAATCATCGGCTTCTTGGGCCTGTGGACGATCTGGGCGCTGCGTCGGACCAAGCTCCTGTGGGTGGGGCCAGCCCTCAGCCAACCGCTGTTGATGTGTATGACGGAACTGACCTGCTATTACTACTCGTGTTTCATGGTTGCCGCGGTCCTGATCAAGATGAGGCCCACATTTGGCCCTGCTTTTTTGACCTCCAGCGCTGCGAGTTTCATCGTGCTGTTCAGCTTCTACTGGGTGGACGACAAATTCGTGTCGATGAGTTGGGTGTTCTTGCTGCTTTCGCTCCTCATCCTGTACGTCTATTCACGACCGTTCAGCATGGAGCGCCTCAAGGCCTGGTGGGCGAACCGCCCGGATCCTAAACCGGTGGACGGCAAACCTGTCGAGATCTCCTTGACACCCTGAAACCAATGCCAGCGGGCGGAGCAGGATTGGGTCGACCCGCTCCGCCTGTCTGAGATGCCCGCTCGATCCGTGGTGGATGGGGCGGCTTCAGCCGCCGAGGTCGGGCGTCTTTCCAAGCAGTGCGCCCCACCCATCAGGCAGCCCTCGGAACGAGACATTAACGTGGTCTTCATCGGCTTGTATCGCCGAGACACTGAGCACCGAGGCAATCCACCCCACTCGCCTCCTCAGCTTGGCGTCTCGCGCCAGTCGAGGAATCCTCAACAAATCGAGAACAAGACGGTCGTCCACCGCCTCGACGAGAGCGACTGGGCGTTTGGGCATGTGCGCCACCAGATTGGCAATACGGGTGACGTCCAGAGCTCCGGACTTTATGAGTGCGCCCAACGGTGTTGTGACGTGGTCCTGAAGAAGCCGGATTTGAACATCCGCCAGGCGGACAACGATCCGCATCTGTTGAGCACTGATCCGCACCGACTCCACGGTGCCGCAGGCAGACGCGCGCAATAACGTACCCATCTGTTCCAGCGTCGCCGTGATCGCAAGCCCCGGCGGTTTTGGCTGAATGGTGATGTCCCGCGGACCTCCCTCAGTTTCAAACTCTGCCGCCAACCAGCGTAGAGCTGCCACTGGGATTCCAACCCGCAGCCGCGGGAAGTTCCTGAGCGCCAGGAGCATCTCTCGGGGATTGTCCCGAAGATAACCGGCGCACGCCAGAAGGGCCTCCTTAACGTCCAGCATCCCCTACTCTATGCCACAGTTCTGGGGATTTTTGGCAGGGATTCCGTGGTAACGCCGATCGTGGCGGAGCCCGGGGGTCGCCGGGCCTTCCCCGCTTTTCGACCGACAACAGGGACAAACATCCAGAGCTTTCCCAGACGGCGCCCGGGCAGCCTACGGCCCGCCACCCAAGCGAGACGGGCCAAGTATCCCGCGCGGTACCCTTACGCTCTCTGCAAGCAGGCCAGGCCCGCGTCGGCTGGCCCTGAACCCTGCGCTAATTGGGGAAAGGTGCTAGGGCCGAGGGGTTGAGGTTGAGTCTCCCGAGACCCTGCTGCCATGACGGCACAACCTTGGCCCCTGCCCTTTTGTATGAACTCCCACACAACCTCATCCCCCGGTCCACTCGATCCGCAATCGGAACGCATCGTGCAGGAGGAGCAGGACTGTCTCGTGCGTGTCGTCAATGGTGTGCAGAGTCGTCGAGACGCCGCAGCCAACGCGCCGCGTGACGTCCTTCCTGATTATGATCAGCAGCTCATCGCACTCCGTGATGAGATGGCGGCGGCTCGCATGGAGGACGTGCCGCCGTTGCTCGAGCAAATGGAGCGCCTGCAGAGCCTGGCTCAACAACGTCGCCGAGACGTAGCCCAGGGTGCCGTCGATCTGCGTTCGCCGTACTTCGGCCGTTTAGTCGTCCAGGAATCGCAGCGTCAACGCGAGATCCTCATCGGACACACCACCTACCTCGACTCGGCAGCCGGCATCCGTATCGTGGACTGGCGGGATGCACCAGTGAGCCGGCTCTACTACCGCTACCAAGAGGGAGACGACTATGCGGAGACGTTCGGTGACCGAGAGGTCGAGGGTGAGGTTCTGACGCGGCGCAGCCTGTCCATCGTCGACCGAGAACTGCGTCGCGTTACTGGATCACATGGCACTCTGATAAGGACCGGTCCGAGCAGCGTGTGGAAACATGTCGCTTCGGCGAGTTCCACGCTGCACGGCGGCGAGGGAATGGCAGCACGAGCCGAACCAAGGGTTTCCGGGCGGCTTGGTACTGGCGAGGATCTCCTCCGCGACGAGAAGACGTTGCGCGAGATTACGGCTCTCATCGATCCCCTGCAATTTGAGCTCATCACGCGTCCCGACTCGGGATTGGTCGTCATTCAGGGCGGTGCGGGAAGCGGTAAGACGACCCTGGGCCTGCACCGTCTGGCCTACCTGGCCTTCCAGGACCGCCGCCGTTTTCGGCCGGACCGACTGTTGGTGGTTGTGTTCAATGATGCTCTGGCACGCTACATCGGTGAGGTCTTGCCATCGCTGGGTGTACAGGGAGTGGCAATTCGCACCTACGTGGATTGGGCTCACCGGCTGCGCCGCCAGCATGTTCCGCGCCTTCCCGCTTCCCATTCCTCGGAAACCCCCAGTTCGGTCACGCGCCTCAAGAAGCATCCGGTGATGCTGAAGCTCATGAACGAGTACGTGGACACGCTGGCCGAAACCATGCGCCAATCCCTGGACGGAATTCTGAGCCAGGCCGGCAACCCCACTCTATGCGCTCAAGGCTTACAGCTCTGGCAGTCGTGCCAAGAGCTTCCGCTGGCTCATCGCTTGACCAAGCTGACCAGCTGGGTCGAAGGGCTGCGCTCCTCGATTCCCGTCGACACGAGATTGGCGCTCCAACACTCTGCTATGCATCTGGAGGCGCGTACTCGTGACATCGCCACCGCGTGGGCGGAGCTGCTCACCGACCGGTCGCGACTCACCGCGGCGCTTGGACGTCACGCACCGAACCTCTTCTCGTCGGCTGACCTAGCCCGCATTCACGACTGGTGCACATCGCGGTGTGAGCAGGCGCTTGCCACCCTGGAACAAGAGCAGCCAGCAGCCTCGTCTTTCTGCTCCGCAACATCACCGCGATCCAGCGGCCACGACGATCGCGAGAACCCAGCGGACGCCGCAGAGGCCGGAGTCGAAGACGACCTTGACTGGGGAGTGGACGGCGTCGCGGTCGAGGAGGCGGCCACGCTGGACCGAGAAGACGACACGCTGCTTCTGTACCTGCACCAGAGACTGCGTGGCCCCCTGCTGCGCAAAGGGCCTGTCAAGGAGGCTCTCCGCTACGAACACCTGTTCGTCGACGAGGCACAGGATTACAGTCCGGTTGAACTCGCGGTGCTCATTGACACCGTGAGCCGGGGCCAGTCGATCACGCTGGCTGGTGACTTGGCGCAGCGGATCCATTTGGATAACGGGTTTTCCGACTGGCAAACGGTGCTCGCGGAGCTTGAGCTGTCCCACGTCAAGGTGGAACCCCTGAGGATCAGCTATCGCTCCACGGCGGAGATCATACAGCTCGCCCATGAAGTGCTGGGGCCATTGGCGCCGTCGGAACCGGGAGAGGCGATACGCTCCGGTGCACCGGTCGAGCTGTTCTGTTTCAGTCACGCTGGTGACGCCGCCGGGTTCCTGGCCGAGCAGATCCGTCCCCTGATCCTGAGTGAGCCGCGAGCTGCCGTAGCGGTCATCGCTCGCTTCCCCGAGCAAGCCGACATCTACCACCGGATCCTGGCGCGAGGAGAGATCCCTCATCTGCGTCGCGTCGCGGACCAGGATTTCCTGTTTCGTCCGGGGGTCGATGTCACCGACGTCCACCAAGTCAAGGGGTTGGAATTCGATTACGTCATCGTGGTCGATGTGAACGCCAGCAGCTATCCGGATACGGACGAGGCGCGGCATCTGCTGCACATCGCTGCAACCCGAGCTGCACATCAGCTCTGGCTCGTCAGCACGGGGACCCCCTCGTCTCTCATTCCCTCTGCCCTGTTGGCGCATGCCAAGTGAGGTTACTGCCATGTCGTGGTCCCGCCTCTGTTGCCGCTCGTGGATATTGATCGGTGGCCTTCTTGGCGTGTGCTGCACTCCTCCCCCTCCAGCTCGGGTTGGTTCTGCACCGCCACCAACCTCCACCAACTCGGAACCGACTGGGACACCGAGCCGCATGCCTTCCGAAACGGATGGGCGGGTTGCCGATTCCTCCGAACCGATTTCCACCGAATGGACATTCCTGGGATGGCGGGTTGCTGACCAGCAGTGGCACAGCCCGGAGGAGTTCCTGACCGATGTCGCAAGAGCTGACCTCGTCTGTCTGGAACAGCCGGAATCGGATGCGGTAACCCGCGCAGCCACTGTGACCTTGATTGCGCAGCTGGTGGCCCGCGCCCGCATGTCGGGACGCGAGCTCCGGCTCGGGCTACCCCAGGTTCTTCGAGGATTCCAGCCTGACCTGGATCGTTGGCACAATGGTAGGATGGCGTTGCCGGATCTTCTGGATCGACTCCAGCCCGACTCGGAATCGTCGCGGGATCGAGACGCGCTGATGCCCTGGCTGTTGTTGGCGGAGCGCCGGCGCCTCGCCGTCCTGGCCCTCGGTCGGGATCCCCCCCTGGACACCCACAGCAAGACCCGACCCGGGGCCTCGGAAGACCCAGCTGACGCGGTGACGCTTGGGGTGCCAGCTGCCCCCATCGATATGTCGGAAGCAACGGACGAATCGACCCTTCCGAAGCGTGGCCAACAACCGCATAGGGCACGGCGACGACACCAGGAATTCATGGCCAGAATCCTGGCGGAACGCCTTGCGGAGGGACTGCCCGCTGCGCAAATCCTCGTGTTGGCTGAACCCCGGTCCTGCGACAGATCCGCACTCCCCGAACGGATTGTCCAGCGGCTCCCGAGTCGAGTGCTGGGGGTTCGCCCCTGGGTCGGAAATGCCGATTCGCCTCCCGAACTCGGCACAGCGAGCCCCGACTGGGTGATGGTCCTGTCGCCGGCAGCCACACAACCCCGATGAGCAGGCCTCGGTCTCGTTCGACCTTGGAACCGCAGCGCCTGGTGTATGCCGACCGCCATCTGGTCGTCGTTGACAAGCCGGCGGGAGTCAGCACGGTCCCCTACCTCGACCAAGAGCCCATCACGCTGTGCGAGCTGACCCGCTGCCTGCTCGAGCAGCAAGCTCGGCGACGCCTCCCGCCGTTGGGTGTCGTTCACCGGATCGACAAGGATACAACGGGGCTCGTGGTTTTCACTCGATCCATGGAAGCCTGGCGTCACCTCAAGCAACAGTTTCGTTTTCACACCGTTCATCGCAGGTACTGGGCGCTCGCTGAGGGACAGGTCCAATCAAGATGCCTGCGCAGTCGTCTGGTGGTCAATCGGGGTGACGGGCGGCGTGGTTCGACACGCATCCCCCAACTCGGACGGATGGCCGTCACCCACGTCCGAGTCCTCTGCCACATGCCCCAAGCCACGCTCGTCGAGTGCTCACTGGAGACCGGGCGCACTCACCAGATTCGTATTCAGCTCGCCGAGCAGGGTCACCCCTTGCTCGGAGAACGGGTCTATCGACCCCGTGGTTCCACGCCCGATCCGCAGGTTCCTCGGATCATGCTCCACGCCAAGGAGCTCGGTTTCCTTCACCCCATACGGGAGGCCCCCCTTCGCTTCGACTCCGTGGTGCCAGAGGATTTCCGACGGACGCTGGAGCGACTGGGGGGACAGCTACCGAGCATCCCTGACTGACGGCTACATGCGCTGCGAAAGTGCCGCCCGCATCGTGGCGGCTTCGGTTTCCTCGGCCTTGGACAGGAACTCCAGTGCCGAACTGGAGAGCTGGCGGGATTGCTGATCGGCATCACGCAGTGCCTCGCGCCGGCTTTTGGACTCGTCCGCGAGGTGTCGGGCTTGACTGGCATCGGCCTCCAGATCGGCAACCTCTCCCTCGCAGTATTTGCTCAAACCGTCGCCGAGCGCACCGACACCCGTACCGCTGCCTTGAAGGATCGCCTCGGTGGCCCGACTGGGCTCCTCGGCCATCATGTCCCCGCCGGCAGCGATCCCACATCCTCCCTCCAGCAGGCCACCCGCTGCTTTCCAGCAGGCTCCGGCCCGGATCTGGTCGGCCTTGTCGCGCATGGCGTCGATCTCGCGCTGGTGTGCCTCGTCCAGTCGTTCCCGCTCCGCGGCGCGCAGCGTGCCATTGATGTCCCGTTGTCGGTTGGCGTTCGCCACCAGGGCAGCCGCAAGGCGTGCCAGTGGGTCCATCTGGCTGTCGTTGGGCTCCATCCACTGGGCCTCGCACAGAGTCACCGGATCCGTTCCCGCATGAATTGGTTCGATACTCATTTCGTCATCTCCCTCTGCCTAACCACGCACCAATGCCGCAACCTGCGTCTGTCCATCGATCTCCGTGAGCTGACACGACGACCGCACGGTGCGCTCACGATAGTCCGTCTTCTCGGAGACCAGCTCCAGTAGCTCATCAACGCATTGCGCGAACCGTTCGAGGACCGCCAGTGATTCCTGGATGTCAGCGGACTTTTCCAGCTCCCGCGCCTCGCGGCGTCCTTCCGCGTAGGTCTTGAGCGCCGCGCAGGTGCTGTTGGCACCCTGCATGGCACTGGACATGCCCCGCAGCGCCGTCACCGTGCCCTCGGACGTGACCGCCGACAGCACCAGCAGGGTCGCAGCCCCCACCTCCAGGCCAAGCCGGATCCCGAAGGCGGTCCGTTCGTCGAATGCCGAATCGAGCAACTTGGTTCTCTGGTCCAGCTCGCAGAGCAACATCATGCCAACCGCCACCATGGTGAGCGTTCCCCCGCTGGCCACGGCAACCGTCGCGGCGGTTACCTTGGCCAGAGGCTCTGCAACCCGGAAAAAGGCGGCGTTTTGCAGGATTTCCTGGTCGAGCGCCCGCAAAAAACCCTCCTTCTCTTGTTGCAGAACCTCCTGCCAGGACTGGCCCGTGGCCACGGCCATGTGGGGACTGAGTGCAACCCGATACATCTGAACGATGGTCCGGGCGGTCATATTGAGCGTGCCCCGAGTGAAGCCGCGGATGTCCTTGGCCCAGTCACCCTCTCGCCCCAGCTCGGTGACCTCCTGTTCCAGGGCGCGCAGCAGTTCGCTGGAGTCACCTCCATGACAGACCAGCGCCTTACCGACCCCCACCGGCAACATCACGATGTCCTTGCGGACCTCAACCAGGTTGCCGACCGCTCTGCCGACCAGATCCGTGACCGCGTTGAGGATGCCCCCGAACAGCCCGTGACTCTCGTGTTTCTTTTCCTGAGCCTTTTTGATCCTTTCGACCAATTCCACCAGAGCCTTCTGCCATTCCTTCTGGCTCGCATTCAGGCGCTCCTCCGAGGCCGCAACGCTCATTTCGGCCAGCGCGCAGCTCAAGGCAATCATCTCCGCCAGCGGGTCCGTAGGGGTTCCGGACTGACCGGGCAGACCTGGGACCGGGGCTCCGTCCAAAGCCAGAGCTCCGTCGAAGCCCGACACCGATACTCCGTTGCCTGCCCCACCCGTTGCGTCGGTCCTGCTCATGCTGCCTCCTTTCGCGTCCGGTCGTGACCTTTGACGCCACTATTTGCCTACGTTGTTTGCGATGGACCGGGTCGACTCATTGAGAGCCGAGACGACATTGGTGGAGAGTTGGACAGCGGTCTGTCGTGACGACATCAAGGACTGCAGCCGGATCATGTCCAGGGAGGCACCGGACTCCAGCTGGCGGCTGACGCTGTCCAGATACTCCTGCGTGGCAATGACCTCCTGGCTGGTGTATCTGACATCCCCATAAGGATTGGCTGCAGTCGCTCCATCCAGGATGAAGCCGTCCTCCTTGAACTTCGCACGCATGCTCTCCGCCAGATCGGGCTCCAACTGCGCAAGCTCGTCGAGGGCCTTGTTGATCTGCACTTGGTGTTTGGCGTTATCGGTCCCGTCCACGACCTTGTCATCGCGTGCGCTGGCGGGCTTGTCTGGGTCCTGCTTGAGGCGGGCCAGGGCCGCCTGAATCTTGTCCAGTTTCTCGCGCACCTTGATGGCCTTGGTCTGCTTGCCCATCAAGGTCTCGATCTGAGCGTCGAGATCACCCAGGCGAGTCTGAAGATAGATCATCAGGCTATCCGGTGACAGCGGGACCTCACCGGGTTCGATCATCTCGGGTGTCAACAGGTTGAGGGATGCGGAATACACTGGGTCTGTCATGTTGTTCTTCCTTTCCAAGAATCGACGCGCAGCTGCGCGTCCGCTGCAATGGCGCTGATTCACGATGGACGAGTCGCTCACCGCGGCCGTCAGTGGCGGGCGTTTCCTCAGCGAGCGACCGACTCCGAGGTCACACCCGTAGACCCCACCGACAGGGCTGAATCAATTCATTGGGCTCCGAGACCGTCACGCTCTGCTGGAGCTCATCCAACAGAGCTCGCGGGACCTGGCCCAGAACGCCAGCGGGGAATGACCGAAGCTCTTGGTAGACAGCCTCGCACTGCTCCCGTTGGACTCGGTGCAGTTGTTCGAGCGTCGAGAGACTCATGGGATGGGCATTCGCCATTGGCTCCTCCGTTCGGCTCCAGGTGCCGGTGCCTCCCAGTCGGTCAGCTCGGTTGGCGGTTTCCTGAGAAATGACGAATGCCGTGGGACGGCCGCGACCCCTGCGTCAGCCGTCGGACAAGCAGCCCCGCGTCGTCCCTCCCGGTGATCCTCCGCACCGACACTCCGATCGGAAAAACGATCGGGAATGCGCAAGTATTCGAAATCTTAGAGCGGGAAACGGGATTCGGACCCGCGACCCCAAGCTTGGGAAGCTTGTGCTCTACCAGCTGAGCTATTCCCGCAAAGGCTGCGCCATAATAGTCTCCGAAACGGCCTTCGCAACGGAAATCCTCAGACCGCAAACCCACCGGCCGCCTCGAATTGGGCCGAGATCGGGGCGTCCCAGGGGAGCCCGGTCGCTCTGGGCCCCACCTAAACTTCCCCCTCGGTCGGCCGTATTTTTTGGAGTTGGACCGAACGTACTTGACCACACACCAGGTCGCTCGGCTCGTGGGTGCGAGTCCGTCGACCGTCCTGACCTGGATCGATCGGGGTTGGCTGCCTGGACACCGAACCCCGGGGGGCCACCGCCGTGTGGAGCGGACCGCGTTGGTGGCGTTCTTGCGGGACCACGACATACCCATACCCCCAGATCTGGACGTTGCTGACCCGATCCTGCTGGTCACCCCCAATCCGACCGAGGCCAAACGATTCGCGGCAGAGTTCGGGCGGCTGGCACCCCATCGACCGCTGGCCGTCGCCGACGGATTGGTGTCTGGGCTCCTGCACATCTGCGCGACCTCACCAGCGATCGTCCTGATTGATGCCTCTCTGCCGGGCGTCGATGTCGCGTCCCTCTGCAGACAGCTCAGAGCGCATCCAAAAACACAGCGGTTGCGGCTCTGGGTGGTTCGGTCACCCTCTGACGTCGCACTGGATCCCGCAGTGCTCACGGCCGGAGCAGAGACGGTACTGCGCTGGCCTTTGGAAGCAGCCGACATCCTGCAGCGCCTCGACCCGGGTCAGGCACGCTCCACACCAACACCGGGCCGAGAGCCGTCGAGCCACCTGTTGATTCACGACGACTCCCGCTAACCGGCTCGAACCCGTTCGATCATGGCGACCAGGGTGTCGACGCCGTAGGGCTTGGAAAGGAACGCCTTGACCGAAGGGGCCTCGAGTAATCGCGGGTCAACGTCATCCTCCGCATATCCACTGGAGAGAATGATGGGTACCGGGCGTTGGCTGTTCAATTGGGCAATGATGTTCAGGGCGTCCTCCCCCGGCAGATTGACATCCAGAACCACCACGTCCACCGGTTGCGACGCCACCTGCTGCACGGCTTCGGCCCCACTCGGAACGGAAACAACGTCGTACCCGTACTCGGTGAGCAAACCAGCGGTCAGGGTTACCAGGCGGCGTTCGTCGTCGCAGACCAAAACCCTCGGCACCGAACGGCTCGTCGCATTGGCGAGTGACGTACTCTCCGCAATCGCCTCCGAACGCCGAGTGATGGCCGGTTCCTCACCTCCGTCCGGATCGTCGACGAGAACGGGCTCTTTCGGCGAACTCGTGTGCCGCCCCACTGACTCGGGGCCCGATGCCTCGGTCTTGACCAGCGGCAACTCGACCTCGAACCAGAGTCCCCCCTGCGTCCCACTGTGGACATCCACCCACGCACCATGCGTCTGCAACGTCGAGAACGCAGCGAGCAAGAGCATGTCCTTCCCCACCTCCCAGGAGGCAAAGGGCAAGGCAACCGGAGGTCCGTGAGAACGTGGCACGTCCGAGTCAGAGCCGAGTTCCGACGCGATCCGCAACAGATAGCTGGGCGGCCGCAGCCGGGTGTCCGGACCTCGACGTCCACCCACTCGAAGTGTCGAGTCGGGACGCCGCGCGCGATGAACGGCCCGTGCCAACTCCGCGATCGCCTCCCCCAGAGCGCGCACTGGCCCTCGTACTGGCCAATTGCACGGCTCCAGATCGATCGAAAGCCCACCCGGGCTCCCGGAACGTTCACGACCCGTCGGAGCCAGGTTCAGCAGGGTGTCGGCATCGTGGTGCAGACTGCCTACCGCTGATGCGACGATTGCCTCCAACTCGGCAGTTTCGGTGTCGAAGGACTCGCTGGTCACGCATACCGACAGACTCGCCGCACGAGCCTGGGCGCCGTCCAGTACCTCACCGAACTCACCCAGCAGAATGGCCAACGCCGACGGATCCTGGCCCTTCTCTCTGAGTCTGCCCGCGATGCGCCGGGCACGAACAATCCAACTCTGCCATTCCTCCGACACGGTCGACGCCAAGCGCGCCAGGGCATCGACTCGTCGCGCATTCTCGCGCCGAACCTGGAGACGTTTCCTGTCCGATATATTGCGGATGTACAGATAGCCTACTTCCGCTTCGTCCACCGGGGCCCGCGACAGCCGACATTCCGCGGGAAATCCCCCGCCGTCGCGACACAGAAAGGTCATCTCGAAAACGCTGGAGCCACCACCTGCCTCGGCGTCGGCCAAACGGGCTGACAGACCCGCGTGTTCGCTGGGTGCAACCAGATCGAGCACCGGACGACCCACGATTTCGTCTGGCGAGTCGTGACCCAGCAGGCGCACGGCTTCCGGATTGACGTAAAGGAGAACGCCTGAACGATAGACGACGATCCCGTCCCCAGCGCAGTCCACCATCTGCCGGAAACGTTGCTCGGAGGCCTGGAAGGCGTCGATGGTCAGACGGTGCTCAGTCAAATCCTGGTAGACCAACACCGCGCCGCGCTGGCCGGCCACCTCCAACGGCAGGCAGTGAACGCACCACGCGCCCTGCCCTCTGCCAACCAGCGGCGGCTCATCGGTCTCCACCACCGTCGCCTGCCCGGCCCAGGCGCCGCGCAAGGCATCGGCGATCGACGTCACTTGCAGATCGAGGCGGGCCCCCTCGAATCGAGTCGAGTCCAGCGTCTGCTGGGACCGACTCGCGAACGTCGCGTTCGCCGCCAGGCATTCGGCAGTGTCTTCAACCACCAACAACCCGAACGGCGCCCGGTCGAAGACGCCACACAAAAAGCGGGCCACCTCCGCCAGGCGCCCTTCCCCCATCGTGCTGGTGCTGGGCTCGCTCACAACCACCGCCAACCTAGCCCATCTGACCGCTCGCCGTCACCTGCCCTCCGCGTGCCATCGCGCCTTGCCTGGCACCAGAGGGACAATCCTTGCGCCACTGTCCGGCTGCTCCCTGGGCCGACCGGAAGGATGAAGGGAACGAACCTAGGATCTCGCGCCCAGGCTGATGCCCAGCTCGCGTCGCAGCGCAGCGAACGCTGGGCTGGTAGCAAACGAGACGAGATCGCCGAGCAGCTCGTCGTGATCGCTGGCCTCGGACTTGAGAATCTGATGGGCCGTGACCAGATCACCCGAGAGAAGGAGCCCGACACGGCAGCTCGTCTTGTCGACCGCGGCGGCCCATCGCTGCAGGTTGGTGCGACCTCCCTCCTCAACGAATCGCAGCAGCAGCCCACGCAACGCGTCCACCTGGCGAGGCTCGAGCATGTTCAACAGGGCCTTGGCAATGGGCTCCACGCGGAGCTTGACATCGGCCGCCAAGGCCAAGCGTGGGTTGCCGATCAAGACGGCCGACAAGAAGACATCTTCCAAGTCGAGGATGGACGGGAACAGCACCCGAACGTAATGATCGGGACGATACAGCGCCAGGTGTCGTCCGACCAGAAACGCCAGCTCGCGTTGCGTGCGCCCCGAGAGAGCGGCGGGACCGACTCGAGTCAGCGGCGGGACGTTGGCGTGGTGCACATAGCCACCCGGCTGTTCACGATCGATGTGGATGGGAGGCAGGGCAATCCCCAGTATCGCGCTGGCCCACGCCAACGCTCGCACGGCGCTGACCGTGGAATCGCCCACCTTGGTCAAGGGTTCCCCCTTGGGTTGGTACAGGCGGCCTTCCCGATGCAACACCGCCGCCCTGCCAACCAGCACGGCTGGGGCGATCACGGCCAGGATCTCGCTGGTGGTCACCTCTTGTTCGGGGTGAACCAAATACTGCCTCCATAGGACCTCGCTGAGACCCGCCGATGGACGAGGCAGCTCCTGGGAATCGCCCCCGAGGCAAGCCTCGGTCTTGGCCTGACTCATCCCCAGGCACTCCAGGGCCTGCAACACGAAACCTCGACGTTCCGCGTGTTCATCACCCGGCAGCGCCTCACGCAGCGCATTGAGTGCATCGGCATTGAGCGGATCCCGCCGCACGCGGCGCCATGCCTCGTCGGGGTCCGTAGCCGGCAGTTGTACGGAATCCAGTCCCCGTAGATCCACCTCCACGGCGATGCTGGACTGGGCGCGTCGCAACTCCTCCTCGAGTTCTCTCACCCGCTCGGTGAGCTCCGCCACTCGCTCCCGAAGTGATGCGACCGATTCATCCGGCGGCGGCGGGGCGATGGATTCGCTCCCCCGCTCCACCACGCGAACCCGATGCCGTGCCTCGAACGCCTGTACCATGGCCCGCTCGAGTTCGGACAGCTCAGCCGCATCCAGGCCGAGCGCTTCCCCTGCCTTGTTCAGGCGCCGACGCTCTTCGGGCGTGATAACCCCATCGGCGAGAACCTCGGCGAAAACCGCACCATAGCTCTCCCCCAACGGACCCAGCTTGAACTGGTTTTCCAAGGCGGCAGGAACGAATGTGTCCTCGAGAGAGAAGGCACCGGGTGATTCGGACATGGCAGTCCTCCTTCTGAAGATCAGCAATCTCGCAGAGTCTCGACGGGCTCGGCAAGCGGTTGCACTGGCCCCGACACCCCCACGAGCATCTCGGATCCCCGGCCGATGCAGAATTCGGCTGATGCCGGTCACCCGCCAGGACCCGTGCTAGGGGGACCGGGTGGCCAGCATCGGATGGTCTTGGGCCGTACTGCTTGGGGTCGTGGCCTGCACCCAGCCGGTGCCGCCAAGTCCCAGTTCGCCCCGTGGCCTGGCGTCCGCAGCCACGGCGGCTCTTGCCCCGGGCCCGTCGAATGCCGCTCCTCCCTCTGCCTCTGCCTCAATCCCGCCTGCGGCGACCGCGACGGTCGCCATCCAACCGAACCCCGCTGCCTCGCCCCTCCCCGCCATGTCCCGAGAACCGTTGAGCTTCGCGGGCGTGAGGCAGCGCCCCGAGGGGGCCATCCAGGCTGCCGTGCTGGACGAGGAGTTGGCGCGATTCAATCTCGGCGGCTGCAGTCAGAGTGACCACCCGTCGAATCGCCCTTCGTATCATCCCGCCACTCGCGTTCTCGTGGAAATCCGCCTGCGCCGCGGATTCTTGCCGCGCAAAGCCCGCCGTGGACTGACGCTGCCTGGTTTACTCGCCGCGTTTCGGAGCCACGGCTATTGGATATTCCGCAACTGCTATGAAACGACTGCCCGATCCACCCCCGACCCCGGTGGCAGGAGCACCGTCCGTGTCACCCTCGACGCGCGGGGGCGCGTCCGTGCATCACGCCTACTGGGAACTAGGCTGGTCCATCGAGCGATTGCCACCTGTTTCGCGGAACAGATCCACAGGATCACCACGCCAACGACAGGGCGACGGCTGGACGTCGACGTGATGATCTCGGTATGGCCTGGAGACGCCCCTCTTCCCTCAGAACCGCGAGCCACCCCGGAACCGGCTCCGCTCGATCTCCAGCAAGCACAGAGCGCACTCGACACGCCGCTTGCCGCCGTCGAAGGCTGCCTCGCAGAGGCCAGACAACATGACCCACGCCTGTGGGGTCGGTTGGCCCTCGATCTGACCGTGGATCCCGACGGACGCGTCAGCAACGTCGCACAGGCAGAGAGCCGCTTCCCGGATCCCAAGGCCGTGACCTGCGCGACCCAGGTGTTCGATGGACTGCATCTACCAGCACCCACGACCGGGACCACCCTACGGGTGGCGGTGCGGCTCCTCCCCGACCCCGCGCCCACCACGCCTCAGAACGATGCGGCGTCCCTACAGGATTCTGGGTGGGTCGACAGGGATTCGAACCCTGGACCTACGGATTAAAAATCCGCAGCTCTAACCTGACTGAGCTATCGACCCGAACCCGCCAGAGCGGGCCTCGCTCTCTAGCTCCAAAGCGGGCTCGCGCCAACCCGGAACCCGAGGAACGACGGCTTGGTGTCACCCTGCCGGTCGCAGCTGCCCAATAACCCGGGATACTTGACGGTTGAGCTCATCCTCACCCACGCCGGAGCCGAGCAGGCTGCCGGTACAGAACTGGGCGAAGCTCACATAATCGTAGAGGAGCTGCATGAGAACGTGCTCCGGATCGTCGCCACTCGAGACCAGGACGGCGTTTTCAGCCACCCGATCCGCGACCAGCTCGCCGTCTTGACCGGGCCCCGCGCCACGGAACAGCATATCGTAAACCCCCGCCCCCACAGCAAAACTCGCCAGGTGCTCGCGGAGCGAATCCTGCTTGCCCACACCGGCTGCCGCTTGGAACACCAACCGCAGAGCCTCGTTCGCGGTTTCGACGAGGGCGCGCGGCCCGCCGGTGATTCGAGGTGGCCGGATCACCACGTGTTTGCTCTGCACCAGCGAATAGACCTGCTTGGTCACTTCGAACTCGCCCCGCCCGGTCACCCGACCGATCTCCTCGATGCTCCGTTTCCCGTCGATGACGCCCCAGCATTCCCGGACTTCCTCCGGGCAGTCCTGCCGATCGGTGCGGGCCGGCACATGGTCCTTCGAAGGAACCTTGGCCCGGAAATAGCGCATCTCGTCCAGACGTGTGGCGCTGTCCATCAGAAGGGCGTTGGCACTGACCGCCAGCGGCGCCGCCAACCGTGACTCGTCCATGCCGTCGAGGAAGAAGAAGGTTCCGTCGGAAACCAGCAAGGTCGCGTAGGTCACTTCTTCGATCTGCTTGCGGATGTGCGTGTAGATCCGCTCCTGGGTGACGATGCCCAGCTCGATGGCGGAGTCACCGTAGCGAGCTCCCCGGCCCACGGCCTGCATGATCTGTTCGTGTTGTTCAGACGAGATCACCCCAAATCGATACAGCACGGCCCCCAGGCGCTCCTCGTCGACGTTGGTGGTAACCCCACGGACATTGCCTTGATCGAAGAACAGCGAACGTTGGGTCTTGCCATCCATGACCACCAGCTCGCCTCGCCAACCGTTCTGAGCCAACAACGCAATCACGTCGCACATTGCCCCAGGATGGGCGATCTCACCGGCCAGACGAACCACCGCTCCATCCTCGTCATCCCGTTGACCATCATCCCCCGTGTACCTGAGGAACACGACGTGGTGGGGGGACGGCAGAGCACGAAAAGCACCGGTTCGTTCGCGCAGCCGTTGACTGGCCACCTTGCCGATGGGATGAATTTCGCCAGTTGGATCGATACGGACCAACTCGGTCCGAGACTCACGCATACTCCGAGCCTATCAGTTGTCCCTGCTCGTGTCAGGTGGATTGGCGCCCGCTGGCCTCGGCCTTGCCGCCTTAGCGCAGTTCGACCGCGTGCGGCCCCAGGGTGCGTTCCAGGGCCGACAGCACGCTGGTGTCCGGGCTCACTCGCTGTTGATCGAGGGCCAACCAAGCCTGTGAGCCATCCTGCAGGGTCAACACAATCTCGATGACGCAGGGGCCCGGGTGCTCGTCGATGATCGCCTTCACCGCCGCCAGTTCCTGACGTCCGACCCGGTCAGCCGCCATCCGGACCAGGATCGAACGTGTGACCCGCTGGACCGCCACCGCCAGGAGTTCCACCGAGTCCACGAACAGGGTTGGCTCCCGTTCCTCGGACTCCTCCTCGACGGAAGGGAATCCCACCTTGGCCGCCACCAGAACCGGCTCCCCGCAGAGCAGCTGTTTGCCAAGAGTCTCGATACGCTCCGAGCGCACTTTGGCACGCACCCTCCCGGTCAGATCCTCGATCTCGAAGTAGGCGGCCTTGCCCCCGCCCCCACGGAACATGCGTTCTTGGTAGTTCTCCACCATCCCGGCCGCGGTGACTTGGCTCCACGGCTCGAGTGACGCCATCTTGGACGTCGGCGTCACTTCCAAGCGCGACAGCTTGGTCTCGAAACGCGAAAGGGGGTGACCCGACACATAGCAGCCCAGGGCTTCCCGCTCGCGGCGCAACAGCTCCAACTGGTCCCATTCCCCGGAACCCGTCGGATAGTCGCCCTGGGCTCCGCACGCCGCAGCCGCTGGGCTCATGCGACCAAACAGCGACGCCTGGCCGCACTCCCGATCCCGAGTGGCACTGCGGGCACGTTCCAGGGCCCGATCGATGGCTGCAAAGGTTCGAGCACGACTGATTCCGAGTCGCATCGCGGTCTCATCGAACGCCCCGCACTGGACCAGCGCCTCCAACACGCCCTTGTTCAGACGCCGACTATCCACCCGCGCCGCGAAATCGAAGAGGTCCTGGAACTCCCCTCCCGCTCGACGAGACGCGAAGACACCTTCCAGCGCGCTAGCACCCAGCCCACGGACCGCACCCAGTCCAAAGCGGATGCTGGGCATCAAGGGATCACGAAAACGAAGCGCCCCCCGATCCTCGGGCGTCCTTTCCCGGCGATATACCAGGGCAAAATCGAGCTCGCTGGCGTTGACGTCGGGAGGCAACACACTGACTCCCCAGGCTCTCGCCTCGGCGATCGTGCGTACCACCTTTTCGATCTTGTCCTTGTCGGCAGTCATGGTGGCAGCGAAGAACTCGGCCGGATAGTGAGCTTTGAGATAGGCCGTCTGATAGGTGACCACGGCGTAGGCGGCCGAATGGCTCTTGTTGAAGCCATAGGCCGCGAACTTCTCCACCTCGTCGAAAATGGCGGCAGCCTGTTCGGGACTGACACCACGCCCCACTGCCCCCTCGGTGAAGGCCGTCTTCTGACGCGCCATCTCCTCGGCCTTCTTCTTGCCCATGGCCCGCCGGAGCAGGTCAGCTCCCCCCAGTGTATAGCCGGAAAGGTGCTGGGCAATCTGCATGACCTGTTCCTGGTAGACGATGACCCCATAGGTGGGCAGCAGGATGTCATCGATCAGCGAGTGAAGCCGTCGAATCGGTTCGCGACCATGCTTGCACTTGATGAACCGTTCGACCATGCCACCACCCAGAGGACCCGGACGGTACAGGGCCACTGCAGCGACGATGTCCTCGAACCGGTCTGGCTTGAGCTGGCGCAGCATCTGCTGCATTCCCGAGGACTCCAGCTGGAACACCCCGGTTGTGTCGCCGCTGCCAATCAACTGGTAGGTGGCTGCATCATCCAGCGGTACCCGCGCCAGTTCCAAGGGACGCCCCACCCGATCGGGGCGTGCGTTCACGAGACGCTGGGCGATGTCAATCACGGTCAGGGTCTTGAGCCCCAAGAAGTCGAATTTGACCAGACCCGCAGCCTCGACGTCATCCTTGTCAAACTGTGTGACGACCGACTGATCACCCAGGAAGCACGGAACGTGATCGAAGAGCGGGCCCTGGCTTATCACCACGCCCGCCGCATGCATCCCAGCGTGTCGCGTCAGTCCCTCCAGTTTTTGGGCTTGAATGAGCAGGTTCTCGACGCGCGGATCGGCCTGCATCGCCTGCTGTAGCTTGGGCTCGAGCTCCAGCGCCTCACCGATCGTGCACATCTTGCCCTGCCCCTTCTCGGGCACCAACGCAGCAATCCGTTGTCCATCGACTGCCGAGAAGCCCATGGCCCGCGCCACGTCTTTGATGACGCTCCGTGCTTTGAGATTCTGGAACGTGGCGATCTGTCCAACGCTCCGTGGACCGTACTTGGCGGAGACGTATTCAATGACCTCACCGCGACGGTCCATGCAGAAATCGATGTCGAAATCCGGCATGCTGACCCGTTCCGGGTTGAGGAAACGCTCGAAGAGCAGGGTGTGCCGGATGGGATCCAGTTCGGTGATTCCCAAGGCATAGGCCACCAGAGAACCCGCCCCCGAACCACGCCCCGGTCCCACGGGAATACCGCGTGATTTGGCGTGCTTGATGAAGTCCCAGACGATCAGGAAATACCCTGGGAACTTCATGTCAATGATTACGTCCAACTCGATGCCGAGCCGTTCTCGGTACGCGTTCTCGTCCAGATGCTCCTGAGCAGCGCGGGCCTGCTCCAACCGGACATCGAGCCCCTCTTGCGCAATGTGCCGCAGATACGACGCGGTGTCGTAGTCTTCCGGCACCGTGAAATGGGGCAACATGGGGGTACCGAGCGCGATCCGCAGATCCCGACACATCTCGACGATGCGCATCGTGTTCCGGATGGCGTCGGGCTCATGGTGAAACACCTGGGCCATCTGCTCCGGGCTCTTGAGGTACATCTCGAACGACCCGTGGTGGTGGGGCTTGGCCTCCACGTACGTCTTGCCTTGCCGAATGCACTCCAGATAAAGGTGCGCCTCACCATCCCCGGGTTCGGCGAAGTGCACGTCATTGGTGGCGACGGTGGGCAGCTCGATTCGTCGGGCCGCCCGCACCAACAAGTCGTTGAGCACCGATTGCTCGGGGAGCCCATGCTCTTGGAGTTCCACGAACAGATGGCCGGACTCGAAGATGTCTTTCAGCCGACCCAGGGCTACCTCGCCCCGTTCGGTCCCTTGCTCCAAGATCTGCTGGGGAATCACCCCTCCCAGGCAGCCCGTCAGAGCGATTAGGCCCTCGGCATGAGCAGCGACCACCTCCAGTCGTACCGCCGCCACCGGGGGATTCGCGGACTCCAAATGCCCCATCGAGACCAAGCGCACCAGGTTCCGGTAGCCCTGGTCGGTGGCGGCCAGCACCACCAGGTGGTCGGTGGCACCACTCGTGTCTTCGCGAAGCACGTTGAGCTCACAGCCGAGAATCGGGACCACGCCTGCATCCCGACAGGCTCGGTAATGGCGAATCGCACCGAACATGTTGGCCCCGTCGGTTAGGGCCACTGCCGACATGCCGAGGGCACGGGTTCGTCCCGCGATCTCGCCCAGCTTCAATGAGCTCTGCAGGAACGAGAACTGGCTGTGAACATGCAGGTGGGCGAACTCGACAGCCATTCTCGGGGGCTTCATCGTACTCGATACCCGTCGGCAGACCACGAGGCGCCCGCGCGTCGGCCAGCTGGCCCGCCCAGACAGACGGTCCCTTTGGCGGGGGTCTGAACCCGGCGGACTGAACAAACCGTGGCGGCGTTCCGTCGAACTGGTCGAAAATCGGCCCGCGCCTCTTGTGGCCGAGGTAGTCTGGGCCGCCGCTGGCAAAGGGACGAAGGCGCGAGGTGAGCAGCCTCGCCCAATCGGTCCCACCCCCGAAGGAGAACGTCACTTATGACCCGAACGCGAACCGTTGCCCTGGTTGGAACCGCGATGCTCGCCTCTGCGCTGTCGGCCTGCAGTGTTTCCTACAGCTCAAAAACCGGCTCCAATTCAGCTCCACCACCCCCCGCTCCCACATCTTCGTCGGCAGCCACCCCCGCCGCCACCGCCACCGAAGCGCCCGCCAAGTCAGCGGCGGTGCTCAAGGGTGACAGCGTTCAGATCCCGGGCAACATCGTGTTCGATTTTGGCAAGGCCACCCTCAAGGCCGGCGAGCAAAGCGAACAAGTGCTTGAGCAGCTCAAGCTGTACCTGGACGAGAATGCCCAGGTGACGCAGCTTCGCATCGAAGGCCACACCGACAACGTGGGAACGCCAGAGGACAATCTCAATCTTTCCGGCGCCCGCGCCCTGACTATCAAGAAATGGTTGATCGACCACGGCGTTGCCAAGGAACGTCTGTTGGCGGTGGGGTTTGGGGACACCCGCCCCATCGCGGACAACTCCACCGAGGAGGGCCGGGCCCAGAACCGCCGGACCGAATTCAAGCTGGCGACCATCGAGAACAAAAAGTATCTGGGACGCGATCCGTCGGCGGGCGGTAAGGTCTTCGACCAATAGTCGACGGTTCGACTTGAAGGATTCACCACTTCGAAGTGGTGAGGGTCCAGTCATATGACGTGGCGTTGTGGTATGCCAGTCGGCCGGTGCGCGCTTGAGCATCTGCTCGTTCTGCTGCTGGGGGCTGTCGCCTGTGGTCGGGACCCGTCCAGGCTTCGTACCTGGGAGCCAAGCGACCACGACAATCAGCGTCAGAGCCTTCCGGCGTCGCCTCTGCCCTCGGCAGCAGAGCTCCCCGTTGCAGACTCGGCGCCCGCCCTGGACGTGGCCATGCCTGAGTCTGAACTCGGCGGGCAACCCCATGCTCCAACGCCGGCGCCGTGACCTGGATCCGGAGCCGCCCGTGGATCGCGAGAGCAACCCTCCTTTTGGGCCTCCTGGCCGTGGCCCACCTCATCAAGGCCAGCTGGCCCATCGAGAACACCCTGGTGGTCCGGATCCAGCCATCCAGCGGCCGGGTTCGGACGGTGGAGCTCACCGTGGCGGACGGGCAAGGAGAGGTTGTCTCGAGCATTGTCTGGCGGAACCTCGACGTCACTCGGCAATCGCTCAGCCATCGCGTGTCAGTGCCCCAGGGGATCTACCTGGTACACGTGCGCGCCGAGCGATCCGACCGACCGGTAGCCCTACTTGACAAAGATCATGCGGAGCACTGGACGTGGATGGGGGGGGAGCACCATGTGGAGCTGGAGGGTGGGGACAAGACATTCCCCCTGCCCGATGAGTAGACGTGACCGCACCACCATCCTCCGATTCCGCAACCTCCCATCAGCTCCGCGACGCTTTGGGGATATCCCCAGTTCGTTCTGATGGTCATTACGGCGCAGCCACGCGCCTTGCCGCCAATCCGGTGGGCGCCCCCTCGGTTCCCTCGGATTTCGAGCCCGCAAACAGCTATCGCCAGACCCGGGCCCAATTCGAATCCGAATTCGAGCGCCGCTACGTCCGTTGGCTGCTCCAGCGCCACGCGGGGAACATCAGCTCTGCCGCCCGCGAGGCCCGAATGGACCGCAAGCACCTCCATGACCTGGCCAAGAAGCACGGGCTTCGAGGTCGCGGGCCCGGCCAGCCGACGTGATTGCAGTTCCCATTACAAGATAAAACAATATCATATATTTACCAAAACATGCCTCATCCAGGGCACGATGAAAGTCAGTCTGCCCCGGAGTCGCACCAAAATCGGAAGGAGTTGCCGTTTGGTCTTGAATCGCCGCATCGCGTCAGGGTAAGAGTTGGTCCGCTCCGTAGCTGTATGCTACCTTGTCTTACATAGTCCTACCTATGTGGTCAGCATGCGGGGGGTGGAACCGCCCGATTCAGAAATGGTCGGGTATTGACCGGGATAAGCGAAGGCGATGAAGCAAAACCTCTGGTATCTCCTCCTTGGAGTCGCCCCCGTCGTACTCTTGGCTTCGACCAGCGCCTACGGCGCCCAGATAACTGTCCTCGGCCTCACGTTCGGCATCTTCTTCGGGACCCTGTCGTTGCGCAGACCCGCCCCGGGTGATGCCTCCTCAACCAACTCCGGAACCTGACCTCACCTCGGGATACCAACGACCGGCGCCCTAGCGCTCCCCCACCGACCGTCGGCAGCGGCCAACGGCTGAAGACTATCGAGGACTTCACGCTGCACGACCTGGAGGCCGTACGGCTGATTCTGCGCGGTGGGTCGGTGTTGGATTGGCATCGGCTCAATCTGACATCCCTGGAGCATGCTCGTGTCTTCGTGCGGAATCACGAACTGGATCTGAGCCTTCCGTCGGATCGGGCATTCGTCGAGCACATCCGCTCCGAAGCCATTGAATATCTGCGAAGGCACTTCTCCTTTGCCGCACCAGCCGCGGTGGCGAAGGCGTCGCTGGAGGAGTTGCTGATAATCGCCAGCGACAAGGGGCACCGTCAGGTGTGCGCCTGCACGATCCTCAAGACCATGCAGATCATCCACCATCTGGCGGGTCGCGAGTTGTTGTTTCGCCTCCCGGTCAGCGACCGCGATTTGTTCCATTTGGTGGAGGAGAAGGTCTACCGGGTAGTGGGAGCCATGCTCAGCGACGGGTTCCCCATCACCGAATTCATCGGGGGGCGCAAGAATCTCGACTCCACGTACACGAAGCTGCTGTCCAAACCCGAAGCAACAGCCTCGGCGCTCTACGACAAGCTGCGGTTTCGCATCGTGACGCGCACCCGAGATCATCTGCTCCCGGTGTTGCTCTACCTGACCGACCAGTTGTTTCCGTTCACGTATGTGGTCCCCGGCGAGAGCGCCAACACCATCTTTCAGTTTCGCGCGTACTGCGAGCGTCACCCCCACCTGGCTCGAGTCCTGGGCAACTTCCAGGAGCGTCTGGATGACGAGCTGACCCCGAACGCCAACCGGTTTTCCGCAGAAACCTACCGTACCATCCAGTTTGTCACCGACGTGCCGGTTCGGGTACCCCCACACGTCATGGAGGTGGCGCCCTCCGGATCGGAGACCCTGGGACCCGTGGTCTTCATGCTTTGCGAATTCCAGCTCCTGGACGCCGAGACGGTCTCCAAGAATGAGTCCGGCGAAGCCAGCCATGACGCATACAAGCGCCGGCAACGGGAGGCCGTGTTTCGGCGCCTGCATCTGTCAGGGCATGCCGAGACCCCACCCACCCGGCGTCGGGGGCAGACCAGCTGACCCCGGCATTTTCGACCCATTTTTCTGGCCGATTGGCCTGAACCGGAGTACGACATCCGCCTACTATGCACCTGCAAGCTGCCAAGCTCCCTGACTTGTCCCGAGAGATCGTCGCCGCTTTGACCGAAGCGGGAGACATCGAAACCGAAGCCCCCAAGGAGGTGGCGCTCGATCTGGAGTCGGTCCTGACTCAGTACCTCAGGGACGAACAGGACGTGACCGAGCGCGCGCGCGAGGTGCAGGCGTCGCGCAGCTTGCCCTTGTCCGACCTGGGGCGGATTCGTCGCATGTTGGCGGACGAGAAGCGCATCAAGATCGGCGACGAAGCCATCGACTACGTGCTGGATCAGTTGGTCGAGATGCTCATGCATTCGTCGAGCGTCGAAGAGGTCTGGGTCGAGGACGTCGAACTGCGACGCCGCATGCGAGAACCGTTGCGCCGTCATGTGCAGGTCGACGAACAGATCCGCGCCGAGGTGAGAGGTCGCCTGAAGCACGTCGAGGAAGGGACCGCTCTGTGGGAGGTCGAGTACCGGCGAATGATGGAAGACATCCGCCGGCGCAAGGGTCTGTAGTGGCAACCGCCACCCGGGCACCCCTGGCGTGGCCCTGGTTGGTAGTGCAGACGGTGAGTCGGCTCGATGCACAGCATGACGGGATTCGGCTTGGGTGAGGCACCGCTGGGAGCGGGACGGCTCCTGCTCGACCTGCGCAGTCTCAATCATCGCTACCTCGAGGTCCGCGTGCGCGTCCCGCCCGAGCTGGCTGGCCACGCCTTCTTCGTGGAACAGCTGACTCGGGCCCGATTGACCCGTGGTCGCTTCGACGTGGGAGTCCGTCTCCAGGGGGCGGCCCTCCCCCCACCTCGGCTGGTGTTCGAGAGAGCTCGCTCCGTCTACGAGGAGCTTTCCCGCCTTCGAGACGAACTGGCTCCGGGCACTCCGTTACCGCTGGCCACACTGATTCAGGTACCCGGGATATTCTTGCAGGGAATCGAGGTGGCCGACGAGGCCGTGTACGAGGCCATTGAGAAGGCCTTCGAGCTCGCGTATCAGCGCCTTGACGCCATGCGCCGGAGCGAGGGTCAACACCTCTGCCGGGAGCTCACGACCCGGCTCGATGTCATGCGAGGACTCACCGAGCAGTGCGCCCAACGAGCCAGAGAGACGGTCTGTCTGATACGGTCGCGCCTGCGGGAGCGCGTGGGCCGAGTGGTCGCCGAAAGCGCCAGGCCACTTGACACCGACCGCGTCGAACAGGAGGTGGTCCTGTTGGCCGACCGTTACGACGTCACCGAGGAGATCAGTCGACTGGCAAGCCACTTCGCCCAGATGGCCTCTCTGCTGACCAGCGAAGAGCCGTCGGGTCGCCGCCTCGATTTTCTGCTGCAGGAGATCTCGCGCGAAGCCAACACCCTGGGTGCCAAGAGCCAGGATGCAGTGCTATCGCATCTGGTGGTGGAACTGAAGTCGGAAACCGAACGCATGCGCGAGCAGGTTCAGAATGTCGAGTAGCGAGCCCTTACTGTTCATCGTGTCGTCTCCCTCGGGCGCGGGCAAGACCACCCTGACGGCGCGTCTGCTAGCCGAGATCCCCAACCTTACCTTTAGCGTCTCGCACACGACGCGCCAGCCGCGTGCGACCGAAAAGGACGGACGAGAATACCACTTCGTCACCCGCGACGAGTTCGAATCACTGATTGAACAAGACACCTTCTTGGAGTGGGCCGAGGTTCACGGAAACCTTTACGGAACCAGTCAGCGGGAAGTCGCCCGGGCGTCGGCCAACCGAGGCATCATCTTCGACGTCGATTTCCAGGGGGCACGGCAGATTCGCAGCCGATGTCCGGGTGCCGTGAGTGTGTTCATCCTACCTCCCAGCATGGAGACACTCCACGCTCGGCTGCTGGGTCGCGCCAGTGAGGACTCCGCCACCGTGAGCCGCCGGTTTGGAGTCGCGCGCAGCGAGATCGCGCAATACGGCGTATTTGACTACCTGGTCGTCAACGACGATCTGCAGGAAGCCACGCGACGCCTCACGTCCATCTTCCTCGCCGAAGAATGTCGTCGCCACCGGATCGCTCCCTGGGCGGAACAACTCTTGGCCAGGAGCCGCGTCTACACCGGATCCCAGCCTCCAACCAGGACCTAGGTCGGTGCACTGCTGAGGAGCTGACACCGGTTTTTCTCGGCCGATTCGAGGCAACCGCACCCTTGAATCCCTTGGCGCGGCCGTGGTACGAGCCGTAATCGATGCAACCTGTCTTGGCCGTCATCGGTGGCAGCGGATTCGACGACTGGGCCGACCTGGCCGAGATGGTTCTGTGTGATGTGCAGACACCCTATGGATCGCCGAGTGATCGGGTATTGAGGGCCCGACTCGAGCAGACGGAGCTTCTGTTCATTCCCCGCCATGGTCGGGGACACCACATCCCACCTCACCGGATCAACTATCGAGCCAATGTCTGCGCTCTCAAAAAGCTGGGAGCCACCCACGTCGTGAGTGTCTCAGCAGTCGGCTCGCTGCGAGAGGACATCCGTCCGGGTGACCTGGTGATTGTCGATCAGTACGTGGACAGGACCCACGCGCGCAGCTCCACTTTCTTCGACGAAGACGTAGTGGCCCATGTCGGGTTATCCGAGCCCTGCTGCCCCATGCTGGCGCGGGCCAGCCTCGACGCCGCACGGGCGGTAGGGGCCAGCGTCCACGCCTCGGGAACCTACGTGTGCATCGAAGGCCCTCAGTTCTCCACCCGGGCCGAAAGCCAGCTTTACCGGAGCTGGCACCTGGATGTCATTGGGATGACCGCCCTTCCCGAGGCGAAACTGGCTCGGGAAGCCCAACTGCCCTACGTCACCGTGGCGACCGTCACCGACTACGATTGCTGGCACCCTCAGCACGACGCGGTGACGGTTCAGGCGGTGCTCGAGGTCTCCCGTCAGAACACGAGTCGGGTCCGTCAGTTGATCGCCAGATTGGCAGGTTCCCTGCCACCGCCAGAGCAGAGCCCGGCATCTGTTGCGCTCAAGGACGCCGTGATGACCCCCTTGTCAAACCTTTCCCAACGTGCCCGTGAACGGCTCGACTGGCTGTTGCCGGAGCTTGGCTCGGCCTTTTCGGAGAAAACGCGATGAATCCTGTCCTGATCGTAGGCTCCATGGCTCTGGATGATCTGGAGCTCCCCTGTGGCAGCTTCCCCGGCACCGTCGGTGGCTCCGCTACCTATGCCTCTCTGGCGACATGCCTCTTTGCCCCCGCGCGCATCGTGGCCGTGGTCGGGGACGATTTCCCGTCACCCTGGCTGGATCGACTGGCAGCTCAGGGGGTCGACACCCGGGGAGTCGAGCGTTCGCCGGGGCTGACTTTCCGCTGGAAAGGACGGTACGCCCAGGATCTGTCCAGCCGAACCACGCTGGATACGCAGCTCAACGTGTTTGCGACGTTCCACCCAAAGATTCCAGAGGACTATCGGGATTCCCGCTATCTGCTCCTGGGCAACATCCATCCCGAGCTTCAGGCCCAGGTTCTGGCCTCCGTGAAGCGTCCCGATTTCGTCGCTCTGGACACCATGAACTTGTGGATCAACACGGAACGGGCCAGCCTCGAGGCCGTGCTCCCCAAGGTTGACCTCTTGCTGATCAACGATGAAGAGGCCCGTCTCCTCGGGGGTCATCACAACCTGGCGCTAGCCGCCAAAGCCATCCTTGCCCTGGGGCCTCGACGTCTGGTGATCAAGCGGGGAGACGCGGGCGCTCTGTTGTTCGACCAAGAGGGCGTCTTCTTCGCACCGGCCCTCCCGCTCGACCTCGAACTCGACCCGACCGGCGCAGGAGATAGCTTCGCCGGAGCGCTCCTGGGGCAACTGGCACGCGACGGTGACCTCAGCCATGTCGCGCTCTGTCGAGCCCTGTGGGGCGCCGCGGCTACGGCATCATTCTGCGTTCAGGGAGTGGGTCCGGACCGCCTTGCCGCCGCCACGCCGACCGAGCTGGCCAGCCGAATCCAGGCCGTCCAGCAGCTGATTTCCGCTTAGGCGGCCAGGACGGAGGCGTCCTGGGAAACCAGGCCGGTGGCAGGACCGTCCACCCGGGCGCGTTCCTCACCAACCAGGGTGAGCAGCTCGGAAGACTCGGCAATGCCAGCATCCACCAGGATTCGCATGTAACCATCCACGTAGCCCTGGGCTCTGGCCAGTTTGCAGGCCGCCGCGCCCTCGTGGCGCAGGCGAAAAACCTCGTTCAGCATCCGTCGCAGGGCGTTCAGCATCTCCCGCTTGGCGGTCGTCACCATGGGTGTCTCCCGCACGCTCGTTGGGTTGCGTGCCGAGCTCCTTGTTCACCCAAACCAGCCTCCGGGGCCAAGTTTCGTGGCTACGCCGGGGGGCCTCGGAACGCGCGGCCAAGAGGCTCCGCCGCGATGAGCCAAGCCCTTGCCGTCTTGGAAACCCTTGCGTGGGTGCGGGAAGGACGTATCTTCCCTGGGTCGACCAGGTGGACCCTCCGCTTTTGGATCGCCGCCATGGTTCGCCTCAGCTGTCCGATGAAACTGAACCTGTTCAAGTCGAAGATACACCGGGCCACGATCACACACGCCGACGTGGACTACGAGGGCAGCGTCACCATCGATTCGGATCTCCTGGACGCTGCCAACATCCTGCCCTACGAGGCCGTCCACGTCTGGAACGTTACTCGAGGTAGCCGCCTCATCACCTATGCATTGCCGGGACCCCGAGGCACCGGGGCGGTTTGCGTCAACGGTGCCGCGGCACGGCTCAACTGCCCTGGGGACGTGGTGATTCTGGCCACGTTCGCCGAAATGACGGAACAGGAGGCGCGACAACATCGGCCCAAGGTCGTGCGGGTCGACAGCCGCAATCGCCTCCTGCCTCTCGATCTTCCCGAGAGACCAGGACCGGTGCTGCTGAGCGCGCTCCCCCCTTGCTGAATAGCCCGCGAAAGCCGCCCCCGAACGGCAGGAAAGGTGCTAAACGGACTGCCGGCCTTCCTGATGTACCCGGATCATCTCGTCCCGCTGATTGAACGGCTGCCGCAGATCCCAGGGGTCGAGAGGTTGGCCGAGCGGGTCTTGGGGCTTGCGTGGACTGCGGTACGCCAACAAGATCCGCTCTTCCCGAGTCGGGGGTCGCCGAGCTTTCTGGACAATCCAGCCCCGGCCGAACTCGCCCAGATCACCCCCGAACCATTCCGATTCCTGGTGGAACAGGGGGCCGCGAGCCGGGCGGAAATCGATGCGTGCACGGCCATCTTGGCTCTAGGTACGGCCGCCAGCTGGCCTGTGACGGCGGAGGCGTTGGGCGAGCTGGCGCGGCGGCTGCTCTGGCTGCAGACCCATAGTCGCCTCGACCCACTCCCCGCCCTGTCGCTGACCGTCGATCCCTCCCACTTGCTGGCCCTCGCCGAGCAGCTCACCGGTCAAATCGAGGCGGAGGCCGTCAGCGCTGGTGAGGATTTCCGGGCTCTAGAGGCCAAGGTCGCCCATGGCTGGCTAGCAACCCATCCCGAGCCCCGCATCGCGGCCCTGGCACCTCGGATCGATCCGAGCCGCCGGGGGCCGACACCGCATGTCGTCTCCGGGCTCCAATCCGGGGACCGGGCCCCGACCTTGATCGGGGAACTGGGCCCGAGGCCACGCGGCCCCTTCGCGACCAGCCTGTTGGCCTTCACGTTGCTGCTTTTCGTCGGCCGGTTCTTGCGGCTCCTCGCCAGATTCTGCCTGGGTTGGCGCGCCCCCGTGTCGCTCTCCCTGGGAACGACAGGCCTGGAGCTGGTGGAGCGTCGAGAAATCCTGGGCAGGGTGCTCCGGGAACGACGCACCCTGGTTCCGGCGGCCGAGCTGTGCCGGGTCACCCGAGAGGTTCGCTATCCTCGGAGCATGCTCTACGCTGGTCTGGCCGCCCTCGCCGTCGGAACCTATCTGGGCGTGGGCCTGTTTCTGGATGGTCTTCGAGTGCCAGGGCTTTCCTTCCCCCTGTTGGGAATGGGTCTGGTTCTGGTGTTGACCGGACTGGGCCTGGATCTTGCGTTGAGCGGCTGGAGTGACTCGTTGCGCGGCCGTTGTCGGCTTCTGGTCAGCTCCCGTCAGGGAACGGCATGGGCGATTGGCGCGTTGGAGCCAGGGACTGTCGATTCCCTTCTGACCGATCTCCGGGGCCGCCTCGACGCCTCCACCACCCCCTGACCTGCCTCACGACGCCCCGACGGCAGCATCACCGGCGCGGTGCGCGACCATTTCTCAGGTCCATGATCTGCTGATCGAGCCCGCGCAGGACGATGGCGAGCTGCAGGCGGGTCAGGGTCAACTGCCCACGAATGGTCCGTTCGTCCGCATCTAGACGCACCCGCACGAATCCTCCGGTCAGCAAATTGGCGGCGTCTTGCAGATCCTGAGCGTGTTCCCGAGCGGCCTCAGGGGACTCGTCTTCCATCGACAGATCCAACCTCACCCCGCCAGCCGGGGTGGCGCAAACCGAGAGCCTTGCCGCAGCGATCGATCGGGGGATCTCGATCCCGATTCTTCGAAAGAAACGGACGCGGTGGGGAGTCTTGAGGAAGGCGTGGGCGATCTCCTCCGGACTATCCGGGGCTGGCAGGGTGAGTCTCGACACGGCCAGCGCGCTCTGCTCGCCACCCTTGGGGAGGATGGCCACGACTCGATTCGGGTACGCCACAAAGACGCGCTCGGCGTGGGCGGCTCGGGCTCGTGCCACTCGCTTGCCCCGGATCCTCGTCCAGTCCTCGCCAGATTCGGAGCGTTTGACGATCTGCTGGACGGCGTGCTCGATGGCTGCCGGCTCGGTGTTGTACTGGACGAACGCGCCCACCTGCGAGGAGTCGACCAGTTGGGGACCGTACAAGACAATTCGCTCGAAATCCCGCAGCGGATCCAGCTTGCCGGGACCGAGGAAGTCCTGCCATTGCGGTTCCGCGCTAAGCCAGCCGGCGATCTGCTGGGACGCCGGGTGGCGACGCAGCGCGTCGACGAACAAGTGTATCTTGACGTTGGTGTTGGTCTTCTGGACCTTGGCAAAACTGCCGGTGATGGCGAATGGATCGGGCGTCTTGGCGCCAGCGTCGTGGTCCGCCATCAACCGAGCGCCCCCATCCCCCGATGGTCCGGCGTCGATTCCCGCGTCGCCCAGCACCGATCCCCCGTCGATCGAGGCATCGGCAAGCGGCACGATCCCGGCATCGAAACCTGCATCGAGGCCGGCGTCCAGCCCGGCATCCAAACCCGCGTCAGATCCGGCATCGGGGCCTGCATCTGGCATCGCCCCCGCGTCCGGTGCGAGCGGCTTGGGCTCAACGGATTTGGTGTCGTGCGGAACTGCGACGATGACCGGTTCTGGCTGCGGAACAGTCGGGGCCTCGGCCTGCTCCTGGGCAGATTGAGCCTCCAAGAGCTCCACGGGAATCCCCACCAATTCCTCGATCGGCTCCTCGGGGATTTCGCGAAAGTGGATGAGCAGACTCAGAAGGCCGATGAGCGGGCCTAGCGGAGTGAACGGCACGTGGACCAGCACCGCGACCACGAGGCACCGCCACCACACGCGGGCTCGTGTGTCCTCGGACGCACGAAATCGCGGGTGACGGCTCACCCGGTGACCATAGCCCCTGCGGCGCGCGAGCGCGAACCTTGGTCTTGCACCCGCCGGCCGTGGCAAATGAGCGACAACCCTCGCCCGTCCCGCTTCGACCTGCCGTTCAGGGCGGCGCAAGCGATTGGCTTGGATGCCCAAGGCGCGTTAGAGAAGGGTTAGGCAACGCTTTGACGGCCGCCCGACCCTCGCGATGAAATCCGACACTCGACCCTCCGTTCGAAAACCGCGTCTGCTTGCCGGAAGTCACGGCCCACGCGCCGACTCCGGGATCAATCGAGTCTGCAGCCTCATCTTCCCGATGCTCCTCGGCCTCGGCTGCACGCGCCAGCCACCTCCGTCGGACGATGCTCACCCGGCCACCACCGTGGCGACCAGCGTTACGACGGCTGCTCCGGCTACGTCATCCACTGCGCTCGCTCAGATGGCAAGTGACGCGGCGCCACCCGCCGCCACGGCCCTTCCCCATCCGGGGCCGTGGCTCACCATCCTGAGAGCCTCGGCAGCCGTGTACTCAGAGCCCACCGGCGAGCGCTCGAAGAAGCTTGGGTATGCGCAGAGCGGAGCTCGCCTGCCGGTGGACGGCCCCGCCAAACCGGGACCCGATTGCTCCTCGGGGTGGCTCCACGAAACGCGGGGTGGTTTCGTCTGTACGGCGGTGGGGACACTGGACGACAAAGATCCCCGGGTTCGATTCACCCAGCGCAGCCCAGATCTGAAGGCAAGCCTGCCCTATCGATACGCGCGCAATGCCAAGAACGGCACTCCCCTTTATCGGTCCATTCCCACCCGGGCGCAGATGCTGCAGTACGAGCCTTACCTTCGTCCCAAGGACGAGCAGGAGACAACCAGCCCCTCCGCGTCGGCAGGCCCCACGGTTCCCCGCTCACCTGCCTCGGGACCGGATGCAGGGTTGGTCAGACCGACCTCCTCGGCGCCAGAGCCAACTGATGCGGGTCCGGTCTCGGCCAACCCGAGCCTCGGTTCACGTCCGGTCGATGCAGGCGTGATCGCGACGGACAGCCCGGAGGTCGAATCGATGCCCTGGTGGCAACAACAGGACATCGAGGATCGCCTGCACGAAGTGAAGCTCAGCGATCTCAGGGAGGGCTCTGACGATGTTCTCGAGCTGCGTATGGTGAAGGGGTTCTACATCGCCATCGACCGGACCTTCACCTGGCATGGGAGAACCTGGTACAAGACCACCAAGGGTCTGGTGGCACCCGCCGATCGCATGGGGATCGCGGATGCATCGGAGTTCCAGGGGCTGGAAATCGGTGACGAATGCCAGCTTCCCGTCGGATGGGTGTACGGTTGGCGAGAGGATGCAGCGACGTACGAGATTGAACCGACGGGCGGCAATCCCAAGGTCAAGGGAAGGGTGAAGCGATTTGCCCCCTTGAAGCTGACCGGAAAGACCTGGGCCAACAACCAAACCCGGTACGTTGAGCTGGCCGATGGAACTTGGATCCGCGAGAGCCACATCCGACAGACCACTCCGGGTGAGCCACCCGAGGGAATTGGGGTGACCGAGCGCTGGATCGACATCGATCTATCCTCCCAAACCCTCGTCGTGTTCGAGGGCAAAAGGCCCATCTACGCAACCCTGGTCTCAACCGGCAAGTCCTCGAAAATCAAGGAAAAGGACCACTCAACCCCCACCGGCAAGTACCGGATTCGAGAGAAGCACCTGGCGACCACCATGGACGGTGACGGCAGCGCCGCAGGGGACCTGCCCTACAGCATCGAAGATGTGCCTTATGTGATGTATTTTCACCGTTCCTACGCGGTTCATGGAGCTTTCTGGCATCGCAACTACGGCATGCAGATGAGTCACGGCTGCGTCAACCTGTCGCCACGGGACGCTCGCGCGGTTTTTTTCTTGACCCAACCGAACCTGCCGGAGCAGTGGCACGGCACTTGGTCCAGTGATGACAGGCCGGGTAGCTGGGTGGTCATCCACGAGTGACGGCGGGCCGAGAATGGACGAAAGTCGCGTTCGGCCTTGACGTCCCGTTCGAACCAGCTTGACTTGGTGCTCATGGATCAGTTTTCCGCTCACTTGGATCGTGGTTGGGATCTGGTGCAACGAGGGGATCCCCAGGGGGCCGAGCACTCGGCACGTCGGGCGCTGGAAATCGACAGCCAATCGCCGGAGGCCTACAATCTCCTCGGATACGTGGCGGCACTACAGGGCAACTACGAAGACGCCGTTGACAACTACCGCCAGGCGATAGCCCTTGATGATACCTATCTCGAAGCCATGCTGAACGCGGCGGAGGTCTACATCCACCCCCTCGCTGATTTCGAGGAAGCGCTCCTGCTCTGCGGACAGGCCCTGGAGCTCTCGGAAACCGACGACGAACTGGTCGATGCGTTGCTCCTTTCCTTCGAGGCCCATCTCGGCCAAGGGAACCTGGAAATGGCCAAGGAAGTCTGCCGCCGCTTCCCGAAGGGGCCCTTCGAAAACCCATCCCACACCTTCCTGGTCGGTCGGGCTCTATACGAGGTGGGCGAGGTCGAACAGGCGGCACAGCTCATCGAAGAATCGCTCAAATCCAGTGGTGCCAATCCGGACGCCCATTACTATCTCGGGTTGATTCGAGACGAGCGAGGCGACGTAGCAGGGGCTACCCAGGCGTTCCTGCAGTCTCGCGAGCTTGATCTGGAGTATCCGGCCGCACCCTGGAGCCTATCGCGGGAAACCTTCCAGCGAAGCGTGGAGAACGCGCTGTCCGAGTTGGAACCTGCGATTCGGGCGTATCTTCGGCCCGCTGAGCTGTACGTGGCCGATGTGCCCGGAGTGGAGGTCGTGGTCGACGGCGTTGACCCGCGAGCCACCATCCTTCTGGATGCCATTCAGGGCGACACCGCGGAACAACCCACCGCGCGGGTATTCGTGTACCAGCGCAACGTGGAGCGCGTGGCCGGCGGTCTCGAAGGTTTGGAGACGGAGATTGCGGCGTCACTGACTCGAGAGGTAGAGGCCCTGTTTCAGGACGCAGCTCCCAAGGGTCCAAACGGGTCGAAGCCTCCCATCGGGAACGCCTGATCCAGACCCAACGCCTCCCCCTGGGCTCGGCTGACCTCGCGCGCCGAACCCTGGCGCCCTCACCGAACCCGAATCGCCAGTTCTCGCGCCACGCTCTCCAGCAGTCGACGCGCTGGACTGACCGGGATCACCGCCAGGCTCGCTACGGCAACCTCGGTGAGGACGATGGCCCGCCGACGCACCTCTTCACACGCGCCACTCTCCACGACCCAGCGCCCAACGGTGGATAGAGGGCCTTCGTCTCCGGCATGGATCCGAGCCAGTGACTCGAGAATCTCGGCGTTGCGCTCCGCAGCCAATACCAAAGGCAGAGTCAGTTTGCCCTCTCGCAGATCGAGAAGACTGGTCTTGCCGGTGTCCTCGTCCGAGTAATCCAAGACGTCATCGATCAGCTGGAATGCGATACCAATCAGCTCGCCGAACCGCGCCAGCGGTCCCAGGTACTCGGAAGCAGCGCCCGCGACCCTCGCCCCGCTCCGAGTCGACCATGCGAACAACGAAGCGGTCTTGTCCCGCAGGATCCGGTCATAGGTTGCTTCGCTCACATCCAGGCGAGTCCTACCCCGGAGCTGCACCACCTCCCCATCGATCAACTGGCGAAGCATCGCCAGCAACGCCGGGACCACCTCGGGGGCGCTTTCTGCTGTTGTCTGGATGGCGTGGACGAGCAGCAGATCCCCGGCCAGGACACTCACGGCATTGCCGTACAGCCGCCGGGCGGCAGGTGCTCCGCGACGTTCCAGCCCCTCGTCCGCCACGTCATCGTGCAAGAGTGAGGCGGAGTGGACCAGTTCGGCAACCAACGCCAAGGTGCGAGCTGCCGCCGGAATTGGACCGAAACAGGCAGCACTCAGGAGCAGTGCCTGGGGGCGAACTCGCTTCCCTTCGAGGTCGATCAGATGTCGGGCCGCCTGCGTGGCGGGCTGCAGGCCGTCGTCCGCGACGTGGGCCAAGGCTTGCTCCACCCAGGCCAGGTCGTCGCCCAGCAATGCCTGGGCCGCCGCCAGATGGTCGAACAATCGCGCATCAGCCTGCTTGGCGGTTCCCGCCTCGCGAAACGTGTCCAGCGCCTCCAGCAAGGACAGGGATGGACGGGACGTGCAGGATTCGAGGGAAGTTTCCAAGCCAATCCGGACCGTAGCACCAGGGTCCGGTGAATCCCGCACGAAGTCAGCGTCCGGTGGGACACGAGGTGGCGCTGCCCCAGGGAACCCCGGAAGCTTGGGAACGGGCGCGCTCGGCCTGACGTCCGTTCCGAGACCGAATCGCGTTTGACGGCACCCCAATCCGCGGTGTACGCGAAGTCGGTGCCGAACCTTGACCTGGACCGAGTCCGCAGCCAAGGACGTCGCGCCGGGTGGGCAGTCTATGCTGTCTTGCTTTGCGCTTTCGTTGTCACCGGCGCACTTCAGGTAATGATCCAGGGCTTCTCCGTACCATCCGCCGAAGCCTATCGGGAATGCCGCCCGGGTATGGCTGACTTGGCCGTGGCTCTCCGTCGGGCCCGCGCGGCCGCCGCGCTCGGACCAGCCGACGAGAGAGCCAGTCTCGAGCATTTCCGGAACGCTTTGCTGCCGGAATGGTCGAGACGCACCTCACTGACCCTGGCCTGCCGATCGGATCCGTGGGCCCGTTCCGCACTGTCGGACCTGGACAGTCTTCGTTTCGCCGAAGAGCACGCCCTGCGCTACGAATCCGTGGATCTTGCTCCCAGCCGCAGACGCGTTCAGGCCCTCGAAAAGATACTCGGGGTAGAGGACTCTCCTTGGGCCCCGGCGCTCTCAACCATCGCGCCCGCTTCACCGTCGGCGCACCAGCTTCCAGAATAATGGAATCGATGTCTGATTTTGCCGAAGACGTGACACTCCCTCCCCCAACCTTCGACGTCTTGCCGCTCTCACCAGAGCTGCGCCAAGTGATTGAGCGGATGGGCTACGTACACCCCACGCCCGTGCAGCGCGCAGTGTTCGAGCCGGCCTGCCGGGGCAGGGATCTGGTCGTACAGGCCCGCACCGGCACGGGCAAGACCGCTGCCTTCGGTATGCCCCTGGTGGACTCCTTGGTGCGTCGCGGCCAGGGGTTCATCCAGGCGGTCGTCTTGTGTCCAACCCGGGAATTGGCTCTCCAGGTGCATCGCGAGATTGACACCCTGGGCCAAGCCCGACAAGTTCAGTCGGTTGCCGTGTACGGGGGCGCCCCGATGGGCAAACAGATGGAGGAAATCGCTCGCGGCCCCCAAATCCTGGTCGGGACCCCGGGACGGGTCCTCGATCATCTGGAGCGCAGGACGTTGGACCTCAGTCAGGTCCGAACGCTGGTCCTCGACGAGAGCGATGAGATGCTAAGCATGGGGTTTTTGCCCCAGATCAATCTGATTCAGAGTCACCTACCCGAGGCGGTCCAGACCCTGTTGTTCAGTGCGACCCTGCCGGCAGATATCAGTCGCCTGGTGGAAACCCGGCTCAAGGATCCCCTCTTCTTGACCTTGAGCGGGGACCACATCGGGGCCCTGGACATCCAGCACGTCGTGTACCTGTGCCGTGGTGACAAGCTGGCGGAGATGGAACGCGTGTTGGAGGTGGAGGCGCCAGAGAGTGCCATCATCTTCTGTAACACCCGGGACGAGACCAAGCGCCTGGCCGCGGCACTGGAACGGAAAGGCTACGCTACCGACTGGCTCAACGCCGATCTAGCCCAGAACGACCGCGAGAAGGTGATGCAGGCCACTCGGCAGGGCAAGCTGCGATTTCTGGTGTGCACAGACGTTGCGGCACGCGGCATCGACATCTCCCACTTGACTCACGTCATCAACTACGACTTCCCGGAATCTGCCGAGTCGTACGTGCACCGAACGGGCCGGACGGGTCGTGCCGGTCGAACTGGAACCGCCCTTTCACTGATCGAGCCCTCGGACATCGGCAACCTGTACATGCTGCGTCTGACCTACAAAATCTGCCCCATCGAGAGGCAGATCCCGACCACCCTGGAGATCAAGACACGCGCGGAGCTCGACCAGGTGGAGTGGTTCGTTCAGGCGTATTCGCAGAGCCCCATCCATCCAGACGACTGGGCGCTGGCTCGCCGGCTGTTGACCCACCCCGATGCCGAGCGGGTTGTTGCTGGTCTGTTGCGGGATCACCTGGGAGCACGCCCCGAGGTCCGCGAAGAAGCGACCGATTCTCGTCGCGCCCGCCTACCGGCACCGGTCGCGGAATCGGAGCCAGTGGTCTTGAGCCCTGCCCCAGCCGCCCCCAGCAGAGCCCCCAAGCAGGCCGTCAGCGCGGCGCGCACCGAGCAGCCAATCCCTTCTGCGCCTGTCACGTCCGCAGCGCCCAGGGCGCCGAAGCCACCCAGTTCGTTGGCCCTGGACAGCGACGGCCCCGACGAAAACCGAGAAATCTTCCTGAACCTGGGTCGCAGAGACGGGCTGGTTCCAGAGCAGGTCGAGGGCCTGCTCCTGTCCCGAGGGCTACCCGCGTCGCAGCTAGTCTATGTCCATGTCCGCAACAACCACAGCTTCGTTCGCGTTCAGACCACGGCCTTCGACCGGACCCTGCAGATCCTTCGGGAGGCGACCCTGGCCGGCAAGAGCGTGGTCGCCGAACCGGCCCGGTCAAGTCGCCCTTGACGGATGGCCCGTTCCACTGAATACGAACCCGTAGGGCACCAACCCTCCTGCCTGCTCGACCATGCCGCCCCGAAGCATCGATTGCCTGCTCCAGGACATCACGTTCGCCATCAACCAGGGCCTGGGGCCTAGGGATCTGCTCCCCATGCTGGCGGATCTGATTCGGCAAGCTCCCCGGGACTCCCAGGCCAGCCGTTTCGCGCGGCTCAATCTGGCCACCTTGGTGCTCGATTCTGAACCGTTTCGCGCCGCTTCGCTGGCCCATCGCATGACCCGGGAGAACCAGCACGACGACCAGGCCTTTGGCGTCCTTGGGATGGCGCTGTCGTTCCTCGGTCACCATCGCGCGGCTGCCCGAGCCTATCGGCAAGCCGTGCGGCTCGCGCCATCTCATCCCGGCCACTCTCACAACCTAGGGCATCTCCTGGATGTGGCATTCCAACGACCGCACGATGCCCTCAATTACCTCAAGCGGGCGTTTATGGCCGAGCCGCGCATTCCCGAGATCGCTTCCTCCTATGCGCACGCCCTGGCGCGGGCCGGTCAGGTCGAGCTGGCTCGCCACATGCTCCACACGGCCACGGGCGACGATTCAAACCAAGTGGAACGGACGATCCAAGGTTGGCTCGATCGGAGCGAGACTTCCTCAGAGGAGAAATCCCCCGCCCTGGGGCCCCCCGGTCACTGAGCCGGCCAGCAACCCAATGGGCCCACTGGTGACGCGCAGGGTCTGGGTGAGCGGCGCCAACCTCCGCGGTACCGAATTGCGCTCCATGATCTAGGGTATGGGCATGTCGCTTCGGTCCACGCTGCGCCTTGCCCTGCTGCTGGCTGCTGCCGCAAGTCAGCTCGCCTTGGTGGCAGCTGTCGCGTTCTACGCGCCCGAGGCCCAGGCCCAGGCGGGTGGAGTCGCCCAGAAGATCTTCTATTTCCATGTGCCGGCCGCCTACGCGATGTACCTGTCCGGGTTGGTGTGCCTGGTGGGCAGCGCAGCCTACCTGGTCAGGCCCACGACGAAACGGGACGCGTGGGCAAGCGCCGGGGCCGAGTCGGCCGTTCTCTTTGGCGTCATCGTGCTGGTGAGCGGCCCGTTGTGGGCCAAGAAGGCCTGGGGGGTCTACTGGACCTGGGATCCGCGGCTGACCACACTACTGCTGAGCGCACTCATCTACCTGGCGGTGGTAACCCTGCGCAGCGTTGCCGGAGAGGGGGATGGTAGCCGTCGATTCGCAGCTGCCCTGGGCGTTCTTGGAACTGCCACGCTCCCCATCGTGCACCTCAGTGTCCGCAAATGGGGAGGTAACCATCCAGCCGTCCTCACCCACGGAGGTGGAGGGATCGCTCCCGCCATGGGTCAGGTTCTCGTCCTCGGCTTCGTTGCCATGACGTTTCTCGCCGTTTTGGTCATCGAATGCCGGGCCCAACTCGCCTGGCTGCGCTGGCGGGTGGAGGAGCTGGAGGAACGGGCCGAAATCCGTGACGCTCCACCGGAGGACTAGCACATGAAGAACACCGTCCTTCCAGCCGCCACCAGCCCCAGGAGTTCATCCACCGTGGAACTGTCCGAGGATCCGGGGCTGGGTCCAGGCTATCTGTCGACCATTCCTAGAGAATCAGGCAAGCTCGCCGAACCAGCGATCCCTCCGACTGGGTTCGTGGCAGTCCAAGGTCCAAGGCCAGAAACGGTCAGCGCAACAGGCATGGTCGTTGTCGCCTATGCCCTCTTCTGGTTGGCGGTATTCGCGTTCGTGTACAGGACCTGGCGAGCTCAGCAGGCACTGAGCCAACGCATCGACGACCTCTCCCGCAGGATCCCCAAGGACCCAGAAACGAAGAGCCTAACATGACCCACATCCTGTACGTGCCAGCGACGCTGCTGTTGGGTTTCGCCCTCGGCTATATCCTCGGAGCCCGTTCGGTCCGGCGGCAGTTCGAGGAGAAGAGCCGCGCCACCCGGCAATAGCCGATGGTTGACTTCGATTTGGATCCCGGCGACCGCGCGGTGGCCCAGACGGCGGCACGTTTCGCGCGGGAGCGCCTGCTGCCGATCGCCGCTACCTGTGATCGCGAAGAGCGGATCCCCACGGAGCTTTTCGCCGAGGCCCACGCCCTGGGGATCCTCAGTGCCACCGTTCCGGCCGAGCTGGGCGGGCCTGGGCTCGGTCCCCTGGCAAGTTCGGTGGTTGCCGAGGAATTGGGATGGGCCTGCACGGGGCTTCAGGCTGCCCTCTACTGCAACCATCTGACTGTCGCCGCGCTGGTCCTCGCGGGAACATCGGCACAGAAGAGCCGTTGGTTGGGGCTTTTGGCCCAAGCACCCCATCTGGCCAGCTTCTGCGTGACCGAGCCGCAAGGCGGCAGTGATCTGCAGGCCCTGCGCACGCGCGCCCGACGAGAGGGCACCGGCTGGGTATTGGAGGGTGAGAAGGCGTTCATAACCCACGCGGCCCAGGCGACGTTCTTCGTCGTCCTGGCCACCGTTGCGCAAGGGCGGGGCCGCGACGGACTGGCGGCGTTCCTGGTGCCCGGGGATGCGGCGGGCATTGTCCGGTTGCGCCCTGAACCGCGCCTCGGCCAGCGTGCCAGCCAAACGGCGGGAGTTCGTTTTGATGGGGTGCGCTTGGATTCGGAGGCACTGCTAGCCGAAGAAGGCAAGGGATTCGTTCTCGCCGCGCAGGTCTTCGATATGACACGACCGGAGGTGGCGGGAGCGGCGACAGGACTCATCCAGCGATGTCTCGACGAGGGGCAACAGTACGCTCGCCAGCGAACCAGCTTCCAGCGCCCCCTTTTGCGGCATCCGCCAGTCCGGGACAAGCTGGTCCAGATGTTCGACCTCAGCGAATCCTCGCGCCTGCTGTACAGAAAGGCGGCTTGGCTGGTGGAGTGTGGTCGCACCACCAGCAACCTCTCGAGCCTGGCCAAGCTGCACGCGACCGAAGGTGCGGTCCGAGCCGCCCTGGACGTCGTACAGATCTTCGGAGCCATGGGGCTCTGTCGCGATGCTCCGGTCGAAAAGCTGCTGCGCGACGCCAAGGTCATGGAGATTTACGAGGGAACCTCGGAGATTCAGCGGGTGAGAATCGGTCGCTCCCTTACGTGAAGGTCGCCTCGGTGAGCCGAGGCGCATTGCAGAGCCGAGACTCAGAGGGCGAGAATCGGTCGCTCGCCGCAGGAATTGTGGGGGGCGGTGACTCTGGCGCTTGCGGGCCGGTGTTGCTCCCGGGCAACGTCCAGGCTACGGTTGGACGTGTTCGGCGTCTCATTTACCGAGCTTGTCGTGGTATCTGTGGTGGCACTGGTGGTCTTGGGACCGGACCGCTTGCCGGGGGTCATGCGGACCCTCGGACAGTGGATAGGAAAGCTTCGCCGACTGAGCTCGGAGATGCGAGCCCAGTCGGGGATCGACGAGTTACTGCGCAAGGAGGGCATCGCTGGAGGTCTCTCCGAATTGCGCGCGGTGCTCCGACGTGACGTAGGCTCGCTCACCATGCCCACGGCGTCTGGTCCTCCGGTCTCTGCGGCGGATCCTTACGTCGAGGGTCCCGAGGTCGACACCAGCCGCGAACGCCCCCCAGAGGGTCCAGACTCCTATGGCGCCATGGCCGATGATCTGGTGCAGTCGCCCACTTGGGACGCCACAAAGCCGTCATGACCGCGTCGCACGTCCCTGGAACAATGACCTTCCTCGAGCATCTCCAGGAGCTCCGGACGCGCCTCGTTCGCAGTCTGGTGGCCATCGCGGTGGGCATGGGGGTGGCCTGGGTGTACCGGGAGCCTCTCCTTTCCTGGCTCACGGAGCCTTTCCTGCGCGCATGGAGCGCCAACCACCTCGGTTCCGAGGCCTCGCTGCATTTCCAGACACCAGCCTCCCTGTTCTTCGCCTACCTGAAGCTGGCCGCCATCGGGGGCTGCGTGCTGGCCCTGCCGGTGATCTTTCTTCAGCTGTGGGGCTTTGTGGCACCCGGCTTGTACGCTCGCGAGAAGCGATTCGCGCTACCATTCGTTTTCAGTTCGACGCTCCTGTTCGCCGCAGGAGGCTATTTTGGCTGGCGGATCGCGTTTCCCGTCGCATTCCAGTATCTTCTTGGCCTAAGTGGCAAAGTGGCTACATCCACTCTGACCGTCAAGCCGACGGTCATGATCGATAGCTATCTGGAATTCGTCGCCCAGATGCTGCTCGCCTTCGGTCTGGTCTTCGAGTTGCCAGTGGTGGCGTTTTTCTTGAGCCTGGCCGGAGTGATCAACCACCACCACCTGATTCGGTTCGCGCGGTATTTCATCGTCATTGCCTTCGTGGTGGCCGCCGTCGTTACCCCCCCCGATATCATCAGCCAGCTCCTGCTGGCCGTTCCCCTTTGCCTACTTTACGGGGTCTCCATCCTGGTGGCCTGGGTGTTCGGGCGCACCCGGGCAGCGACCCAATCCGAGCCCTCACCCCCCGAAGGGTCATCGCACGCCGGCTGAGCCGCGGTAGCCCCGCCACCGCCCGCCCATGGCAGCCGAGTCATAGGTGCCCCGCCGTTACCCCGGCTTGCCTGCGAGGCGGGGTCCGGTATTCTTAAGCATGCGCACCGCATCGCGAAGCTTGGGCCTTTTCGCAGTCTTGGGAGGATCTCTTGCCTTTTCGTGCTCGGCCGGGGGCGGCAGTGGGGGTGGCATCATTGGGTCCTCGGGGGGCAATGGGGCGGCGGCGGGGACCACCGTAGGCCCGGGTGCGGGTGGCGGTGCAGGAGTGACCATTCCCAATGGCATGGCTGGCATCGAGATCCCCGTCGATATCAAGGCCTGCGGCAACGGCAAACTGGATGAAGGCGAAGTATGCGACGACGCCAACGACTACACTGGCGATGGCTGCAACGCCGTGTGTCAAATCGAAGCCGATTACGAGTGCCCCACTCCAGGAACTCTGTGCACATTGATCGCCCGCTGCGGCGACTCCCAGCTGGCTAGCACCGAGCTCTGCGACGACGGCAACAACGTCAGCAATGACGGCTGCACTGGGGATTGCTTGGCTGTCGAGCCTGGCTGGCAATGCCGCGTGCCGGGGAGAGCCTGTGTGCCATTCTGTGGGGACGGCATCCTCCTGAGCGCCGCTGGCGAGCAATGTGATGACGGCAACGTCAACAACGACGATGGCTGCTCGGCCAATTGTCTCATCGAGCCTGGCTCGACCTGCGAGGGCACCCCGAGCCGATGCACCAAGAGCGTCTGCGGCAACAATATCCAGGAAAAGGACGAGAGCTGCGATCTGGGTGCGGACAGAAATGGCCTGTTCTACGGGAATGGGCAGGGCTGCTCCAAGACCTGCACCATCGAGCCCAATTGTCGCCCGGACGGTTGCACCACGACGGCCTGCACGACCAGCTGCGGCGATGGAAATCACGACGTCGAAGAGGGCTGCGATGACGGGAACAAGTTCGACGGGGACGGCTGCTCTGCGGCGTGTCAGATCGAAGCCGGCTTCACCTGTTCCGATCAGCCATTCAGCGACGAGACGAATTGCACCGAGGGTTCGGGCAAGTGCCTCATCCTTCCGGTGATCTACCGCGATTTCGAGGGCCAGAACGTTACCGGCGGTCACCCGGACTTCTTCTACATGGGTGAGGGAGGCACGGTCTGTGTCCCCAACGCGGGAGGGGATTCGGTCGAGGGCGACTGGTCTCCCGGTGATTCCTGCCTGAACAGCGACGAGGTGTCGCGCTGCGAGGGGATTGCTCAGGAACTGCTGGACTGCGAAGGCAAGCCTCAACTGGGAACCCAGATGTGCCCTTGCATCTTCACCGATTGGGACGAGACAGGGATTCTTGGGAGCTGCCCAACGAGCGACGGTGACACCACGGAGTGCACCCCCGAGGTCGCGGGAGCCCAGGATTGCTGGATCGAGCAGGATGGGGATCACATCCTGCGCATCGAGACCGAGGTGTCGGTCGTGCAGAGTGCCGAGTCCTTTGCCCAGTGGTTCCGCCCCTCCGAGCACAGCACGGAGATCCTCGGGGCCCTGGAGCTCGAAAAATCGGGCACTCTGTACCAGTTTAGCAGTAGCGGTGGCGACACGGTGGTGGATGACATCGCCGAAAGACGAGACCTGGTAAGCGGCTTCTTCCCACTGGAAGAGGCGGCAGGCAGCAAGATCTGCAATCTTTGGCCCTACTGGAAGAACTGGTCAGGTTGTCAGGGCACGCAATGGGACTCCGAAAACAACGAGCCCGCCAATGACATCGAGGGCGTGGAGCGCAACTTCTACTTCACGACCGAGGCACGCTACCTGTTCCGCTACGACGCCGCGGCGACACCCACCCTCGCCTTCTATGGGGATGATGACGTATGGGTCTTCATCAACGGACGGCGGGCGCTCGATCTCGGGGCGCCGCATGAACGTCTGGAGGGAAGCGTCCGCATCCAGGGCTCGGATTACAACCTGGAGAACGGCCGCATCTATGAGATCGTCGTCTTTCACGCCGATCGCCACCCCCGCGAGTCGAATTATCAGCTCACCATCTCTGGCTTCCAAACGCTCAAGACCATCTGTCAGCCGCGTTGCGGCGATGGGGTCCGCACCGGTGCCGAGGAATGCGACCTCGGAGACGGCGTGAACAACGACACCATCTACGGTGGCTGCACGACGCAGTGCAAATACGGCCCCTACTGTGGGGATGGTGTACCCAACGCGCCCGAGGAGCAGTGCGACAACGGCGTTGCCAACGGAAACGGTTACGGGCGTGACGTGTGCACTCGCGCCTGCAAATTCGCCCATTACTGCGGGGATGGATTCGTGGACATCGCCTACGGCGAGGAGTGCGATTTCGGACCAGCCAACGGGACGGACATCTGCACCGCGGACTGCAAGATCGTCCTGAAATAGCTGGTTCGCTCGCCCCATCGCCGTTCCTCAAAACCTCCCGATTAGGGGACGGGGCCGGACCAGCCAACCCCTTCGTGGCGCAGAGCCCAAGCGGGCGGCCGTGGGGCACCTGACCCGCTCTACCTGGCCCGTCCTACCCTTCCCTGGCGTACGGCTCACCGCGCAGAATGGTCAGGGAGCGATACAGCTGTTCGTAGAGGACGACGCGTGCCAGGCGGTGGGGCAGCGTCAGGCTGGATAGGCTGAGCCGGTTCGTTGCCCGGGCCGACAGCGTCACAGGGATCCCATCGGCTGCCCCTATGACCCAGCAGATTTGGCCCTGTCCCTGGCAGCCCCACCGCTCGATGTACTGAGCCAACTTGGGGCTCCCCATCGACTCACCGTCGACCTCCAGCGCAACCACCGTCCCATCCACTGGCCAGCGGCGCTCCAGCTCTCGCCGGTCACGCACCTCGATTTCGTCGCAACGCACGGTTCGACGGATCCGAGCCAGATAGTCATCGGCCAGCAACCGGAAGGGCTTCTCCCGCAGTCCTCCTACAGCCAAGATGGTGAATCTCACGGCGCGCGCGAGTTCTTGGATGCCTCGGTGGAGGGCATGGGGATGCGGCTCGCATCCAGCCACAAACCGTCCAAATCGTACAGGGTACGGGTCTCCTCGAGGAACACGTGAACGACCACGTCAACCAGATCGACCAACACCCAGCGAGCCGCGGGAAGCCCTTCTAGCGAAACGGCGCGAACCCCATGTCGAGCCAGCAGTTCCTCGACGGCGTGAGCAATGGCTGCAACGTGCCGCTCGTTGTGGCCCGTCATCAGGACCAGGAAGTCCGCATAGTCCACCTTCCCGGTCACGTCCAAGACGTCCACGCAGGAAGCCTTCTTGTCCAGCCCTGCCTCCGCGGCCAAAAGAGCGATGCGCTTCGACTCCTCCGATGGTGTGGCGGTCGGCATGGCCCCAGAGCGTGCAGTTTCTTGACGGGCAGCCCGCCGCGGCGCCTTACCACCGGATCGCACCGAGGATTTCTTCTTCGTCGACTTACCCAACCATGCCATCAGTCTTCAACCTATTGATTTGCGAACCTTGTTGATGCCTGCCCTTAAAGGATACTGCGCCGAAGGCCACCCTGCGAGGCGGTCGTCGGCCCATCCTGGCCCGTCGACGCGTCAGAGGGCAAAATGGCCGCATCACCCCCCACCTCCTCACCAGGAACACCCTCGGGTAGCCCACCATCTGGCTGTTCGTCGGTCATCCACTGGCCAACCGCATACTCGTCCAGCGATTGGCGCCTGGCGGCGGTCCCGGAATCCCAAACCAATCCAGGCGGCGTCTCCCAGGCCGGCGCTGGAAGGGAAGGATGCGACACCGAGCCGGCACACGCGACAGCCAGCGCCAACCCCGAAAGGACCGCAACCGTGATTCGCCGAGGACTCATAGCGGAACCGGCCCGCTCGGACGTTCCACTCGCGAGGGCTCCGGAACCCGCTCCGGGGGCAATCCCCCGGCGCCCGGAAAAGCGAGATCGGATGGGGCCAGGCGCCCAGCTCCAGGTGTCCAGGCTGCGTGCGGCCCAACAGCTTGGTGCGCAGCTCTGACCAGCAGAGGCGGTGGACCCACCAACGCACTATCAGGACGCGTCTTGGCACACCCCGCAAGTGTCATTCCAATCGGCAGGATTGATACCAGAGTGACCCAAATCGACAAAGCGGCTTTGGTCCTTGCCATGGTTCAGTAAAAGGCACTCCTTCGGCGCGAAAGGCCCTGCAGCACGAGTTGCTGCAGCGCCGCACGCACGACCGAGACTTGGTTACGAATCGTTGCGTCCGCAGCGTCTGCGTCGCCATGAAATGTCAACGGCTCACCGAAATGCAGGCGGTACTTGGTGGGGAGAGGGAGTTGTCCACCGGGCACGGCGAGCTGCGGAATGATGGGAAACACCGGCATGCGCAGCTTGCGCGCCAGCCAATCCGAGTTTCCCAGGTTGATGTACTGTTCTTCGGCGCCGATGACCGCCACTGGCAAGATGGGGCTCTGCGTGGCCAGGGCTACGCGCAAAAAACCATGGCCAAACTCCGCCATTTCGTAGCGTTGCGAGAACGGCTTCGATATGCCGCGGATTCCCTCCGGAAACACCAAAACGGCTTCTCCGTCCTCCAAGAGGTGCCGCGCGTTGGAGGGCGCACCCACGACGGATCCGATGCGAGAAAAGAAACTCGCAACGAAGGGCAGTCCGGCCGCCCAGCGATCGATCATGGCCCGCACCACCCGAGGCTTGGGCGCGTCAAAGAAAAGGGCACACCCCAGGATGGCCGCATCGATGGGCACCTGACCGGAATGGTTCGCCACCAACACCACACGACCGGTGGGAAGGTTCTCGATGCCGTGCACTTCGGTTCGGAAGTAGAAGCGGTGAAAAAATGCCCAGAACTTGGCAGCCTTCTCCAGCGTGTCGGGGTCAAGGCCGTAAGGGTCGGGACCTGCGCCGGCATAGTGCCGCCGGATTTCGAGCATCCGTTGCCCGAACTCCTCTCCCAACATCCGTCGTCGCAATTCCTGTCCTGAGCGCCTCGCCCAACCAACGACACGGTCGGCCAGCGGCAGCGCCACGCGCGAGGCACTGTCGGTCCACCGCGCGAGCGAGGAGCGTTCAGACATGGGCCCGGACCATAGCGCACCCACCAGGACACGACCAAGCCACGACCCCCGGCCAACCATCGAACGGGACCAAGCAACGGTGATCCCCGCCGTACCGCCGCAGAATACTCAACTGTCGGATTCGATGAGCTCGCTCTCGTCCACGCTGATTCCGTCCTCTTCGTCCGGAGCGGGCGTTGGAGCGCGGGCAGGAGCCGACGGAGGAGCGGGCCTTCTGCCTCGCGGAGGCGGAGGCGGCGGCGGCCCGGTACGCACCGGCGCAGGAGGTGGAGGGGGCCGCCCCCCAGGAGCCGGAGGAGCCGGAGGCTGGGCGACCGGGCGCATGGAAGGGGGCGGTGGCGGTGGGGGTCGACCTCGACTGGGTGCTGCCCCCTTGGCGCGCGCAGCCGGTGCCGCGGGTGATGGGGAACCTGTAGGAACCTCCGGCGGCTGGGGCGGAGCCGGTGGTGGGAGGCTGTCGGCGGCGGGCTGTTCCGGGGATTCGACCGGGCTCACCGCTTCGAATGAGGCTGGAACCTCGAGTGCCGAAATGGGGATCTCGTCCGGCGCCGGCTCGGAGCTCGGAGCGTCCTCGGCAGCCACGTCGGGTCCCTCGACGTCAACCGAGGTGGGACGGGCATCCAGGTCGTCCTTCAACTCGTCGAGCTCCTCGTGCTCGGTCACGGACGCAGGGCTGTCCTCCGAGACCTCGGCGCTGGTCTTCGGTTCCTCGGCACTGGTCTTCGGTTCCTCGGCGCTGGTCTTCGGTTCCTCGGCGCTGGTCTTCGGTTCCTCGGCG
>CAZYKT010000014.1:3868-53001 GCA_964648165.1 uncultured Polyangiaceae bacterium | reverse complement strand
CGGTTCCTCGGCGCTGGTCTTCGGTTCCTCGGCGCTGGTCTTCGGTTCCTCGGCGCTGGTCTTCGGTTCCTCGGCGGGGCTGGCCTGTTGTGGCTTCGTATCGACAGCGATCGCGGGTTCTTCCTGGGGAGGCGCAGCCTCAGACTCGTCTTTGGCCGGGGTCGGAGGCTCGTCGCGATGAGCGGCCCTGTGGGGCTTGGCCTCAACCGGTTCAGTCGCGGTACTGGCTGGCGCCACGGGACTGCCGACCTTTGCCTTGGCGGACGGAGCTCCCGGACCATCGCTCGGAGCACGCCGCAGCATGTTGTTCTTGGCGCGGTCAAGCCCCTCTGTTGCCTCCGGATCGCCCGGCTTGAGACGCAGCACTCGCCTCCAGGCATCGGCGGCCTCGCGGGCGTCAACCAGCTGCTCCTCCCACAGGCGGGCCACCCTCCGGGCGAGATCAGCTCGGAGCGTGGGATCACGGCCGCGAAGGATCTGGTCCTCGAAGAGCTGGACCATCCCTCGGTATTCGCCCAGATCGGTGTAAAGCTGGCTCAATTGCTGCATTACAGCCTGATCCGAAGGCGAGAGATCATGCAGGCGCTTCAGATCCTGGGCTGCCCCTGGCTTATCGTTTAGCTTGTTCGCTCGAAGCTCTGCCCGGCGAGAAAGCAGCTTGCGCACCAAGGGTCCATCAAACACCTCCTCCAAGGCGCGGCCGAGAACGGCCTCGACGCGCTGGGGCTCACCCACCTGTTCGGCAAACCGCTCCAGCTCATCGAGACCCTCGTCGTCCACGTGGGTGATGAGGGAATCCGCCAGCCAATGGAAGGCCTGCTCGGGATCCTTGAGCTCGGTGAACGCCAGCTCAGCCGCCCGACGCAACAGAGCGGAACGAGTCCTTCCGCCATCCTTGGAACCCTGTCCTCCGGATGCCAGAGCCTCCGCCAGAATCCTCAGGAGCCTCGGTTCGCCCCGCGCCTCATCCGCTTCACGAGCCATCTCCACCAGCACGACGAGTACCTCCTCCTGGAGAGGTCCGCCCAGGGCGATGTCGAAGAATGCTCTGGCTCGTTCCACAGCCCCGTGCTCGGCGGCTACCTGGGCAGCACGCCCCAGCGATTGCAGTCGATCGGCTGGGTTCTTGCAGCGAGTGATCTGCCGTTCGTAGATTTCGACCACCTGCTCCGGCGACTTGGCCAGCTTGGCCAGCCGCTGCAGCAAATCCTCCACCTCTGACGGACTGATGCTGGTGAGCGCTTGCTCCCCGTGCTGCAACGCCTCTTCGTCATCCACCCCCGCCTGCAGCAGGATCTCGGCCTGCCGCACCATCTCCTCGGCTCGGGGAGCTCCAGTCAGGTCCTGGACCAAGAGATCATGTGCCAGGGCCAGGGTCTCCTGGTCCTTCAACTCGATCGCCAATTCCTCCAGGCGTTTCGACAATTCCCCATCGCCAGCACGCCCTTGAATCAGGGCTCGAGCAACGGCCGCGGCCTCCGCCTTGCGTCCCACCTCGAGGTATCGCTCGAATGCTCCCCGCAACGCCTCATTGCGTTCCTCGCTGGGGGTGGCCTCCAGGTGCCACTCCACCAGTTTGGACGCCACGATCCCCTTCCACCCCAGCCTATCCGCCAGGGCAACGTACTCGGCTCGACACTCCTCGTCGCCGTTGTCCGCAACCTGCAACAGAGCCGCCAGCGCCTCGTCGTCCTTGCCGAGCTTCTCGTTGTAGATTGAGGCAAGCTGGCGAGTCATGCGGCTCAGCTCCTCCTCGTCACCCTCGATGGCAATGAGCTCCACCAGATGCCGGGCGAGGCGTGGCCAGTCTTCCACGCTCTCCGACAGGGCGGCCAATCGCGCAATGGCATCGAAGTCATCCGAATCAAGCTCGCGCACCACATCCAGCATCCGGATCGCCTTGGCCGGATCCTTCAGACGCGTCTCATAGAGATCCGCCAGTCGCCCCGCGATCTCCAAACGCGCCTCGGCCTCCGGATCGAGCGCCAGGTGTCGTTCCAAGGCCCTGGCCATGCCCTCGGGGTCATCCAGGCGCTCGCAGAGATCGGCGATGGCCGCCAGGGCCTCCACGTTCTTATCGTCGTATTGGCGAAGGATCGCCTCGTAGCGTTCGACCGCTCCGGCGGGATCATCGAGCTTGTCCGCCACGAGACGGGCCTCCCGAATCAGCACCGCCTTCTTGGCTTCGGCGTCCTGGGTGACCGTCGCCAAACGATTCAAATACTCGACGGCTTCCCCGAATTCCAGCCGGACCTCCGCGTCATCGACCAGCAGTTCGAGCGTCTCTGGATCGTCCCCGTCGGCCAGGATGAGCAGCAAGCTTTCACGAGCCGCCTCCGGATCCTCCAGCACATCGCGCTGAGCTACGCTGGCTTGTCGGCGCAGGGCCACCCGCTTCTTCGGGTCCTTGATTCGTTCGGCTCGCTCCAACAGAAGGCGCACCACCTCGGCGTGTTGCTGATTGTTCGCGTAGATCTGCTCCAGAGCCTGCGCGTAGGCGTCATTGCCCGGGTCGAGTTCCGTGGCCTGCTCCAGCCGCTGGACTGCTGCCGCGTCATCCCCCGCCCGCCGCAGATAATCGGAAACGACCGAGCAGAGCTGGGCCTGACTGGCCTCGTCCTTGGCCAATCCCACCTGTTCATCGACCGCCGCGGCTGCCTGGCTCCACGCACTGGCCTCCACGAAACAACGTTGCGCAGCCTCGAACAGCTCGACATCCGGAGCGTCGCTGGCCGCCTCCATATAGGCCTCACCGGCGCTCAACCAATCACCGGCAGACTCCCGCAGAGCCCCGAGCTTCTCGTTGAGTTGAGCTCGGGTGCTCTTCTCCGAGACGGCACTGACGTTGTCTGCGATGGCCTGCGCTGCCAGATCGAATCGCTCCCCCTTTTCGAAGTTCTTGACCGCGGTCATGATGGCGGTCTCGTCGTCCGGCAACAGAGAGGCAATTCGCGCCCAAGTCTGACCGGTCGCCACCGGATCGTGGCGACGTTGTTCGTGGATCTTGGCAATCGTCCGCTCGGTGGCGACGCGCCGCTCCACGTCTTCTTCCTGCTCCGCCTCCTGCTCCAGGACCGCGACCAGATCGTCCCAACGCCCCGCCCTCTCTAGCAGGCGCCGCAGCTGTTCGCGCGGAGCCTCGTCGTCCGGATCGAGCGCAGAAAGATCGCGCCATGCCACGATGGCCGTGTCGGCGTCACGCAGCTGAGTCTCACACAAACCTGCCAGCTCACGCAACCAATGGCGGCGCTGTTCGTAAGGGGCGTCTTCCACAGCGGTCGCTGCTCGCAACATGTCCCGCAGCTCCGCATACTTGCGACGTTGTCGAAGGTATCCCTCCAAGAAGACCACGGCCTCTTCGTTGGCGGGGTCGAGCGCCAGGATCTCCTCGTATTTCGCCGCGGCCTCGGGTTTGCGAGCCTTGCGGGCCAAGGCGGTCGCCTGATCGAGCAAGGCCTGGACCCGCTCCTGAACTGGGGCGTCGGCACTCGGGGCCAGGGCTTCGAAAAGGGAATCGTCGGCGAGGCCTTGTTGCGCCAGCCGATTCACGAAGTCCCGCGCCTGGGCCGCCATCGCCCCCGAATGATTGCTCTTGATGTAGCGCGCGGCGTGTTGGGCGACCTCTGCTTCGCGTCCCAACTCCTCGCCGTAGTACATGGCGAGCTGAATCCCTCGATCCTGCGCCGGATCGATTTCTAGCGCGCACAGCGAGTAGGAAAGACCATGCTCACCCGGAAACTCCTCGGCCAGTTCAACGAACAACTGCCCGGCTTCGTCCTTTTCCGCATCGGGCAAGGCCTGGTGGGCCTGAACCCGTTCCAACGCCATGGTGGCCAACAGCTGCTTCAGCGCCGGGTCCGTCCCACCCTCCACCGCCCGCGCCTGCCGATACGCCTCGGCCGCACCCGCCAAGTCACCGGCACTGTGACGAACACTGGCCTCGTCTTGGTAGAGCGCCAGCTTGCGTTCTGGGTCGTCAACGAGACGTTGCTCGAGCTCGAAATACGGGATGGCCTCGGCGAAGGCCGACTCCGCCTTGAGCATCTCGCGAACCACATAGATGGAGTACTGACTGGTTGGATCGTACTCAACGGCACGCCGGTAGTTGTCCAGCGCCTTTTTCGAGTTGGAGAGGGGCGCCTCGCTCCAGAGCCGACCCAATTCCTCATGGAGGGCTGCAATCTGCGCGCCGATTCCGGCGTCGGAGGCCGCTAACGGAGCCAGGGCTCGACAGCGCCGCTCCAACAGCGCGACCAACGCCTTGGCATCACCTCGTTCGCGGTACAGCTCAGCAAGGCGTTCTGCAGGAGCCGGTTGCGTCGGATCCCGTTCGATAGCTTGCATCAGAGCGCGCGCTGCGCGGGGGGCGTCCCCCAACGAAGTGAGCCAGACATTGGCGGATTCGGTGAGCCAGTGGCAGGCAAACGCAGGCTCCGTCGTGCCAATCCCGACCTTTTCCAGTATCATGGCATAGGTCTTGGGATCAGCCTGCCCGGCCTGGTGAGCCAGTGTCAGAGCCTCTTGGTCGTGCGGGTTTTGGACCAGTCGCTTCGCCAGCGACTCCATCTCACGGGGATCCATGGCTGCCGCGCACGCTAACATGGTGAATCCCTTGGCCGCAATGCAACCAACCAACGAATCCGCAACACCCCTCCGCCAGTTGAGCCGTCCTCCGGCGGAAGGTCCGGTGACGGTGGGTGAACCTGAACGTCCCGAGGCAAGCTGCCTCACGCGAGCCGCTCTGGCCGCTGCCGTCGCATCATTCCTCTGCGCACCCGTGGTGGGAGCCATCGCCGCTGTCATCCTTGCCTTGGTGGCAAGGTGGAAATGCCGGGCATTGGGCTCGACCCCCGCCGATCGGGGCGGACTGCGAATTGCACTGTGGTTGGCCGGATTCAACGTGGCGGCCGTCTCTGCGGCCGGATTGGCCCTCGTCGCCCACCGAGCTAACGCTCACGGTGACGGATATGCCGTTGCCACTGTAACGATGCACGAACCGGCCGCCGCGGCCACGGCATCGCCAACAGTCGGAGGGAGCACAACAGGCCTACCCGCCGGACAGGAACCGCCGGTATCGCGGGCCGCCTTGGACTGGAGCGGGACGGTTGGCTCCGTCGATCTGCTGGACGTTGGACACGATACGGAATCCCTGGAGCCAGTCCTTCTCCAACAGCTCCGACTGGCCCGAAGCAGCCGACAACATTGCCTGCTGATGACCACTCTGCCCGAGTGCCGCCCCTGCAACGCGGTGTCAGCCGCCATGGATGACCCGGCCTGGCGTGAACGACTCGGCGACATCCGTATCGTGCGGGTGGACGCAGCGGTTTTCGCGACCGAGCTCGACCGACTCGGCGTGGCCAACCAACCCGTGCCCGGCTTTGCGCTGCTCGATGGGAAGGGCAAGATCATCGATTTCATCGACGGCGGCGAGTGGGACGAGGACTCACCCTCCAATATCCTCGGCGTGCTCGGGCCGTTCCTCTCCCGGCGTCTCGACCAACGCCGACGCGCCATCTCGCGCGATGCGCCACGACTTCCCTTCGCGCTGTAGCGGGGTCGCAGCCGTCGACATTCATTCCTCGGTCGGAATGGGGCCAAACCGACGAGTCGGGCCAGGTGGCCCATTGGTCCACACCCCGTTGGCTGTGGGTATCGGTGTGGCTACTGCACCCAGTCGCGAATTTTGATAGCATCCGCGCCTCAGACGCCCATGGCCCAGCATCTCGGGACGCCGCTCCCCGTTGGATCTCACGTGCAACCCAATACTCTGCGTTCCCTTCTCGAAGAGCACCGTTCCCGCGGCGCAACTCTGAGCCTGGGCCAGACGGTGGCGATCCTCGTGCCACTGGCCGTCGATTTGGCTCGCCGCCATGCCCAGGGCGAGAACCTGTACGTCCACCCCTCTGCCATCCACCGCGGCGCGGATGGGACGTTTCGGGTCGACGCTTCGCTGGGCCAGAAGCCGCCTGTGCTGCCCCGCGACAGGGCCTGCCTCGCTCCCGAGGAACGCGGGGGCACACCGGGCAATGCGCGGGCCAGCGTTTTCGCCATCGGGGCCATCCTTTACGAGGCGACGACGGGGGATACGGTCGGGCCCGGGATGCGACGCCCCAAGGAGCTCATCCCCACCTTGCCCGAATCCATTGAGGTGTTGCTCGGCAAAGCGCTGGTGGCCGATCCGGGCCACCGTCCCGACGACCTAAATGCCTTGGCGCAGGCCATGCATCAGCTCGCACCCAGTGCCAGCGAAGCGCCCCCGCCGGCGGATGCTTCACATCTGGACGGTGATGACGCGTTCACGGTCGACGTATCCATGTCGATGCTGCCACCGGTTCCCAAGCGACCAGGAGCGGAGCAGACCGCGCTCAGTCCCTATGACATGCAGGTGGTTTCGGCCGAGGTCTCCAAACCTGCCATCGTGGATGATCGGGTCAACGAGCTATCCGCCCTGAAGGCTCACTTGGAGAGCGATCCGCGACCACGCTACGTGGTGATCAAGGACGGCATGGATCATGGGCCGTTCACCGCAGTGGAACTCTTGCAGCAGATCGCGACCCATGGGTTCGTCGATCTCGACTTGCTCCGGGATTCGCTGAGCAAAGACGAGCGGCCCATCAAGGACTGGGATCAGTTCGCGCCCTTCGCCGAACAGGCCCGGCTGCACCGCGACATCAAGGCGGAGAAACTGGCACTGGAGCGTACGGTTGCCAACGAACAGCGCAGCACCCGCGGCAAGGCGTTCTTCGGCATCCTGGCGGTTGGCGCCGTCTTGACGGCTGGCATCGTGTGGTTTTTGACCACCCGCGGGTCCAAGAGTGATGACGTAGCCGTTCAGGGCGAAACGGCCACCAACATCGAGACCGACAGCGCGCTGAAGGCCAGTCGGAAGGCGGGGGGCGGCAAAGGCGGCGTCATCGGAACGCGGGGCGGTTTTCCCATGCTGGCGTCTGGAACCGGGATGAGCTGTGAGGCAGCGCAGAACGCCTATGTGGAGGAGATGAAGATCGGGCAAAAGATGCAGGCGGACATCACCGCCGGCCAATACGGGTCCTTCTTGAACTCCGGCAGCTACTTCTCGGGCTGTGGCGTCCCGTATTCGATGGGAGTCTCGATCTGTGCGGCAATCCAGAATGGCCGCGCGGTGGGGGTCACGGTGCGCACGACCCCCCATAATCCCCGGGTTGCCGGCTGCGTCGCAGCCGGGGTCCGCCGGATTTCGTTTCCCTCCCATCCCAAGCTGGACGTGACCCGAACCAACTTCGCCCCGGCGAAGTAGGAAAGGCGCCGCCATGCCGGTCACTGGGAAAGGGGCCTGGACCACGACCGGATGGGCGTGTTTGCTGGCCCTGATGCTCGGCGCATGCTCGGTGCCCGTGGCGCGCAGCCTGGAGGAGGCGGATGCCAACCGAATCGTGGTGGCTCTTCAGAACGGCGGGGTGGCGGCCTCCAAGGAAATGGACGGCTCCGAGGGCTCAGGCTGGTCGGTTCTGGTCGCCCGCGACCAAGCCTCCCAGGCGGTGTCGATCCTGGCCGCAGAATCCCTGCCGCCCGCCCACACCCCGGGGGTGCTCGAGGCCTTGGGCGAAGGCGCCTTGGTGCCCAGCATCGCGGCCGAGCAGGCCCGATTCGTCGCGGGAACGGCGGGAGAGCTGGAACGCTCCCTGCGCAGCATCGACCGAGTGCTGACAGCACGTGTCCACCTGGCAATCCCTCCAGCGGACCCAATGGCCGACCCCAGCTTGGTCCGGCCCCCTTCCGCGTCCGTTCTGCTGCGCTATCGTGGCGCCACCCCGCCCATCGCTGCCAGCGAGGTGCAACGTCTGGTGGCAGGCGCAGTCGCGGGTCTGGACCCCGGCCAGGTCTCGGTCGTCGAATCGTCCTCTCCCTCCAGGCCGAACACCGACCGGGATCTGACGCGCGTCGGGCCCCTCGTGCTTTCTCGCAGCTCGACGCGCCCGTTCAAGTGGCTCATCGCCTCGACGCTGGTGTCCGTCTGCGGCCTTCTGGCAATCGCCCTGTGGTCGTGGCGGAGGAGCCGCATCGACCGCCAAATGCTGGTGGAAGCGTCCCAGGGCGGAGCAACGGCGAACCTACCACCCAAGCCCCAGCATGGCGGCCGGGTCACTCAATGACGCCCAACAACTGCCCCTGTTCGACGGCCTGCCCGGCCGCAACCGATATTGTCGCCAACTTGCCGGCGGTGGGCGCCTCGACCGGGACCTCCATTTTCATCGACTCAATGTACAGAAAGGGCTGCCCCAGCGAGAGACAGTCTCCCTCTCTTGCGGCCAATTTCCATACGGTTCCGGTGATGGGGGATCGGACCTCGGTAGCCATCGGGGGCCGAATCTACCCTGTATTCGCCAGAAGTCCCGCACAATCCCGGCGGGAACCCCCTCCTGTCCATCAGGCCGCCTGGATGGGGGCTGCCAGGCTTGGCACCTGGGCCACCACCCGCAGCGGCGCAGCCGGGCCCCTGTCGTGCGAGAGTGGTCTTCCTCGTGATATCTGCGGTCGATTGCACTAGAATATTCCGCGCCGTTGACGTGCCCCGCCCACCATTGATATGGGCCCAGTAAGTAGTCCGACGATCAGAGGTACGAACGCCCATGGCCGAACAGAAGGAAAGCTCAGTCCTATTCTCACTCAAGGAGCTGATGGGCCTCGAAGAGGATCGCATCAAGGAGGAAGAGGCTGAAAAGGAAGCCCGCGCGCGCGCGGAGATGGAAGCCCGAGCGGCTCAAGAGCGCGCAGCTCGCGAGGCGGAGGAGGCGAGATTGCGAGCGGAGGAAGAGGCTCGCAAGCGGGACGAGCAGCGGCGTCGAGAAGAGGACGCCCGCCTAGAGGCCATCCGTCAGGCGGAAATCGAGAAGGCCCGTGTTGACGCAGAGAACCGGGCCCGCCTGGCGGCCATGACCGCCCAACAGGCGCACGAAGCGCAGATCACCGCCCTGACCCAGGACAAGCACAAGAAGCGCTTGCAGATCATGGTGGGGGTCATCGGCGGCGTCCTGCTCATTGGCGGCGCGGTCGGTGTCATGGCCTACATGCAGAGCCAGGAAGACGCGGCACGCAAGGCGGCGGTACAGGCCGCCGCCCTGAAAGAGGCCGAAGAACGGGCTCAGAAGGTGCAGCGGGACTTCGAGATGGCGCAGCGCAAGGAGGAGGAGCTTCGTTCTTCTCTGGCCAGCGCCAAAGACGAGGCCGAAAAGGCGCGCCTGCAGGGAGAATTGGACAAGGCTGAGCGCGCCCGGGCCAAGGCAGCTGCGGCAGGGGGCGGCCGCGCCTCTCCCGGCAAGACCGGCGGGTCCAAGGCCAAGAACTGCGATCCGAGCGATCCGCTCTGCGGATTCTGAGCGGCCCATGTTGGTTCCCGAGCCCACCGAGGCGCGCAGTCGAATCGCGTTTGCCTTGGACTATCCGTCGCTCGAGCTGGCCCGTCAGGGCGCTCGGCAGGTCTGTGGCGATGTCGGGGTTCTCAAGGTCGGCCTCGAGTTGTTCACTCGCGAGGGAACGCGCGCCTTGGCTCTGGGAGACGAGACCGGTTGCTCCATTTTTCTCGACCTGAAACTGCACGACATTCCCGAAACCGTCGAAAGGGCAGTTGCCAACGCGTGCCAGCTCGGAGTCCGTTACCTTACCCTCCACGCCAGTGGCGGGCCACGGATGCTGCAGGGCGCCGCCCAAAGGGTCCAAAAGGAGGGCTCCGACCTCACGCTGTTGGCCGTCACGGTTCTGACCTCCCTCGACGAATCGGACCTGCGAGCGGTGGGGGTGGACCGATCCCCCCGCGAACAGACCCAGCAGCTGGCCGAAATGGCCAAAAACCAAGGGATTTCTGGGCTGGTCTGTTCCGTCGCCGAGGTGCAGGCCTTGCGGCAGCAGCTCGGCTCGGAGATGGTCCTGGTGACCCCGGGAATTCGGTCAGCCAGCGCCGGTGATGACCAGAAACGGATCGGGACGCCCCGCGAGGCGATTCGGGCCGGCTCGAGCTTGCTGGTGGTGGGGCGACCCATCCGCGACGCCGCCGACCCCCGGGCAGCGGCCGCAGACTTGCGGAACCAAGTGGCCGCGGCGCTGCTGGGCTAGACTGGCGTTTCAGGAAACGCCCATGCCAAGACCAAAAAGGGTGACGCCCGGGGCCGGCTCCGGGCAGGATTCCTCCTCACCACGTCTGGTGGTCGGTCTGCAGCCGGTTCGCGAACTGTTAAGGTTCCAGGGACCCCGGCTGGGCCGGGTCCTCATCGAGGACCGTGACACACCACGCCTGGATTCGCTGGAACGCTACGCCCGTGACCAGGGAGCGACCGAGGTCCGACGCGTCAGTAGGGGCCATCTCGATTCCCTTGCGAAGGGCCTCGAACACCAGGGTGTCCTAGCCTTTGCGCCTCCCCTGGCCCTTTACGCGTGGAACGAGCTGCTCGAAGGGCAGTTCCCGCTTGTCCTGGCCCTGGATTCGATTCAAGACCCCCAGAACTTCGGGGCCGTCGTGCGCTCGGCGGTGGCCATTGCCGGGGCACCCGTCCTTTTCGCCGAGCATGCCAGCGCTCCCCTGACCGCCGCCACCTTCCGTGCATCGGCTGGAGCCATCGAACAAGCCGTCCTCTGTCGTGTGCCTTCTCTGCGAGCCGCCCTGCTCGAAGCCAAGCAGGCTGGCTGGGCCATCGTCGGACTCGATCCTCAGGGAGCGGAACCAATCCTTATGACCGGTTGGGAACCCAAGGTGCTGCTCGTCCTGGGCAACGAGCACCGCGGGCTCCGCCCGTCAGTCCGAGAGCTGTGCACCCGCCGCGTCCGGTTGCTGTCCAGCGGCCGCCTCGATTCCCTCAACGCAAGCGTCGCTTGCGGCATCGCCCTGCACTGTGCCGTGTCGCACCGTCAATCCACTGAGTAGATCGATTCTGGTGCCTGGTACTGTCCCAGTTTGTATTGTATTATCAGAATGTTATGTATCTTTCTTAATGTATCACATTAGCTAGCTCCCTTCCCCTCTCGCGTCACCTGAACCATCGCCGCGCAAGCGACCGTGAACCCGCCGAAGGGCAGCCGCGGCAAACTCGACCTCAGCCCGAGTGGTTGTCTCTCCGAGGCTCACCCGGATCGTGCCCCAAGCCCGCGTGGTTCCCAGCATCGCAGCCACCACTGCGGAGGGCTCCGGCGTTCCGGCACTGCAGGCACTGCCGCTCGAGACCGACACCCCCTCCAGATCGAGCGCCGCCACGAGCTCGGCGGCGGGCCACCCCGGAACATAGAGGCTCGCGACGTGGGGAGCGCGAGCAGCCCCTTGAACGTTGGGCTGGCATAGATCCCGAAGCTCCGACTCCAACCAGTCGCGCAGGGACGCCAGTGATTGGTAGCGGGCTGGTCCTTCAGCCACGCGATCCAGGGCGGCCCCCAAACCAGAAACCAGGACTGCATCCAGGGTGCCGGGACGCACCCCGCGCTGTTGAGCACCGCCGTGGAACATCGCGCGAGGCGGGCCACCACAACGCCAGGCCAGCACACCAATCCCCTTGGGCCCCCGGATTTTGTGCCCCGAAATGGCGACCAGGTCACCCTCCCCCCAGAGCTCTGAAGGGAGCTTACCGAAGGCCTGCACCGCGTCGACGTGAAGTCTCGCGCCCTTGGCTCGGCACAGCTCGCCAATTTCCCGAAGCGGCTGGACCACGCCGGTCTCGTGGTTGACGGCCTGTACCGCTACCAGCGTACCCTCCGGCATCCCGGCCAGATGGAGAGCCACCGCGGCAGGGTCGATTTGGCCCGAAACCGGGACGTCGAGCCACCGAACCAGCGTGCCAGCCTCCCGAGCGGCCTCGGCGGCGCGCGCCACGCTGGGGTGTTCGACGCGGCTGGTCAGGATCGCAGGGGCGCCAGCGAGAGCCAGGTTGTTGGCCTCCGTTCCGCCGGAGGTAAAGACCAGGTCCCGGGGAGAAACGTGAATTAATTCAGCAAGTTGGATCCTTACCTCTTCGATCCGATCCCGCGCCTTTCGACCCTCCTGGTGAACACTGGAGGGGTTGCCCCACAGCTCCCATTGCGCCTGTTTCATGGCCTCGATGACCCGCGGGTGGGGAGGCGAGGTCGCATTCCAATCCAGATACGCGACACGCGAGCCCATGGAGATCCTCTGCTCTCAAGGGCGCGGAGGCGGCTGGGAGGGAAGCTTTCCCGCCCGTTCCGGGACCACCAGATACAGGGCTGCCCCATGCAACGCGACGTCAGCGATGGTCTCGGTGCAGGGCGACACGCAACGGACCTCACCCCCATGCCCCAGTGCAATACCCTGCGCGATCGCCAGCCCTACGCCAGTCCCGCCATGCGCCCGCGTCGGTGAACCATCGCCTTGAACGAAGGGCTCGAAGAGCCGTTCGAGCTGTTCCGGCGCGATTCCCGGTCCGGAATCGGCCACTAACAGCTCAAAATGGCCCGTGGCAAGCCGTCGGACCCGGATGCCCACCGCCCCTCCCTGGGGCGTGAACTTGGCGGCGTTGTCGAGCAGCTGGTCCATCGCCCTGCCCAGTCGGGCCGCATCTCCCCAGCCCTGCATCCCCGTGCGCAGCACGTCCACCGCCAGGCGCAGTCCTCGCTCCTGAAAGGCGGGTGATCTCCGCTCCACGGCCTGGCGTACCACCTGACCGAAATCATAGTCGTGGTGGACGAAGCGCATTCGTCCGGTCTCGATTCCGGTCACGTCCAGCAGGTTGTCGATCAGCCCGCGCAGCCGCTGGACGCAGTCATCCATGGCACGAAGGGCCTTGTCTTGCGCCGGAACCAGCGGTCCGAGCTCCGCGTCGAGCAGCAACCTGAGGTAGCCGACGATCGGTGTCATCGGGGTGCTAAGCTCGTGGGTGACGTTGCGGTAGAACTCCTTTCTGGCCCGATCCATGGCCAGAAGCCGCACGTTTACGGCCTCCAGCTCGGCCACCTTGTTCTCCAGGTGGGTCACGATGCGCTGGCTCTGCTGCCGCAGATGCTTGCGGGTCCGGTCCGGAGAGGTCTGTTCGCGGTGTCCCTCCAGATAACCAGCAATGGTGGTCGCAAAGGAGCGGGCATCAATTGGTTTTTGGAGGTAGCCGTCGCAGCCGACGGCCAGGCTGGTGTCCCGGTTGCCCTCCGCGGTAATGGCGACGATCGGCACCGTGCGCAGGGCCGGTTCGGAGCGCAGCCGGAGGGTCACTTCGTAGCCGTCCAGGCCGGGGATCGCGATGTCGACCAGGACCAGGTCCGGCTGCTCGGAGCACGCCTTTCTTACGCCGTCCAGACCATCCACGGCATCAATGACCTGGTAGCCGACTGGTGCCAGAAGCTTGCGAACCAGCAGGCGATTGGCCGGATCATCTTCGATGTGCAGGATGCGGGGCATCAGGAGTGCAAGCATTGTCACCCCCAGACACACCAGCGGCAAGGGCCTTGGAAGCCAACCGGTGGCCTCCATTTGGCGCTTGCGTCCTGGCGGGTTCCGGGGCAACCAACCGGCCATGCACCGCCGCGCGATGGTTCTGTTCTTGTGCCTGGGTTCGCTGGCCTGCTCCGATCTGACGCGACCCAACCGGACCGCTGATCAGGCGGCTCCAGCCGCCGTCGCCGAGCCGGCCGTTGCCGATGAAGCCGCTCCGGACCGGATATCCGCCACGCATCTGCTGATTGCGTATCGGGGTGCCATGCGCGCCTCGCCCGAAGTGACTCGCAGCAAAGAGGAAGCCCGTCTCTTGACCGAGGCCCTGTTGCTCGCCATCCGCAATGGGGAGGATTTCGACGCGCTCATCAAGAAGAAGTCGGACGAACCAAGCGCTCCGACCCGCGGTGGCAAGCTGGGGTCCTTTGGTCGCGGGGCGATGGCCAAGGCCTTCGAAGAGACAGCCTTCGCTCTGCGCGTGGGGCAGCTCTCCTCGGTCGTGGAGACCGCCTTTGGTTTCCACATCATTCGGCGCGACTCGTGAGCGAGGAACCTGCCTCCAAGCGCAGCCGGCCCCTGACACTCGGCTGGGCGGTGGCCCTCGCGGCCCTCACCGGGCTGCTGTATTTCCTGTCTTTTCCGGGTGTCGACGGCTGGCCGTTGGCCTTCGTCGCCCTGGCACCGCTGTACCTGGCCCTGCGGGGCCAGACCCCGAAACGCGGCTTCTTGCTGGGTTGGGTCGCCGGCTTCGTCATGACGATGACCGGTTTCTACTGGCTCCTCGAGATGCTCCGCGTCTTCAGTGGCTTCCCCACCCCGCTGTGCGTCCTGTTCATGGCGCTGCTCTGCGCGTACCAGGCAGGGCGCATCGCCTGCTGGGGTTGGTTGACGGCCCGCGCCGAGTCCAAGGGGTGGCCGACGGGAATCGCCTTCGCCCTGGCCTTCGTGACCAGTGAGCTGCTCTTTCCCCTGCTTTTCCCCTGGTATTTCGGGGCCACGCTGCATCCCGCGGTCGCCCTGATCCAGGTCGCCGAGCTCGGGGGACCCTACGCGGTTGGTCTCATCCTGATCGCCACTAACCTCGCGGCGGCCGAACTCGTCCTTTGGCGTCTGGAGCGGCGCCCCCTTCGAGGTCGACTGCTGGTCGGGCTGCTGGCAGTGCCACTGATGGCCCTCCTCTACGGATTGGTGCGGATCTCGGCTCTTGACGCGGCGGTGGCGCGCGCCCCCAAGGTCCGCGTGGGCCTGGTTCAGGCCAACATGAGCCTGCAGGGAAAGCGGCAGAACAAGTCCGAGGGGCTGCGCCGCCACCTGGCCCTCACCAACGAACTCAAGGGCCGTGGGGTCGATTGGGTGGTCTGGAGCGAAACCAGCGTGATGCGCGCCATGGGGGAGAGCGAGGTCGCGGCCCGTGTTCCCCGCACGCTGGGCAAGGAGCTGGGGATCGACACCATCATCGGGGCCGTCCTTTTTCGTCGCGTGAACGACGCCCGGGAATATGCCCTGTTCAACTCGGCCCTCTCCGTGGACGCCCAGGGACAGGTCACCGGCCGCTACGACAAGCGATTCCTGTTGGCCTTTGGCGAGTATCTACCCCTCGGCGAGACCTTCCCCATCCTTTATGAATGGTCGCCAAATTCCGGGCAATTCTCGCCCGGAAAGACGCTGGACTCCCTTCCCATCCAAGGGCACCCGGTGGCCACCATCATCTGCTACGAGGATCTTTCACCCGACTTCGTGAACCGGATGTTCCGTCACCAAAACGCCCACATGTTGGTGAACATGACCAACGACGCGTGGTTCGGGGACAGCATCGAGCCGTACACCCACTTCGCCCTAGCCAAATTCCGAGCCATCGAGCAACGTCGCTACTTCGTGCGCTCGACCAACAGCGGGGTCAGCGGGTTCGTCGATCCGGTGGGGCGCAGCCTCGGCACCACCCCCACGTTCCAACAGGCGTCCCGCGACGCCACCCTCGCCTGGCTGGACTCGACGACCGTCTATCGGGTCATTGGTGACGCACCCTGGTGGCTAGCCAGCCTCGGATGCCTCTGGATGGCCTTCCGAACCCGCAAACCGCGGGGCCGAAATGCTCCGCTCGCGGCGGGCTAGCTCGCCCCGGGGAAGGCCGAGCCCGGGCCGGACGTAATCACCGAGCATCCACCCCGAATCCGGCCTTGCTTGACCGTGACCATATACGGTGTCTCGAATTGCCGGCTCTGGGGTTACAGAGTAGAACCATCCGACGAACAAGCCCGACGGCGGATCACCAATGTTGTCGCTGATCCTGCGGCACACCGGCCGGAGGGAGAATCAAAGGGAGACCGAGAACCATGAGCGCTTGGCGAAATCTTGCGATGTTGGGCTTGACCGTGGGGCTGGCAATCGGTGGCTGCAAGGTCACGACCTCCGATGACGACGACGACAACACCTTCGGCGGCGATTCCGGCGAAGAAGGTGGCTCGGGCAACGACGCCGGAAACGACGGCCAGGGCGGAACCGGCAACCAAGCCGGCACTGGCGAAGGCGGGAACCAGACCGCTGGGTCCGGGAACACCGAGTTCACCGCGGCGGATTGCCCGGCGGCGGCCGCGCTCGAGGAGGAGAACAGCTGCGGCGAATGTGTCTACGAGAACCTCTGCGATGCGGTGGTGCCCTGTGAGAACCGCTCTGGATGCATAGACGCCGTCAATGCCATGGTTGTGTGCATTTCCCAGAAGTATGAGGAGAACGCGGCCGGGGGCGACGAGGGGTACGTCACACAAATGAATATCGACGACTGCGCTGGCGAGTCGAACATGGCCAGCTCGGGCGAGGCCAGTGACCTCTGGGCTGCGATCGCCAATGAAGAAGACGGCGGAGCCAACTGCCGCTACGAGTGCTGGCTCGACTAGGTCCCGTCTCGGTCCCTCAGGGGCGGCCGGCTGATGCCGTAGCTGCGCCGCCCCTACCAGATCCTTTTCTCCACCGACCCGGTTGTGCGGCAGGCGGCCAACCGTACTGAAGGGTTGTGCGTTCCGCCCAGCGGACAGAGTTCCGCAGTGGTCGATTTGTTGCGGAACCTCGGGGGTTTCGGGCGTTTGCCGCTGTCAGGCTGGACGGAGCGTGTTATCGTGCCAAGCGCCATGATTACTGTCGGCTGCGCCGGCTTCGCTGTGCCCGCCACGCGATACTTCAAGGAGTATCTGTTCGTGGAGATCCAGGAGACGCACCTGGCCGTGCCAGGGCGTGGCACGGTGCGGCGCTGGCAGCGAGAGGCTCCTGCGGGCTTCGCGTTCGCCCTTCTGGGGCCGCGCGAAATCGGACAGGAGGGCTTCCGCGACGGTCAGGTCGTCGAAGCCGCCCTGAAGAACCTGGTCGATACCGCGAAGGAACTGAACGCAAGAATAGCGGTCTTCATGGCTCCGCCCGACTTCGTTAAGAACCGAGCCAACAAGACTGCCCTGCGGTCCTTTTTGGTTTCGGTTCGCAAGCACTTCGACGGGGTTGTCTTCGAGCTCGGACCGAGCTGGCCCCCTGATGAATCCGACTCCCTGGCCGAAGAAACCGGGACCATCGCTGCTCGCGACCCGCTCCAGCATGGGCTGTCGAAACGGCGCCTGGCCTACTACCGCCTGGCGGGGCCTGCTGGTCACAAATCTCGCTACGAGGATCCGGCGATCGACCGATTGGCCGAGATCGCCATGGCCGACACGGCACAGGAAGCGACGTACGTCTTTTCCAACGTGGACATGTTCGCCGACGCCAAGCGATTCCGCAAGGCGATGGGGCTGTAGTCGGTGTTTGCTTTTCCCTAGAAAGGCTCGCGCCCCGGCTCGATCTCTCCCAGGATCCGACGACCCAGGGCGCGCCCGGTAGCCCGCCCGGCAGACTGTAGGGCCGATTCCCGAACCACCGTGTCGCGGCCCGGTTCGGGGTGGAAGGCAAACCCGGCGGTCCGGCGGACGTCTCCCGTGTCGCTTCGCGGCGGAGCTCCGGGAGCCGGCAGAACCCAGGCCCGGGCCGTGACACCCACCAGGCTCCCCTGCCCCTGGGGTGACAGCAATCCCCCGGTCTCATCCCGCTCCAGCGCCACCAGGGTGGCGCGCTCGTCAACGCGCACCAGCTCGACCATCACCCTGGGATAGCCCGTCCCACCCCGAAGCACCCCAGCGCGAGCCAACTCGCCCCGCAGGCCCTGCAGAGCTGCTCCCAGGGCACCCGTCTCCGGTTCTTGGGTGTTGGAGGCCACTACGGTCAACCTCCCCTCTGGTCGCTCCCCCCCATAGGCGGGGTGATAGCCACAGGCTGCCGACGTCAGAACCGACAGCCCGATCCCGCACGGCAATAGCGCCTTGCGCCAAGGCATGGTTCGCCACGGAAGGCCAAGTTTCACGGGAAACAACAGCTTTGCCACAGCCTAGCGTCCGTTCAGCGACAGATGCGCAGCTCCCTGGTCAGACGATGAGATTCAGGATCTTACCCGGAACGTAGACGACCTTGCGCGGCGCACGGCCACCCAGAGATCGAACCACACCGGGATCACCATTGGCTGCCTCGAGCGCCTCAGCCTGACTTGCCGCCTGGGCCAGCATGATCCGTCCCCTCACCTTGCCATTGACCTGAACTGCGATCTCCACCACGTCATCGACGCACAACCCGGGATCGTGACTGGGCCAGGGATGATGCGCGATGCTGGGAGCGTGACCCAGCTTCGACCACAGTTCCTCAGATAGATGGGGGGCAAATGGGGCCAGACAACCCAGCAGCTTCTCGTAGGCGCCCTGGGGCAGTGGGTCGAGGGTCGCCAGGTGATTCAGCAGGATCATCATCGCGCTGACGGCAGTGTTGAAGCGCAAAGCCTCGATGTCCTCGCCGACCTTCTTCACCGTTCGGTGCACCAGACGCTGCGTGGTGGGCTCTCCCTCGCCAGGGACGAGAGCCCGGTCGGACAGCGCGAAGACCCGATCCAGGAAGCGTCGAATCCCCTGGATCCCGCTGGACTGCCAGGGTTTGGCCTGTTCGAGGGGCCCCATGAACATCTCGTACAGGCGCAGCGCATCCGCTCCATAATCGTCAATGACGGCATCCGGGTTGACGACGTTGCCCCGGCTCTTGCTCATCTTCTCCACCAGGGGAGCTAACCGGACACCCTGTTCGCGATGCGTCGGAGTCCCGTCTCGAATCACCATCTCCTGTTCGGAAACGATCCGAGCCTCGACCGGATTGCCCGTCACTCGATGCACCCAGCTCCCGCGGGCCTCGTCCTTGGCGATGTCGGGGCAGTCACCGTCCAGCGCACGAATCATGCACCCCTGCCCGTCCAGCTCCGCCCACCAACGGTAAGACATGCCCAGGATCAGTCCCTGGTGGACGAGCTTGGCAAACGGCTCACGGTGTTTCACGATCCCCAGATCGAACAGGAATTTGTGCCAGAAACGCGCATAGAGCAGGTGCAGCACGGCGTGCTCGCTGCCTCCCACGTACAGATCGACCGGCATCCAGTCGTCGTAGGCCTTCTGACTGAAGATCTCTTGACTGTTGGTCGGATCCAGAAAGCGCAGGTAGTACCAACAGGAGCCCGCCCACTGGGGCATGGTGTTGGTCTCCCGGGCGTACCAACGCCCATCCCTCTGGAAGAAGCGCCAGTCCGTGGCGCGAACCAGCGGACCTTGGGGATCCCCCGGTTTGTAGTCTTCGAGCTCAGGCAGCCGCAACGGCAGTTCATCGTCGGTCACGGGGATTGGATGCTGATAGTCGATCTTCACCTCGCCTCCCCTGCGGGGATCACCCGGAGAGGACACCGGGAAATAGATGGGGATCGGCTCGCCCCAGTAACGCTGTCGCGAGAAGACCCAATCCCTTAGCCGATAGTTGACCTTGCGCCGGCCGTAGCCTTTCTGCTCGAGAAAATCCGTGATGTTGCGCTTCATCTCGGGAGTTGGTTGCCCATCGAAGATCCCAGAGCGCACGGCCAACCCATCGTCGACGAACGCCTCGGACAGGGACTCGTGGAGCTGGCCATCCGGGCTCACCACCTCGATGATGGGCAGGTCATGCGCCTTGGCGAACTCGTAGTCGCGTTCGTCGTGGGCAGGAACCGCCATGATGGCCCCGGTGCCATAGGCCCCGAGAACATAGTCCCCCGTGTAGATGGGAATCGTGGCGCCGTTCAGGGGGTTCTTGGCCATCGCCCCGGTGAAGACCCCAGTCTTCTGCTTGGAGAGAGCGGTTCGCTCCATGTCGCTCTTGCCCGCGGTGGCCGCGATGTAGGCCTGTACGCGTTCCCGAGCCTCCGGGGTGGTGATGACCCGGGTCAGACGATGATCGGGGGCGATGACCAGGTAGGTCGCGCCGAATAGCGTGTCGGGACGCGTCGTGTAGACCACCAGGGACTCGTCATGTCCAACGACGGGAAACTCGACCTCGACCCCTTCGCTCTTTCCGATCCAGTCCCGCTGCTTCTGCTTGGTCTCCGGCCAATCCAGGCCCTCCAGTTCCTCGGCCAATCGATCAGCATAGGCGGTGATGCGCAGTTGCCATTGGCGCAGGGGCTGACGAACCACCGGGTACCCGCCTCGTTCACTGCGGCCGTCGATGACCTCTTCATTGGCCAACACCGTACCCAAGGCCGGGCACCAATTGACCGGGATCTCCGCCTGAAAGGCCAGCCCGCGTTCGAAGAGCCGCAGGAAGATCCATTGCGTCCAGCGGACGTAGCCAGGATCGGTGGTGTCGATCTCTCGCGACCAGTCATAGGCAAAGCCCAAACGCTGCAGCTGGGCCCGAAACCGCTCGACGTTCTTGCGCGTCGTAACGGAGGGATGGGTTCCGGTCTGGATGGCATATTGCTCGGCTGGCAGTCCAAATGCATCCCAGCCCATGGGGTGAAGCACATCGAAACCGCGCGTCCATTGGTATCGACACACAATGTCCGTGGCCGTGTAGCCCTCGGGATGGCCCACGTGCAGGCCACTGCCCGAGGGATAGGGGAACATGTCCAGCGCGTAGTACTTGGGGTGGCCCGACCGGCGCGTGGCTCGGAAGGTACCGTGCTCTTTCCAATAGGCCTGCCATCGAGCTTCAACGACTTTCGGATCGTAAGGCATGGGGCGCCTCTACTAGCATCTTTTCCCCCGGCCGCGGTAGACTGATGCTCGGGACGCGAGGCTCCCCGTGGCCTCTGGAAGCCAGAATCCCAGCCTTGCCGCGGTGAGGCCCCATCATGACACGACGCGAAGAGGGCGAGCATTCCGCTGGTCGGGATCCCGACACAGACTCGGTGGTCGTTGTGCCCATCGAAGATTTTATCGATCTTCACAGCTTCCGCCCGCAGGAGGTCCCCGACGTCGCCGAAAGCTACCTGGAGGCCGCCCGGGAAGCGGGGTTTCGCCAGGTTCGTCTGATCCACGGACGAGGCCAGGGCGTGCAACGGGCCCGGGTTCGAAGCCGCCTCCAGTCACTCCCCTGGATCCTCGCGTTCTACGATGCCCCGAGTCCACGCGGGGGCTGGGGTGCCACCATCGTGGAGCTCTTGCCGTGGCAGACCGAGCCTTCCAAGTGACGGTCAGGTATCCCCGTCAAACCTCTACTCGCCTTCCGCTGCCTCGGAACCGGTGGAAAAAATGGGCCACTGCCCGGTCACGGAAAGGATCACGTCATTGCGATAGTAGTCGGCAAAACCCTGGGTGTTCGAGTTTGCGCCGAACTGCCGCGTGTGGCGGTAGTCGAGGGAGAAACCCAAGAACTCCCAAGGCATCAGCCGGAGGGTGGTGCTGGAACTCGCCACATAGAGGGTCGGCTGGGCGGGCATACCGGGGGCCGAGGCCGGATCATTCCTGGCCAGAGCCTCGGTCGTGCTCAGCTCCAGCCGCGGACGCGTCTCGAGCACGACCCAGCCGGCATCCAATGCCACCATGTCCTGGTACACGAGCCCCTGGGTGTAGAGATTGGACGTAGCACCTCCGGAATATGAAATCCCGGCTCGAAAGGGGTCACGCTGCCACTCCAGGCGCGCGCCCCATCGCGGCTCGGGCTCGACGAATTGCGATGCGCCCATCCAATGAGCAAACTCGACGCCCGCGTTGAGCGTGCTGGTCCACTCTTCGCTGAACCGGTGCATCCAGGTCACCTGGGGTCCCGCTTGAATGCGCCGTTGTCGCGGGGTGTATAGCTCACCCCTTCGTGCAGAAAAGAGGTGATAGTAGAGAACATTGGCGCGGAACGACCAGGTGTCTCGCTCCAGCCGATAGTCGGGACCGATGGCACCGTTCAGGGTCATACTGAGCGGATGGGTCCCGATACCCCGGGTCGCCTTGCTCAAGGCAATTCCCGCGGTTTGCTGCCCCGCCCAGCGCTCGGAATACTCGTGGGTGTAGCTCTGCGTCACGGCTCCAGTGACGATCGTACTGCGGCTGTCAGTCTGGAGTTGCCCCAGCGTGGTGGCATCCGACAGCGTGAAGGCGTTGGTGATCCGGGAGCCCGAAAGCCCGAGGGACAGTCGATCCTGCGGCGAGAGCGTGTAGCTGGCGCCGGCCGAGCCCATGTCCCCGTGGGCGTCCGCGTCGATGGTGGTCAGATACTGCGTAATCGAATGGGCGTAGGCGAGCTGGTACGTGGCGCGCTGCCGTTGGTGGGAGAGCTGAAGGCCCGGGGTGTAGGTCAAGTACCAGGCGGACGCGCGATCGGGACGCCCCGGTTCGGGATCGGCCGCCGCGTTGTAGAGGTTGTCCGTGTAGGTAAGGGCCACCGCCCCCGTCGCATCCAGACCCGTCTGGGACTGCGCCACCGCTGGCACGGACCAGGCAAGCCCGACGGCTACGCCAAGAGCAGTGGAGCGGAATCGCGGCATGGAACCGCTCTAGAACGGACGTTGGCGTTCCGCAACCATCGCGCCCCAAGATTCGGCCCTTTGGCCCAGATTCCTCACGGAACGGACCGCGGGCATGGCCAACCAGCGCCTCCGCGACTACGCTTTCTGGCATCGTGCGACGTGGAGCTCTACTGATTCCCGGTTTCGTTTCATCGGCACTGCTCGGCTGTGGGCCACCCGTGAGCAACTACCCCTACACGCGGGAGCCCGATCCGCGCCGGAGCGAGTACGTGATCGGAGTCGCCGACAACTTGCGGATCCGTGTGTGGGGCCACACCGAGCTGGACACGGAGATCCGGGTTCGACCCGACGGAACCATCACGCTGCCCTTGGTGGGAGACGTTCGTGCAGCGGGCCTGACTCCCACTCAGGTGCGCAACAACGTGGCCCAAGCCTTGACAGCGTTCATCAAGAGCGAAGCGGTTACGGTGACGTTGGCGGTGACGGATACCAGCTACCGGGTCACGGTATCGGGCAAGGTCGCCCGTCCCGGAACCATCCCCTCCCAACGGTACTTGACCGTGTCGGAGGCGGTTGTCCTAGCCGGTGGACCAACGCCCTTTGCCTCTCCCAATGACACGGTGGTTCTCCGCGTTCTCCCCAACGGAGAGTCTCGGCGCATCCCCATCTTCTATGACGAGCTGGAGCAGGGTCGCTGTCAGGAACAGGATCTCGTTCTTCTGAACGGGGATCGGATCTTCGTTCCCTAGCTTGTTCCCGCCCCAGGTGCAGCAAGAGGAGGGGGCAAGCATGAGCACAGCGGGGATGACGGGAGCCCGGTACCGAGCTCCCGTTTCCACTCAGGGCAAGAGCGGCTACAGCACGGGCTTCCAGGTGCAGTTGGACAGGCATCCGATCTGCCCATCGCATTCCTCCTGGTCGGACTGAACCCGCTCGTCGCCGCAGTAGGGGGCAACGGCACACTGGCGCGTACAAAGGCCTGGCCCATAAGGGTTCGCCGCCGCTTCCGGCCCGTCGTCGCAGGGTTCGGGACCGTTCAGGATGCCGTCGCCGCAGTAGGGTCCAAGGCTGCAATCTGGCATGCAGGTGCCGTAGCTGCCGTCATTGATGCCATCGTCGCAGAGTTCGTCATGGTCCACGATCCCGTTACCGCAGTTGAGCTGGCACCGAAGATCACACAGGCTCGTGGCACTGCCGTTGACGCCCGTTCCATCGTCACATTCCTCGCCCGGATCCGGGGTCCCGTTGCCACAGGTGACCGGCGGGGGATTGTAGCCGGAACAGTCGGTTTTGCAGGCACTCTCCACGGTGTCGCTGTTGTTCGGACCGTCGTCACAGCGCTCGCCGAACTCGGCGCTCACCGCGCTGTCCCCACAATAGGGCGCAGTTTGACACCGAACCGTGCAACCGCCTGGACCATACGCTGTGGACGAGTTCTGGGGGCCCAGATCGCAGGTCTCACCTGCGTCGGTGTTCGGGATCGCATCGCCACAATACGGAGCCAGCTGGCATTGTGGCGTACAGGTCCCGTAACTGCCGTCGTTCTTGCCGTCGTCGCAGGCCTCGGAGGCGTCATTCTTGGCGCCGTCGCCGCAGTACGGCGCTAGCTGGCAATTCGAACGGCATCCGTTGTAATCGCCGTTGTTCAGTGCTGTGCCCAGGTCGCACTGTTCGCCGGGATCGACCGCGGCATTGCCACATTTGATGAGACAGTCGGTGCCGCAGTTCGAAGAGGGCAAACCATTCTGGTCGCCATCGTCGCATTCCTCAGGACCATTCTTGAACCCATCCCCGCACCACCCCACGTGCTGGCACTCGGACGTACAACCCTCGTACGCCCCATCGTTGACGCCGTCGTCACAGGTCTCGCCAAACAGGGTCTGGACCTGGCCGTCTCCGCAACGCGGCGGCTGGACGCACCCCGGGGAGCAGCCCTCCGTGCCGTAGGCACTGACGTTGGTCCCATTGTCGCAGGCCTCGAATTCCGGCTGGATGGCAGCATCCCCACAGTAGGGCCCTCGCACGCAGCCGGGCTGGCACTTACCGTAGCCGCCCTCGTTGACGCCATCGTCACACTGCTCACCAGGAGCCAGCACGCCATCGCCGCAGATGGGGTGGCACTCACTGGAGGACACGTTGAACCCACTGAGTGTCAACTTGTACGTCGATGCCTCCTTCTTGCGCTCCGCCTGAAAGACGACAATCTCGTAGACTTGACCGTCCTGTAGCCCCAGATCGACGTTCTGCCGGATGGTCCCGGTGTTCCCTTCGGACGGGGTGATGACCACGGCACCGCCCCCGGTTGCGTTCAGGGTGATGGTCCCGCTGACTGGGGTATGAATGCCTCCCAGGTCGACCGCAACGCGGTTGTTGATGAACACCCACACATCATCGTCACCCGTGAAGTCCAGAACGTACTCACTCCCGGCATTGTAGGTGAACCAATACCGCACCTCGCTGGTGAAGTGGAAGTTGTGCAGCGGCTCCCCTTCCTCGTTCTCCCAGTTGCCCCCGTAGGAAGTGGGGATCTTGGCGATTCCGTATTCGGATTGCGGCGTCACCAACCCCGCAACGTCGTCGAGCGGAAAGAACACCGGGTTGCCGTCGAACACGTCTTCGCGGAAAATCCCGTGGTACGCCGAGCCGTCGTCGATGCACTGCACCAGCTCCTCAGCGAAGGTCTGGCAGTCGGTATCCTGCGGCGCTTCGCACTGGGGCGTCTCGGGATCCGAATCATTGGGGCAGAACGTGCAGGGGATGGGATTCCCCGCCGCGTCGTGGTCCTCCTGACCGATGGTTCCACACCAGTGCTGGCTGGCCCCAGACAGGGAAACCCACTGCTCGCCGTTCTCTCCGTACTGGTTCACATATCGCCCGGTCCCGTCGTTCCACAGGGTGAGCGTGCCAACGTAGGTCGAGTTCACGCCATCAGTGTCCCGGTACCAGGTGGAGAAGGACTGGGCACTGGTGATGTAGCCGTCACCGGGAGAACCGACGAACACCGGCTTTCCGTCCGCGTCCAGGGTGGCCTGCGCCAGACCGGTGACGGCAACGTTCTGACCCACGGCATCGGCGGGCTCGAAGTCGCCACCCTCCTGGAAATCCCTGTAGACGGCGGGAACCGTCATGGAATCGCCCAGCGGCGGTTGTGGACACTCATATCCGGCTTCCACCTTGCACTCCGACGAGCAACCGTCGCCATTGGCGCGATTGCCGTCGTCACACTCCTCACCCACGCTCGACAGGGGCATGCCGTCACCGCAGGTCGATTGGCACGCTCCCGCGTCGCAATTGGGTTCCAGCTTGCAGAACGGAGTGCAACCGTCGCCCAGATCGTTGTTCTGGTCGTCGCAGCCTTCGGTCCCTTCAGCGACGCCATCCCCACAGGTCGTCTCGTGGCACTGGTAGGCACCCGGATTGCCGGTGCAGGCCCAACCAGGTTCCCAGCGGCAGGTCGGTGAACAGCCATCACCCGTAGCAACGTTTCCGTCGTCGCAAATCTCGTTCATGAGCAGGACGCCATCACCGCACAGCGGCAGGCACTTGGCCCCCGGGAACGGACAGTCGTAACCGGCCTGTTTCTGGCAAGCGTCACAGCCGTCTTGCGGATCGGCGTTGGCGTCGTCACACGTCTCGGTTCCGGTGACTCGTCCGTCGCCGCACACGTTCATGTTGATGCAGGCCTGACCCGGCGTGGGGCATTCCCAGCCCGATTCGATGAACTGGCAGTCCCCAGAACAGCCGTCGGTTCCCTGGACGTTGCCATCGTCACACTGCTCCCCGCGCCGCGTACTGAGCAGGCCGTCGCCGCAGATCTCGACCGTCTGGCAGGGCGTGCCCACGGTGGGGCAGACGTACCCAGGCTCGACCTGACATTCGGTGTTGCAGCCATCCCCGGAATTGCCGTTGAAGTCGTCGCATTCCTCGACCAGGTCGTACTGGCCGTTGCCGCACAGGCCCGAGATCTCACTGCAAGGGCCCCCCTCGGGCGGACAGGCGTAGCCGTTCTCCACACTCGAGCAGTTGGCCGAGCACCCATCTCCTCCCGCGGTGTTTCCGTCATCGCACATCTCCCCTGCCCCGACCTGGCTGTCGCCGCAGTCGACCGTCGAGTGACACTCCTGCTTGGGAGGCTCGAGGGGAGGAACCGGCGTCGTGCAGACGCAGTTCGTCTCAAGAACGCAGGTGCCACTGCAGCAATCCCCGGGAGTCAGGTTGCCGTCGTCACATTCCTCGACACCATTGAGGATCCCATCGCCACAGAACTCGTTCTCGACACAGGGCTGACCGGGTTGTGGACAGTCCCACCCCTGTTCCTTGGCACAGAGTTCCGAGCAGCCGTCACCCGGCCCCACGTTGCCGTCATCACAGCTTTCGCCGAAGTCCACACGGGAATTGCCACACACAGGCTGGTCGTCGGTGGGGGTGCACGGGAGGCCAAAATCGGGGCAAGAAAAGCCGTTCTCGACCTGGCATTCCGCCGTGCAGCCGTCTCCACTCGTGTTGTTGCCGTCGTCGCAAGCCTCGTTGGCACCGAACTTTCCATCTCCGCAGACGTAGTCAGTCTGGCAGGGCGAACCCGGAGAGGGGCAGATGTATCCCGACTCGATCCGACAGACCCCTGAACAGCCATCCCCGGGGGTGGCATTTCCGTCATCGCAGCTCTCCCCATCGTCGACCGTCGAGTTTCCGCAGGCGGTAGCAACAAGCCCCTCACCTCCGCTGCCACCATTGCCGGTTGAGCCACCGTCCACGACGACATCGGGATCGTCCACACCAGCCGTGCCACCCGAGCCCGGTGCGCCGGCTTCCGAAACGGCACGCCCTCCCGACCCTATCGTGTCACTGGGATCCCCACTCGCACTGCACCCCAGTGCAACCACCGAACAGACCAGACTGACCGCCCGAAGACGCATGGACATAGGATCGATCATACCATCCGAAGGGTTCACCGCAGCCAATCGCTTCGCTCCCGTGTGTCGACCCGCCATGATGTAGATGGATGTCGTAGCGAGTAGGCAGTCCGGTGTGGGTACGCCACACCGACAGGTATTTCAGCCAGAGCATCTATTTCGCCACACGTCCCTCAGTACCCTGAGTCGAGCTCCCAGCTCACGCAATCGCATCCGCGCACGACATAATCCTCGGGGCTCGTCGGCATTGAAACCCACCGCGTCGAGGTGGAGATGAGCAGCCAGGTAAAGCGCTCGCACGTTGTGGAACCTCTGGGAAACAAGCACCACCCCATCACACCCGTGGACTCCCCGGGCCCTTTTCACCGAATCGATGGTGCGGTTTCCAAGCCTGTCCTGACGGATGCGAGCGGGCGGAACGCCCTTGGCGACCAGGGCCTCAAAGAGCGCCGCTGGCTCGTCCAGCCTCGTCGTGACCCTGCCGCTCACCAACAGGCCGTCGACCTTCCCCGCGCGGAACAGACGCGCCGCAGCGCTCACACGAGCCAGAAAATAGCTATTTTCTCTGCCATTGCGCAGGCGCGGGGCGCAGCCCAGCACGAGGCCAACGGGGCGAGGTGGCACCTGCTCAACGTCGTCATACAGTCGGCCGGCGACCAGGGCGTCCATCCGCAAGAGGTCGCCCAACGCGAGCGCCACGGCGCGCGTCTTCGTTCCAACGACCCGGATTGGATCCCATAGCGGCCCGGTCATCTCGGTCGTCCCCGCGCCTCCCCTCAAAGGCGCGGGAGCTGAGCCTTGAGCCAGTTCCAGGCCAGCTGCAAGCCAAGCTCCGGTGGAGGCGCCAGCTTGGACACCGCTGACCAGCCGTAGCGTTGCTCCACGAAACGCACGTAGGCGGCGGTTCGTCCCAAAAAACGCCAGTCACGGTCAGCAAGCTCACCTCGCTCCCGAAGCTCCAGAAGCCGAGCGATCTCGTCCTTGAGCAGCTGGCGCGACCGGTCCGGCGCCACCAGGTGACGCAATTGCCAGGAGGGCTCCACGACCAGGGGCAGATCCGGACGCAGCTCGTCGAAGGTGCACAATAGGCCGCTCCCCAAGAAGAAGTGGTTCCCGAGATTCTCGTGGATCCCGAAATCGGTCACCACTCGGGTGGGAACCGAGCGAGCCAGGGATTCGAGCGCGGTGCTGGAGCTGACCGTCACGGTGAGGGCGGCGCGCTCGATCAGTGAGTCGACCGGAGCGTAGCTGACTTCGAAATTCGCGGGCAGCCGTCCGTGCCTTTTCTCCCGGGAAACCGCCTGTTCATAGTGGTGCCGGTCCCGGTGAAGCGTCGTCTCACCGGGTCGGTGGCGGGGCTTGAGGATCACCCGGTGCTGCGGGTATTGGCGGGCCAGCCCCACCAAGCGACAGACCACGTAATCCCGCTCATACTCGGTGGGCGGGACGGTGGGCTGGCCAAAGAAGACGATATCGCTGCCTGGACACCGCGGGGTCTCCGACGAAAGAAAGCCGAGCCCGACGCAGAGTCCGTTGCTGGTCTTCAGGCCCAGGGACGTCTCCAGGCTGCGGTAGAGCTCCGCGTCGCTCGGAGAGTTGAGCAGCGACAGATCGGAACAGAGCCGGCTCTGCATCGCCTCCAGATGAAAACGGAAGATGAGGCCCGGGTAAAAGGATATGACAAGCGGCCTGCGCCGACCCGTCCGAGTGAAGGTCTGCCGCAGCCAGAGCGAGAATTCCCTGCTCCCTCGGCTCTCCAGCCCCAGCCAGACCACGTCATAAGGCTCCAGGAAACCGGGCGCGAAAAGCTGCTTCAACCGCAGTCGCGGGATGTCACGTGGCAATCCCAGGGTCGAGAGCTGTTGCCGGCTCAGGCCCTGACGAGTCCCTCCCGCCAACAGCACCACGTCCAGCGTGGACGCAGAATTCGCCACCGCCCGTGCGTGGGCCAGACCGGCCTTGAGGAATGAGTCATGGCTGGCCAGAACCAGCATGCGAGGCTCGCTCATGGTCAGAGATCTCCGGCCCCCGGCCCACCCAAGGCAGCAAGCAGCAGCTCCGCCAGCTCTCGCACCGCCCCGTACCCGCCCGACCGTTCCAGCACGATTCGCGCGGCTCGCCTGACCCGAGGGTGGGCGTCGGCTGGGCACACCGGGCAGCCCACTCGCCGCATGCAACCGAGATCTGCCTCGTCGTTGCCGACGTAGATGACATCGGATGCGCCAAGGCCCTGCCGCTGCAACCAGCCATCCAGGGCCTGCCACTTGTCGTCTGCGCCCTGGATGGTTTCGAGTCCGAGCTTGCTGGCCCGCGCCGAAACGACCGGGTTGGTCTCGCGCGAAAGGACCAAGAGTCGCACCGGGATCCGCCGCAACAGGCCAATCGCGTAGCCATCCGCGCGGCTGCACATGACCGATTCCGCCCCATCCTGCCCGACCAGGACACGATCATCCGTCATCACCCCATCGAAGTCGAAGACGATAGCCGCCGGTGAGTTGGGCAGAGCTTGCCGTCGCTGGTTCGCGTCGCGTTCCGATAACAGGACCTGGGCCATGCCCAGATCGCTCGCATCGTCGATCTCCATGGCTCGTTGGGAAGGGAGCTCGCACAACGTCACCTGGCCACAGAAGCGATCTCCCACCGGCCGAAACACCGCGGTTCGCATGACATAGATGGCTCCGTTCTCGAGATACTGGCCACTCCAATCTTGGCGCCGCTGTCGCTTGACTCCGGAGTGATTGATCCCCCGTGCCGTCCCGTCCGCTGCGGTTCCCCAAAGGAAATGGAAGAACGGGACGGCCGAGAAGCAGCTATCCGCCCCGGTCGCCTGCAGATGGGCGATGGTCTGGTCGATATCCTCGGAGGTGGTCAACGGAGCGGTGCACTGCAGCAGAGCCACCAGCTCCGGCATCGGCTCCCCCTGCTGCTCCAAGGTATCCAGAACCGAGAGCAACACTGCTTCCGAAGACACCGTATCACCGCTGAGCGCAAGGGGACGCTTTGCCACTTCGGCACCCCACCGCACCGCCACCTCGGCGATCTCCGGATCCTCGGTGCTGACCAGAACCCGGGTGACCTTGGTAGCCGCGCGGGCGGCACGGATTGCGTGCGCCACCAGCGGGATGCCGGATAGCAGCCTGAGGTTCTTACGAGGCAGGCCCTTGGAGCCCCCGCGAGCCGGGATCACGACCACACAGCCACCGTTTGCCCTCTGACCAGGCGTCCCAGGGACTTTGTCGCCCGCCGCGTTCGAGTCAACGTCTAGGGATGCCACTTGAGCTTGTTCCGATGGGGCTGCTCCACGGGGAGGATCTCCGTCGACTTGCGGGTGAGGGCACGAGCCACGGCTCGGGCGTCCCGCGCCAGTCGGCGCAAGCCGTCCGGCTCGAGGGACGCGGCATGGTCGGTTCCCTTCCAGGTTCGATCCAGCGTGAAATGTCGCTCGATGAAGGTCGCCCCCAAGACCTGAGCAGCAACGTCGACGGCGATACCCAGGTGATGACCGGAGAACCCCACCCCGCCTATCCGCTGACCGTACGCCTCGCGCAAACGGGGGATTTCCAGAAGGCAGACTTCGTCGAAGGACACCGGATAGCCGGAGGTGCACACATACAGAAAGAGATCTCGGTGACGACCGTCCCGCTCGAAGACATCGACAATCTGCTGCTCCTCGGCGTGGGTGGTCATCCCCAAAGAGACGTGGACTTTCCCCGAGAACTCCCGGCAAAGATACTGAAGCAGCGGCAGATTCTGGTTGCTCGCCGAGGGAACCTTGATGTACTCGGGTTGCAGGCTGGCAATTTCCCGGGCACTGGTCACGTCCCAGACCGAACAGGCGTAGCCAATCCCAACCCTGTTGCATTCGGCCTGGAGCTGCCGGTGCTGCTCCAGATCGAACTCGAGCGCCAGACGATGCTCGCCGTAGGTCATACCGTAGGCGTGCAGAGGGTTTGGATGTGGAGCATCGAACTGTTGGGGCGTCAGCAGCTCCCGCGCGCTGCGCTTCTGGAACTTCACCCAGTCGCACTTGCAGAATATCGCCGCCATGCGAATCATCTCCAGGGCCGTCTCCAGCTCCCCCCGGTGATTGCAGGCAATTTCGGCAACGATTTGGGGCGGTTGGCTCATGAGCAGGCTCGCAGGCACCGACCTTTATCACGCTTCCCATGGACAGACGAGTCGCAACGGCCTCGTCACGGTCATGGTCAGGCTGGCGGCTTTTTTCGCGGGAGAACCCGAGGCGTCACCAGCTTGCGCTCCAGTCGCGCGCGGCGGTGGGCCTGCCTGTCTTGTGTCTCGCCGGTGCCCTTCTTCACAACCGACAGCGCCTGCGCGGGCTCTCGAACATAATGCTCATACAGCTTGGCAAGCTCCAGCCGTACGGCAGGATCGTCGAGTTCCCGAGCCAGCTTCTCGAACTCCAGAAGCGCCCGAGCCCGATCCCCGCGCGCCTTGGCGACCATTGCCCCCAAGCGGGTCGCCTCCACCCGGAGACGCCCCACGGACAACTGCTCGGCCAACTGCGAGGCACGCTCGTAAGCGCGAGCTCGTTTGAACGTCTTGCCCACCGCCAGCAGATCCTCTTCGCACAGCAACTCGAAGGGTTCCCCGTAAAGGCCCACCAAGGCGAGCATGGCCAAGACGTCGCGTCGATTGTGGTCCACCACCACGACCAGCCCCTCGTCGTCGCCAGTTCGAAGGAAATGCGAATAGCGAGGAGCGATCTCGGCACCCGATATGTCATCGACTCGCTCCAACCCGAGGACCTCACCCTCCAGGCGGGTCAGGTTGACCGAACCCAGACGAGCCCGATGGACTCGGCGCGCCACGTGCAGCAGATCCAGGTGGTGCGGTAGCTCAGGGACGGGCCGCCGATTCATAACGAAACGGGTCGCCAACAGGGGCCAATCGAATGCCTTGCCGTTGAACGTCACCAGGAGCTCCGAGCGAGCCAGATGCCTGCCCAGAAGCTCCAACAGGGCGGCTTCTTCCGCCGGGCTGCGCAGAAACAGCTGTTCTAGCATCCAACCGTTCTTTTCATCGTGGTAGGCGAGCCCCACCAAGAAAGCCAAAATCCCCGCTCCCGCACCCAGTCCGGTCGTCTCGGTGTCAAGGTACAGCGCACGCCGGGGATCGCACCGTGAAAGGCTCGGATCGAGCGCCAGCAGACTCAACAGCTCGAGGTTCGCCTCCGAAGCAGCGGATACCGGGATCCTTCCGACAGCCGTGGACGGAGCCAAGGCTGAGACCTGGTGCGCCACCGGGCCCTGTGCCGTCATTGCCTCGACCCATTCCAGCTGCGTGTGGGAGAAACAAGGGGGGAGGTTGGCTGGTGCGCCCGGCTCGCCGAGGATCTGAGCCATCTGCGAGCGCAACTGACTGAGCAGCTCCCCCTTTTGCCCCTCGCCCGCCCTGTCCCCGCTGGGCGAAGCACCCTCGAGTCGCCGCAGCTTGGACTTCAGATCCACGCCCGATCCTGGCGCGTCACTGCCTAACTGCCAAGCGGTCTGAAGGCTGGGTCGTGATTACGGGAACCCAACAACCTGTGTCCATCCCGCCTGGACCCCCAAAAGGACCCGCTTTCGCGGCGCATCGACCACCGGGTCGAATCGAACCGCCGAACGAAGCCGATAGCTCTTCAGGATCCCCCGGGGAGAGATGAACTGGACCCAACCAGTTTCCGCCGCAACCACCACGATGCCGTCGGGTGTGACACCCAGTCGCGGGTTCGTTCCGGCACGCTGACGCACGCGATGTGACAAGGGCAGCTCGGTGACGGGCCGCCCCTGCTCATCAAGCCACTTGAGGCGACCGTCGATTCCAGACCACGCAACAGAGCGGAGCGTGCCGTCTTCTTCTGTCTGCTGGGTCGTGGCTCCCGAGGCAGAACCGAGGGCGGCGAGACCCGAGAATCCCGGATGGCGCGCCACGACGTTCCCCGCGACATCGATGAGGATCGCGTCACGCTCTGCCAGAAGCCAGATCTTGTCCTTTCCCACCGGAACCAGCTGATCGATGGGGCGCTCCAGGCGCATGAGCTTGCGGTTTCCGCCTCTGTGAAAGCGGACAAGCCACCCATCGACGGTCCCGACGGCGAAAGCCCCACCCCATGCCACGGGTCCCGCGCAGATTTTCGAGGGGAGCTCCAGGAAGAGCGCGGGGACCGCACTCCGGTTGATGGCCTGCACGGCCGTCTCACCACTCCGGAACGCCACGCCTTGCCCCTCGGTCAACGCAACACCTCCCCGGATCCCTCGAGGAGCACGAAAGGCCCAGGCTCGCGCGCCATCACTCCGAGTGGCAACGACCACGCCCTGGGCTGTCGCGGCGTAGATCCATCCCCTCTGGTCCGCCGCCATGGGACCGAGCGGCAGACCGTTGAGGGCAATGCTGAATCGCAGCTCACCCGATGGCCCCAGCAGATCGAGCGTCCCCTCCTGGGAGGACAGGGCCACACTGCCGTCAGACAGGACCAGAGGGGCCGACGCCAGAGCCGCCCCGACGCGCCACAGGTCGCTGGCAGCCGGCCCCGGAGTCTCGAGTAGTGCCTCCCGGCCCATGCCTTTGCCGCCCGCGGCCGGTGAGTCCAGCTGGACCAAGAGGCCCTCGGCGCCCCGGTCTGGCTGGGGCGGGCCCGCGGGTGCAGCCGCACAGGCACCCATGCAGAATGGCAGCAAGAACGCCAATCCAGCGAAGACAGGGAGAAGGGCCCAAAGACGAGTCATCAGAAGCCCCGGCGATATGGCAGCCGGACCGGCGACCCGCAAGCATCCCACCCAAAGTGACAGGTGCCTCCGATTTTCCTCTGAACTTCGGGTCGGGCCCGCGATAGCTTCCGACCGTGAGCAGTCATGTCTTCGGTCTGACCGGGGGTACCGGTGCCGGCAAGACGACCGTGGCCACCCGTTGGCGTGCGCGGAACCTGCCGGTGGTGGATGCCGACGTTCTGGCCAGAGACGTTGTGGCGCCAGGGACCGAGGGTCTGGCGGCGATCGCCAAGGAATTCGGCGCCGAGGTCTTGGCAACCAGCGGGGGCTTGGATCGTTCGGTTTTGGCCCGATTGGTCTTTGGGGATCCCTCGGCGCGCAAACGCCTGGAGGCAATCACCCATCCCTTGGTGGCCATCACCTTGACGCAGAACCTGGAGCAGCTCTCTGCCGCAGGTGAGCCTTTGGTCTGTTACGAGGCACCCCTGCTGGTCGAAACCGGTCGCTGCGAGGAGTTCCGGCCCCTGGTGGTGGTCACGGCTCCGGAGGACGTTCAGGTGGTGCGGGCCATGCGGCGCGACGGCAGCGACGAAGCCCATGTCTGGTCGCGCTTGCACTCACAGGCCCCCTTGGAGCGCAAGCTCCACGTGGCCGACCACGTTATCGACAACGGCGGCAGTCTGGCAGACACCATCGATCGGGCCGATGCGATTTTGGACCGGATATGCCGGGATCTGGGCATCGATCCTGCGCGTTACCCGCGTCCCCCGATGGACGCTGCCTGAGCGGCAGTCTGCCGTTCCTGTTGGGGCGGCGCAGTCACGTCCCGTCACGACCTCCCCTCATTCGACGGCCACCTCGGCGAAGGTGGCGAAGCCGGCCTGCAGGGGGACGGCCAGGCTGCCGTCGGTCGCTCCGCCAAACTCGATCTGCAGCCATTGCCCGGTTCCCGAGGCGGCAGACCGATTCAGAAGTAGCGCTATGCCCATCGAACCAGTCTGTTCCCCCTGGTCCGAGAACACCCCCTGCTCGTCATAGACGACCAACTCATCACCTTGGCTCAGTACCTTCACTCCCAAGATGGGGCTTCGAGACGTGGCTTGCACGAACCGCACCAGGATCTGCGCCGCAGACTCGTCGATGATGGCAGGGACGGTCAGGAGGTTACCGATCAGCTCCAGATCGGAGCGAGCCACCACAGGGATCGTCACCGTCTGATTCACATCGATCTTGGTGGTATCCAGCGCCAGAAGTCCGGGCCAGTACGCGCCGGGAGTCGTCGGCTCGGCGCTGAGCCAAGCCCGCGTGGAGTAGCGGATCCCAGCCATCGGGGCCGGCACGGAGCCGGTTAGCACCTGCGTCGTCCCGTCCACCCCGGGAGCACGGATACTGAAGGTGCCCTCCAGGGGTGTGGCTGATCGCGGGTCCAGAACGTCCATGTCGAGACAAGCAACGTCGATGTCGAGAGTCACGCCGGTCGCATGAAGGCCCGAGCCCCCGGCAGTCTGCCCTGCCTGCCCACCAGCTCCCCCCTCCCCGGCATGGCCGCCATTCCCAACGTCCGCACCCGCGGAGGCCCCATCATCGAAGCCGCAGTCCTCTGCGGTGCACCCTTTCACCGGAGGGTGGTCCTCCTGGTGGCGGCGGCATCCCGATCCCAGGCCAACCGCTGCCATCGAGAGCCACCCGACGGACCGAACCAACCTCGAACGGGACATGGCCACAGTATGCGGCAAGCGCGACACTGGCGACAAGAGCACAACGGGAGCCCTGGGGACCCAGGTGCTATGATGGCGAGGTGACTGACGCCCTCGATCCGTCCATTTTGGATCTGGCCCTTCGTCTGCGCGACAACGATCGTCGCATGACCCTGCGGCAGCTACTCGCCCTGCGTTTCGGGCCGCTGTCCGAGGCCGCTGAAGGTGTGATCGAAAGCGCGGACAGAGAACGCCTGCAACAGCTCTTCGAACAAGCGGCTGGGGCGGAGACCCTAGACCAAGCCATCTCTCGGTGACGCCTGCCTCAAGCGGTGCGGGCGCGCAAGCGCAGGTGCATCCCTAACGCGAGCAGAGCCAACCCGATGCCTATCAGCTGGGACGTCGACAGCCCGAGCCACCCGCCCCGATCGTCGCTGCGAAAAAACTCCAAGACGAAGCGCATCCCCGCATACAGCGCCAGAAAAAAGACGAAGACCTGCCCGTCGTAACGCTTCTTCGCGTGAACGTGCAACAGCAGAAAGGCGGCCAGCGCCAGGCAACCCAGCGCTTCGTACAGTTGAGTGGGGTGGACGGGCAGAGCGGCGGACCGCGATGACTCAAGCAGCCCAAGCTCCAGCTGCTTGTCGGCAGCAGGGCTGTGCGCTGGAAAGGTCAGAGCCCAGGGCAAGTGGCTGGGCGTCCCGAAGCAGCAACCGGCCAGGGAGCAACCCATACGCCCGAAGGCCAGCCCCAGGGGCACGACCATGCCGGCCATGTCCGCTGCGCGCAGGAATGGGAACCCGTCACGCCTGAGCTGCCAGTAGGCAGCCAGGGAGGCGGCAATCAACCCCCCGTAATAGGTCAGGCCGCCTTCCCAGAACCGCAGCGCCGCCCAACAGTCCGGCTCCCGTGGTCGACAGACCCCCACGGCGGCATCCCACACGCCAACGGGTTCGCCCCCGCCGCCAAAGAGCCAGTCACCCTCCATCGGACGCAGGCACTCGGCGCGGCTGATCTTCCAGCTGACTTGGGAGATGTCGACGCAACGGTTCACGTACTCCGTGAAATGCCCATCGAACAGGACATGGGCCAAACGCGCCCCCAACACACCGGTGATGACCATCAGAATCCCCAGATCCACGATGACATCCGGGTTCTCGCCAATCCGCTTGGCCCACAGGGTTCCGACCACGGTGGCCATCAAGAAGCCCACCGCAAGCAGTACGAAATAGCTCGGGAAAGGGATGTCGAAGAGGGTGAAGAGCCGCCCGTGCATGGGTGTACAAGCGGCCTAGTTGGATGACCCCGGCTCGGTACTGACCTCCGACACGGAGACCTTGGCCGTCGCGGTTCCTCGCTTGGTGAACAGGACGTCAAGCGCCATGAGCCCGACGCCGACGCAGATCCCAATGTCCGCCACGTTGAACGTGGGCCAGTGATCGGTCACCGCCCAACCGTCGAAGAGCCGGGCGATCCCTCGGTTCATCGCCGCCACCCACCCGGCACGGTAGTCGATGAAATCGACCACACCGGTCCTTGTGATCCGATCCGTGAGGTTACCCAGAGCGCCGCCCAGGACCAAGGGCAACCCCCAACGAAGAGCCCATTGCTCTGGTTGCAGCTTCTTGTAGAGCGAGAGGATGAATGCGATGGCGACCAGACTGACCAAGAGGAAGAAGGGCCTTCGCACGACATCCGAGGCCCCGTGCAGCAACCCCCAGGCTCCGCCCTTGTTGTAGGCCAAGACCAGGGTCAGCGTGTCCTCGACGAGGGTGATGCTGGACTCGAAGGGACCCGTTCGAGACAAGCGATTGACCGCCCATATCTTGGAGCCGACATCGAGCACGAGGACCACACTGGCCACCAGGGCGAATCCCAAGAACCCCGGATTGCGGGAGGCTGCGCCGGGCGTGGGGGCTGGCGGAACCGGGGGCTCCGGGTCGGCCGCACCAGAATCACCGCCGGGGCCGGGGGTCGGCTCACCAGCCTCGTCTGGTGGGGGATTGGCTTCAGCAATCATCGCCTCAACGTACGACAGCTTGGGGCAGGTTGCCAGACTACCGCACATCTGTTTAGCTATGCGCCGTGCCGGACTCGCCATTTGCGCCACGGGCCGGAATCGAGGCCCTGCTCCAGGACTGGCAGAGGTCGGGGCGCTTGGTGCCGTGCCTCGCCGCCGAGCGAGTCCTGGAGGGTCGCTCCGCTGACTTGCGGCCCTTTCCCGGGATCGTACCCGCCGAGTTGATAGCCGCCCTGGCAAGCCGCGGCATCACCGAACTCTACAGTCACCAGGCACAGGCCATCCAGGCCGCGGCGGCGGGTCGGCACGTCGTGGTGGCAACCCCAACGGCCAGCGGCAAGAGCCTGTGCTTCCACGTGCCCGTCCTCGGCAGTCTGTTGGCCGAGCCCGGCGCCACTGCACTGTATCTGTTCCCCACCAAGGCACTCAGTCGGGATCAGGAGCACAGCCTGTTGGAGCTGTTGGGTCAGACCAACCTGGGGATATCCGCCATTGTCTACGATGGGGACACCCCAGCCGATTCGCGGCGCGTGGCGCGGGATCGCTCCCGCATCCTGTTGACCAATCCGGACATGCTCCATTCCGGGATCCTGCCCAACCACGCCCAGTGGGCTCCGTTCTTCCAGGGACTCCGCACGGTGGTTCTGGACGAGCTGCACACCTATCGCGGAGTCTTTGGCTCGCACCTGGCGCACGTGGTCGCCCGCCTGCGCCGAATTGCTGCGTTTCACGGCAGTTCTCCGCGTTTTCTTTGTGGCACCGCCACCATCGGCAATCCCAGACAACACGCGGCCCGCCTCTTGGGGGTGGAGCCGGACGAGGTCGAGCTGGTCGATCAGAGCGGGGCTCCCTGCTCGTATCGTCGGTTCTTTCTGTACAATCCACCGGTGGTCAATGCTGATCTCGGGGTGCGGGCCAGCACACTCAAACACGCGGTATTCGTGGCGGCGGACCTGATCCGAGCCAAGGTACCAACCCTGATGTTCGGCCCCACCCGCAACTCGGTGGAGATCATGCTCAAGTACTTGCGTGAGCAGGTTGGCGCCGAGGTGGGGTCCGACAAAATCATGGGCTATCGTGGGGGGTACCTTCCCGAGACCCGGCGCCGAGTCGAAAAAGGCCTCCGCGACGGGGAGATCCTCGGTGTGGTCGCGACCAACGCGCTCGAGTTGGGGATCGACATAGGGGATCTGGACGCAGTGGTTCTGGCAGGGTACCCGGGCAGCATTGCCGCAACCTGGCAGCGGTTCGGTCGGGCCGGTCGTCGCGGTCGAACCAGTGTTGCCGTCTTGGTGTGCTCATCGAACGCCCTCGACCAATACCTGGCCACCAACCCAGACTACCTGTTGCGCACGGAGGCCGAGGAAGCCCGAATCGATCCGAGCAATCTGGAGATCTTGATCCAGCATCTGAAATGCGCGGCGTTCGAGGCCCCCTTCGAACTCAGCTCCCCCGGTGGCAAGCCGGCCCATCCCCTCCCGGCGCGGGGGGAGAGCTACCGCGGACTGGATGCAGAGACGACGCGCGATGCCTTGGAATTCTTGGCCGGTCACGGCTTGGTCCACGCCGCACAGGGCCGTTATCACTGGTCGGGGGAGCCGTTCCCCGCCCAGCACGTCAGCTTGCGCAGCGTGGGCTGGGACAACTTCGTCATCATCGATCTGGAGACGGACAAGACTCTGGCCGAGCTGGATTGGCGAGCCGCCCACACCATGCTCCACGAACAGGCCATCTATCAGCACGATGCCGAGCAGTACCAGGTGGAACGACTGGACTATGCCAACCACAAGGCCTTCGTGCGCCGCGTGGAACCCGACTACTTCACCACGGCGCTCACCTATCGCACGGTCAGTGTCATCGAGCCCGAGCTCTGTTGCAGCCTGGGGCGTTTCGAGCTCGGATTCGGGGAAGTCAAGGTACTGGAGAAGGTAACGGGATACAAGAAGATCAAGTTCTTCACGCATGAGAACGCCGGCTATGGCGAGGTCAATCTCCCCGAGATGCAGATGCACACGCCAAGCTTCTGGCTCACGCTGCCCGAGGCACTGGTCGCTTCACTGGATGTGCCCCGAGCACGAGTGGTCGCCGGCCTGCGCGCCCTTGGACAGGCCCTGGAGACGATTGCCTCGTTGGCCCTGATGTGCGACCCGAGGGACATCGGTCGGACCTTGGGCGATGGCAGCAGCGACGGCCAGGCCCCGGGGCGAGATCCGTTCGCCAAACGGACCGGGGGCTTCGATCCAACCCTGTTCCTCTTCGATGCGATTCCGGGGGGGGTGGGTCTGTCGCGACGCATCTACGAAAGGGCCCCCGAGCTCCTGCTGCGAACGGCAACGATGGTCGAGGGCTGCACTTGCTCCGCTGGTTGTCCCGCCTGCGTCGGCCCCAGCGACACGGAGCCGAACGTGCGCGCCGCAGCCGTTCAGTTGCTCCGCGCCTTGACCTCCTCGGTCGAGCAATCTTGGCCCAGCGCCCGGGCGCGTTCGGATTGACACTGCGCGACAGGAAGGGTAGCCGGAAAACCTGTCAGGTTGATTCTTCGATCCAATGCGTGCCCACCATCCATTCCATTGTCGTGGATTCCGCTCTGGGCGCCGCCGCAACCGAACCACCGACCCAAGCGAGTCGGCCCACTGACCCTACGGTCTGTTTAGCCCCGATGGACGCAGCTGACACCAGAATCACCGCGGCGGTCCGTCGGCACGTGGGAACGGTCTGGCGGGTTCTGCGACGTCGGGGGCTCTCTGCCTCGGATGCCGAGGACGCCACCCAGGACGTTTTCTGGGTTCTGGCGCAGCGCATCGACCAGGTTCCGCCGGTCGCGGAGCGTTCCTTTTTGGTCTCGACTGCCCTGCGAGTGGCCTCGGATCGACAGCGCTCCAAGTGGAGTCGAGCCGTCAACCTGGCCCTGGAGGGTGACAGTCTACCCGGGGGGATCCCGCTACCTGACGAGCTGGCCGAGAAGAGCGAGCTCGTCCAACGAATGGATCATGTCTTGGCCGATTTCGAGCCTGCCTTGCGCGATGTCTTCATCCTGATGGAGATCGAGCAGATCCCTCAACGCGAGACGGCAGCCATCCTTCAGATCCCGGAGGGGACGGTGGCATCCCGACTCAGGAGTGCTCGACAGCAGCTCAAGACGGCCCTTTTGCGCTGGATGGCCACGGAACGGAGAAGGGGTTGATGGCAACGCACCAGATCCCGCCGCAGGACGACTCGCCAGACGATGGCGTCAACGCCACCTACGATCAGATGCTGCAGATGGCGCGCAATGAGCAACCGAGCACCGAGCTCGAACAACGTGTGATCACGCGATTGGGCTGGCAGGATCGACTGTTGGACGGGTCCGTCGCTGGTCGCAGCTCATCCGAGACGAAGCGCTTGCGACGCGGCCTGTGGTTGGGTCTCGCCGCCGCCGCTGTGATCGCCCTCACCCTGGTGTCGTTGCAGAACCGGGGCTCGTCCAACAGGGCTCCAGAGGTCGCCGCCGAACCTCCGGCATCACCCTCGGTGGTGGCTCCTGCCCCATCGCCCCCCGCCGATCCCTGCCGGTTGGCGTCGCGTGCCGACGGGACTCAACCGTTCATCGATGACTTCGAGGATGGAAATGATTCCATCCTGGCCAACGAGGGACGTCGTGGTTTCTGGCGCTGGGTTCGTGACACCGACGCCTCGGGAACCGCCCCTGCCCTGTTGCCGATTCCACGAGCGCAAGGGAGCGGCACGAACCGGATGGGACTGCACATCAAGGGTGACCGTTTGCTGGACTGGGGTGCGAACATCGAGTTCTCCTTCCAACCCAGCTGTTACGACGCCTCGGCATACGCCGGGCTGAGCTTCGAGGCCAAGGGCCCGGGGCGGATCTATCTGGCTCCTCGCCAGATCGAGACCATTCCCGTCGACAACGGCGGTCTGTGTCAGAAGGACTGCTACAACGTCCACGTCAAGAAGATCGATTTGGATGGGAGCTTCCGGACCTACGAGGTTCGGTGGAACCAGGTCGATCAGCGCGGGTATGGCCGCCCGGCCCTGGATCCTCGACGCCTGCACAGCATTGCCTTCATGGTTCGACCGGAGGACACGCCGTACGACCTTTGGATCGACCAGGTCCGCTTCCTCACCCAGTGAGCGGTACTCGAGATCTTGCGGGATTGACGAGCTGTTGAGCGGAGCGCGGCGGATGTGCTAGCCAAGCCTCCGACATGACGCGACGGTTCGTCGGAGCAGCACTATTGACCACCCAGCTTCTGGCCAACCAGGGCTACGCCCAGGGCCAGGTCGCGCCGGACGTTCCCGAGCCCGGCGCACCCCCCGTCCCTTCTACCAGCAGCGATGCATCGGCACAGCCGGCCCCTGCAATTGCTTCTGAACCAGCCCCCGCTGCGATATCTCCTTCGCCTGCGACATCGGTGCCGCCCAGCCCATCGAAGAGCAGCGAGGATGGGATATACGAACCCCCGCTGCCTCCTGCTCCGCTGCTGTCCGGACCCATTCGCTCCACGCGACGCTGGGTCATCGCCGGTGAGCTGGGCTGGAACAGCCTCCCCGGTCTGGGGCCAACGCTCTCCCATAACCTGGTCCCGGAGTTCTCCATGGATGCGGGCTTGGGGCTCTCGATGGCCGGCCTCAAACTGGGGCTGCGCGCCCGCGCCAATCTCCTCAGGAGCGCCTGGACTCCCGTGCTGGGAGCCGGAATCTTGTACGCCCTGGGGGCGGGCAAGACCGAGACGGAGGTCAAGGTCGACGACGAAACGGTTCGGATTCGCATCTTCCGTTCCCCCTACCTACAGCTGGTGACCGGCGCGGCCTACACGGGTCGCGATGGTTTCTCTTTCTTGGGTACCGTGGGCTACGCGCTGCTGCTGCGTGACAACACGCGACTCATCGAGGGACCCGAGGACACGTACCGCGAGGTACGCGACTCGTTGGGAAGCGGCGTGGTCATTGCCACTGGTTTCGGCTACGCGTTCTAGATAGCCGACTAGAACCTCAGAACGCACCCTGGAGCCTCAGGCCCATGGCTGGGCCGCCCGCGGTTCGCGGAGCAGGCTCTCTGGACCCGACCTTCTCGAAGGAGGTTATCCCCGAGGCGATCATGACGATGCCACCGGTGGTGACCCCCGCCGAGATCAGCGTCAAGGGCAGGGCCTGGAACTCCATCACGTCATCACTAACGGCAATGAAAACGCCACCCAGGACCATCCCCACGAGCCCCAGGGCGGTGACCCATACTCCCCCCATGTAGAGCCCTGCAGAGCCAGGGTCGGCCTGCAACTTGTTGGTGCCGCTGCGCAGCTGAAACCTGTTGCTGGCTCCGGTCACCCCGTCGCCGTACACCATCAATTCGTACATCCCCGGCTTGATTTCGAAGGTACAGGGCGACATGCAGAGATCTTTGTATGCCATCCCCATCACGGTGACCGTGCCGCCACCCGAACCCACCCCCGTGGCCGTCATTCGCTCGGTGACCTGGGCGACCGTCACCTGATCCCCGGTCGATTCGACGGTGACCGTAGCCTTCTCGCCGCTGCCCTCGGTTTTGACGACCGCCACCTCCTCGGTACTCCCCTGGTCTTCAGGATCTGCCGCGACGGCAGTTCCGACCTCCAGGAGACCAACGGCCAATAACACACCCACGGACCCAAACCTCGCACTGTTGTTCATGCATCGAAGACTACACGGCCCTCCCTGAGCAATCAACGGGGTGCCCACAGTGAGATTCTCACCTACAATCGCGCCTCGACAGAAACCGTCTCCGTCCGTACGATGAGGCGTATCATGATGATCCATCGCGCTTTCCTTGTCGGCCTCTGGTCGTTGGTCGTGGCTCTTTCTGCCTGCTCGTCGCAACAGGACGACCAGGGGTCGGACGGCACCGGTGGCGGCGCGGGCACACCCGAAGGGCTCGTCGACGATCGCACCCCGGTGGAGCCTGGGGCACCGGGCAGCTCGGACGTTACTTTCACGATCCGTTCCGACCAGGAACGACATGCCATCTCGCCGCTCATCTACGGCACCAACGGGGGAGCCGTAGCCTGTGGGGATTCGCTGGCGCGTCCAACCCTGTGCCGGCTGGGGGGCAATCGCTGGACCGCCTACAACTGGGAGAACAACGCCTCCAACGCCGGCAGCGACTGGTGCTACCAGAACGATTCCCACCTAGCCGACTCGGATGAACCCGGCCTCGCCGTGACCGAGACCGTCGACCGGGCTCGGGACGCGGGTGCGGCCACCCTGGTCACCATCCCCATGGTTGACTACGTCGCCGCCGACAAGCAGGGAGGCAGTGGCCCCCCCGAGTGCTCGGGTGACGTCCGGAACTCGGGTACCAACTACCTGTCGACTCGGTTCGTTCAGAATCAGGCCCAAAAGAGTGCGTCCTTCAGCAACCCGCCGGACACCACCGATACCACGGTGAGCCAGGACGAGTTCGTGGCGTTTCTGAAGGGGGCAGCCGGGGACGCGACCATCCTCTTCGACCTCGATAACGAACCCGATCTCTGGGAAGGCACCCACGAAGAGGTCCATCCGGACAAGGTCACGTACGCGGAGCTCGTCGAACGGAGCGTGCGCTTCGCCTCCGCGATTCGGGAGGTTTGGGAAGAGGCCGAGATCGCCGGATTCGTTAGCTACGGCTACAACGGCTTTCTGAGTCTGCAGGACGCCCCGGACAAGGTCCAGAGCGGTACGTTCGTTGACTACTTTCTGGCCCAAATGAAGCAGGCCTCCGACGCGGCCGGGACGCGGCTCATCGACTATCTGGATCTGCACTGGTACTCCGAGGCCCAGGGCGGCGGCGAGCGTGTCACCAACGGGGGAACCAGCGGGGACACCGTGGCAGCGCGACTCGCCGCGCCTCGCTCCCTGTGGGATCCAACCTACACGGAGGACAGCTGGATTACCAACGACGTGACCCACGCGCCCATCCGTCTCATCCCCTGGCTCCAGGACAGCATCGATGCCAACTACCCCGGCACCCAGCTCGCGTTCAGCGAATGGGAGTTCGGAGCCGGGGATCACATCAGTGGTGCTATAGCGACCGCAGACGTACTCGGGATCTTCGGGCGATACCAGGTGGGGTTGGCCAGCTACTGGCCGCTTTCCGACCAGGAGGATTTCGCCCGAGCAGCGTTCGCCGCGTACCGCAATTACGACGGGCAGGCATCCACCTTCGGCGACGTTGCGATCGCTGCAGACACGAGTGACATCGAAGGCTCCTCGGTGTACGCCAGCGTCGATGCCGATGATCCTGACCGGATCGTGATCATTGCCATCAACAAAACCGCCGAGGACCACGTGGCGGGGATCACCATCGCTCACCCGCTGACTCTCAGCCAGATGGCAGCGTATCAACTGACCCAGGCCGAGCCTCGGCTCATCATAGCCGACCCGGTCCAGGCGGTGGACACCAACGCGTTTTCGTACTCGATGCCCGCCTTTTCGGTGTCGGTCTTGGTGCCTTCACCCTAGCCAAGCCGACGACTCACGGGGCCCCACCGTTGGCTGGTGCCGCTCCGCCGTTGGCCGGCGCGGTACCCCCTTGCTGACCCGCCGCGCCAGCACTCGAGCCTCCTTGAGCAGGCGTTGTACCCCCCAACGCGCCAGGTCCTCCACCGAGCGCTCCCGCCGCACCGCCCACTGGATCCTCCGTCTCATCCCCTCCCGGATCACAGGAAGCGAAAAGGGCGAAGCTTGTCAGCACGGCCACTGAAACTAGACTGGATCGACGCATGTTCATGGATGCCCCTCCTGGGGCCACTCGGGCCGCCGGTGGGGGAACAGAAGCCCACCCGAGCCGGGCTTGTCAAGCACCCGTTGAGGGCGGGCTCCTGCCGCCGGCCAAGCCGGACACCAAGGGCTAGGCCGGTGGGGTCTGGCTTGGCTGCGAGCCGGACTTCTTGCGGCGCCGCCACCAGAGTCGAACCAAGAACGTCAGGATCACGAATCCCACCGCCCCGATGAGCGCCGCAATGCGCAGCCCTGCATCGAACTCGGCCAGAGCGCGCTCCACGTCCGGGGCGCAGGTCACCGAGCTGCCGAAGGAACCGTACTTCAGCGCCAGCAGGCGCCGACCGGCCATCTCCCAAACCGCCACGCCCAGGGCCAGACCGACCAGAAGCTGTACCAATAGAACCCGCAGACGCTGCCAGATCGTGGGTGACTCACTCATGGCGGTAGCCTAGACGAAAAGCTAGCGTCCATCGAGAGCCGGTGGGGCAGCGCCAGATCCTCTCTGGTCCATTGGCCTGGGCGCGGGTAGACTGTCGCACCAGACGTTCGTCTCGTTCCCGAAAAGCGGCTCATGAAGCGCTCCACTCGTTCCTCTTTGGCCCCCTACCTCCTGGTTCTCCTTGCCGTCGGCTGCGATCCGGGAGGCAGCTCCCCCGATGCCGTCGATGCGGCAGTTCCCGACGCGGCGGTCCCGGAGCGCACCATCTGCGGCCTGGGCCCCGACGCGGGCTTGCCCCAGATCCCCACCAATGCCGAAGGCGGGTGCGTCCCCCAGCCGCTGACCACCAGCGGCACCATCAAGGGACAGTACGGCACCGCCCTGGTGTGCGCCGGTCCGCAGCAGTATTACTTGCAGGTCAACGAGTGGAACTCCACCGCGCCTCAGACGATTAGCTACGGCGGCGACACCGCGTTCAAGGTCACCGAGCAACAGGGCAAGGCAGCCACCAACGGTGGGCCCACCGGGTATCCTTGCCTCTTCATCGGCGCCAACTCCGGACATTCCACTGGCTGCTCCAACCTGCCCAAGCAAGTCAGCACGCTGACGACCGTCCCGACCACGTGGAGCTGGAACGACAGGGGTACGATGGCTGATCCGACCACCAACGTCTACAACGCCGCCTACGACGTTTGGTTCAGCATCGGACCCGAGGGAGATCCCTCGGACTTCAGCCCGTCTGGCGGGTTCCTGATGGTGTGGCTGTATGATCCCCCCTCCGCCCAGCCGATCGGCAGCGTTGCGCCTGAGAACCGAGGCATCACCATCGAAGGGGTCTCGGGGACCTGGGACGTATGGACCGGCTACAATGGCAGCAAACCCTGTATCTCCTACGTGCGCACCGAGCCGAGCCTTACGCTTTCCTTCGACCTGAACCGCTTCATCCGGGACGCCGTGGAGAACCGCCCAGGAACCATCGAGGATTCTTGGTACCTGACCAACGTCTTCGCGGGGTTCGAAATCTGGTCAGGAGGAGTCGGCCTGGAGTCCACCAGCTTCTGCGCAGTCGTGCCGTAGGTGGGCAGCTGGCGAAGGTCGCTCTCTGGTCACGAGATAGGGTCTGCGGTCGACCGACAGTGGTTGGGCGCAATCAGGGTTGAAGTTGATTCGGTCGACCGCAGCAGGCGGTAATGCACGCCCCGTGCCAGTAGAAAAGCCGCTCGGTAGTGGTAACTTGTCGCCTCCCAGGCGACAGCTCAGCCCGGGCCGGGGCGCTCGCAGCCAGGGTTCCCCTCGGCGTCGAAGAACGTGACGTCGGTCACGACCACTCGTCGATCCCCGTCGAACTGCCAAGGCTTCTGGATCCCCAACAGGCGCACCCTGGTGAGCGCCAGGAGCTCGGGAAACTGGTCGAAATTCGGGGTGCGGTTGGGATCGTCGATGCCCGAGCTGTGATCGGGGGAGTCGAGATTCGGAACCTCGTAGAGGTTCTCCGCGCGAGGGCGGCTCAGATCCCAGCTGCGCCAGGAGCCCGCAGAATCCTGAACGACGAAGGAATACGGCACGTCGGCTGACGCCTCGAACTCCGCCGCGATTTCAACTTTGACGCAGCCCGACAGATCCAGAAGCTCTTCACCGAAATCGGCCACGACCCTGGGGCCGCTGTTTGCCGCGCCCGAAAGGACGACCGAGATTGCGTCAAAGGAGGGCGGCTCAGCCGGTGTCCACCAGGCAGACGACTCCGGTTCGTAGGCCTGCAAGCGCCAGCACCAGCCCCTAGGCCCCAGCGCCCCCCCGTACGAGGGAAGAGCCGCTGCGGGAGCTTGATTCGGAGTGAAACCGAGCGAAGTCAAGCCGAAGCTCTGCTCACCCTGGCTCCGTTCGTCCCGATGATTCCAGGGGATCGCCCATTCGGTGGCCAACCGGGCCCGGTCGACGGGGCCGAGGGGAGCCTCGCAGCGCGAAGAGAGACAGTTGGTGGGTCTCGTGAGATCGAGCGTGTACCGGCCCCTGCCCTCACCCTGCTTGACCCAGGTGCAACTGGCATCACCGCTGCCGAGCGTGAACTGGAAAGCCTTGTCCGCGGGGATGGTGGCGTCGAGCACGACCCGCTCGTAAAGGCGCAGATCCTTGGCTGGAAAGAGCAGGGCCTCCAGGACTCCCTGGCCCCAGTCGCGATCGTCGAACCGAATGACCAAGGAGTCGACGCTGGACTGCTCCGGGTCCCAGGTGGCGACGCTCGGTTTGGTGGCAACCTCGTCCCAGGTCTCCAGGGCACGCCAGCGGCACCCAGCCGGACCCGGCCGGGTCGTGTTCCGAAGGGCAAAATCTCGGATCTGGCTGGAACGTAGTGCCTCGGGGAAGAAGGCCAACTCGTCCAGCCACCCCGTGAATCGTGCAGCCTCCGGCAGCTGCGCGTTCTGCCCATTGGTCCCCACGTACAAAATGGGCTCGCCCAGGGTCAGGACTCCATCGAGCCTCGTGCCATTGGCCGCCAGCGGCTCGGTGTCCCAGTAGAGCGTCACCAACCCTTCTGACTCCCCCGCCCGCGCGAAGCTGGCCGCCACGTGGTGCCAACGCCCAACACCCAACGCCCAGCTCGGCAACTGGAGGGGCAATACCAGGCTCTGTGTCGCGCAGCCATCCTCGGTCGGCACACGGTACCAGAAGCCGAGCTCCGGGGACGCCAGTTCGGGGCCGCGCCGCAGGGCCAGCTCGTAGCCGCTGCAGGCATCCTCGCTGACCAACGTGGACAGGATCGGCCAAACCTCGCCCGCCGGGATCCCAAGGGAAGGCAGGGCGATCCAGGCCGAGAGCGTCACGTCCTGAGCCTGCAGGGGATCCTCCTTGGATTGGGGCTCGTAGCGCGCGTACTGATGACCGGAGAGTTCGAGTGACCTGCCTTTCCCGTCGATCCGGGTGTTGGCGGAGAGTCGCGCTGCGCCCGGTTCGGTGAGGAGCGAATGGGCATGGGCCTCGTCCCAGAACGGTCCGCTCTCTTCGACTTCGGTGTCGAACGTGAAATGCAGGGCGGCAGCAACCTCATCGCCAGGCTCGAGGAGCACTCCCGCGCAGGCAGGCTCGTCGAGCTCCAGCTTGGTGTAGTCCGCGTAGTCGCAGCCCACGGCGAGCACGCAGAGGATTGCGCCACGATGACTCGTTGTTGCCATCACAGCCTGCCTTGGACGGCCAGGTTGAGCTGGCCAGCGTGCTGGTCCGTGGTTGCGGGTGAAAGCCAAATCCAGGCCGCGGCGCCGCTCAGCGCCACAACTCCCACCGGCACGGCCACCCAAGCCAGGTTCTTGGCCAGATCCCGCCGTCCCTGGGCCAAGACAGCCCGACTCCCGCAGTCGACGCGCTCCGGACAGGCGTCTTCGGCCACGCCGTCTTGATGCCAGGCCACGATGGCCGCGGCGGC
>CAZYKT010000014.1:999-3768 GCA_964648165.1 uncultured Polyangiaceae bacterium | reverse complement strand
CCTCATCCAGATCGGGTTTGCCCTGGATCTCGGCCAGGGCCGAGGCCTCCCGGTACGAAGCCCAGGCAGAGGCCACCCGACCGAGGCCAGCGTGGCACTCGCCGAGGTTGAACAGGGCCCCGGCGGTCGGATCCAGTCGATGGCTCTCCTCGAACTTGGCCAGCGCCGACTCGAACGCGCGCTGCTCCAACAGCTCGCGTCCGGAACGAAACAGAGCCTCCGCACCGGCTGGATCCCGAACGGGCTGCGTGCAGCTCGGGTTGGTGTCGACCCCCTGCGCCCGCGCCACCACACAGGGCAACAGCGCCAAACCCGCCGCGACAGGAAACCAACCGAGGCCACTCGACCGAAGCATCGGCCGAAGTCGTACCACAGGCGCCGCCAACCCGACCGAGACAATGGACGGTCTACTCCGAGTAGACTCGTCGCCTGGCGGTAGACGGCCAGGACTCAGCCACCCCGGCGGATCCCATGGCGGCTGATGAGTCGGTACAGATAGGCCCGACTGATCCCCGCCGTCTGGGCGGCTCGATCCACGTTGTCATCATGGGCAGCCAACAGCGCCCGCAGATAGCGCCCCTCCCAGGCAACCTGGGACTTCAAGCGCGCCTCATGATAGCCGAGACACCCGTCCTCGACCTGGGCGAGTTCTCGGGGAGGCTCTGCCACACCCGAAGCCGGCACGACTTGCCCCAAGACCAAACAGCTCTCCAGGTGGTTTCTGAGTTCCCGCACGTTGCCGGGCCAGCTGTTGCGCTGAAGCCCGGCCAGGAAGTCCGGTGCCCGGAGGGCTTTCGCGCTGCTCACCGAGCTGTTCCGTGAGGTCTGCAACAGACGCTCCACCAAGAGGGGGATATCTTCCACATGCTCTCTGAGGGCGGGGACTCGGACCCGGATCAGGGCCAGACGGAAATAGAGATCGGAGCGGAAGCGCCCCTCGTTGACCTCGGACCGCAGATCCCGGTTGGTGGCGGCAACGACCCGGGCATCCACCGCCTGGACCAGATTGCTGCCCAACCTTCGAATCTGCCGCTCCTCTAGGACTCGTAGGAGCTTGGGCTGGAGTTCCAGGGGCAGCTCGCCGATCTCATCCAGGAAGATCGTGCCGCCGCTGGCGGCCTCGAAGGCCCCAACCCGCCGCGCCACCGCTCCGGTGAACGCGCCTCGTTCATGACCAAAGAGCTCGGACTCCAGCAGATTCGCCGGCAAGGCACCGCAATCGACCACCAGAAAGGGCTGCCCGCGGCGTGGGCTCTGCTCGTGGATCGACTCGGCAATGACGCCCTTACCCGTCCCCGTCTCCCCTTCCAGAAGGATGGTGGCATCGGTGGGCGCCGCCCGCTCCAACAGCTCGAACAGAGCACGCATAGTGGGCGAGCGCCCCACCACCGCACCGAACTCGGTCCGCGGCGATAGCGAGACAGGCACTCGCTCCGCACCCAGTTGGTAGCGCAACACCGAATGACCCAACCGCACCAGGCTCCCCTGCTTGAGCTCTGCCTCCCGCACCCTGACCCCATCGACCACGGTCCCGTTCTTGCTGCCCAAATCCACCAACCAGGCATTCCCCGCCGTGATCCGCAGCTCGCAATGGAACCGCGAGACCGTTGGATCCTCGAGCACGACGTCGTTCGACGCATGGGTCCCGATCGAACTCTGGGCCGCCGAAAGACTGAAGCTCTGACCCACCGCTGGCCCCTCCACCACGACCATCGAACAACCATGCAAGAGCTCCCAGGGGCCAGCTCCATGGGGCAGGGTCTGGGTCACTTGCGGCGAGGGCATCGGACCTGGAGCATAAGGGAGAGCCTTGGCCCTTTGCCATGGCTATCGACCTCCGGAACACCGCCTGGGGTGCTGGGCGCTCGCTCGGCCGACGTGGGAAGGAGCCCTGCCGGATGGGCTGCGGCCCCGGCGGGGTCCTGCAGACGACGAAGCTCCGGGACTACTGGGCGATACAGTTGTCCACCATCACGTCCCAGACCACTTCTGCCACCGCCTGACCACCCTGCTCGGTGGGATGGATGCCATCCGAACCCACGTAGCTGTCCTGCCACATGTCACGCAGATCGATAAAGTAGCACCGGGGAGTCTGCAGTCCGTCGCAGAGCGCCTTGATCTGCGGCCGGGCCTCGTCCAGACAAGGCTTGAGGTGCGGGAACATGTCTCCCACCGGATCGGGGTAGAAGAAGTAGACGATGTCCTCGGTACCGTTCTCTTCCATGAGCCCGAAGATCTCGGTTGCCCCATCGACGGCGCTCTGGGGGTTGCTCTGCTGCAGGCAGTCGTTGCCGCCCCCATCCATGAGCACGACCTTGACCGGACCCTCCCCGACCGCACTGGTGTATTGGCCCGGGATCTGACCATTGCCGATCAACGTGCCGCTCTCCGATTTGTCTCGGTATCGCTCGTCCGAACCAATCGTGCCCGCTCCCTGGGCCAGCGCGATGACCGCGTTGGTGATGGAGCGATTCATGGCGATGAACGAGTCACCGATCAGCAGTACTTCGCTGGCCGCAACCTGGCCGGTCTGGCATTCGCCGGAGCCTCCCGTACCTTGACCCGCTACGCCCTCGCCGCCGGTGCCCTGACCGCCAGCTTGCTCTCCACCCGTGCCTTCGCCAGCACTGCCACCACCAGCCGGAGGGGCACCGCCCTCTGCGGGCGGCGTGCCGCCCTGTCCGATTCCGCCCTGTCCGAGCGGTGGCGTCCCTCCCTGTCCGAGCGGTGGCGTCCCTCCCTGTCCGAGCGGTGGCGTCCCTCCCTGTC
>CAZYKT010000014.1:0-899 GCA_964648165.1 uncultured Polyangiaceae bacterium | reverse complement strand
CGAGCGGTGGCGTCCCTCCCGTGGCTGGGATGCCACCGACCCCGGGAGGCCTTCCGCCAACACCGGGAGTGCCACCATTGCCCGTTCGCCCTCCTGCCGCAGGTGCTCCGCCGGTCCCCGGCTGCCCACCAACTTGCGGTGCAGAGCCACCCAGTGATGTCTGCTGACTCATGCCAGCCGTGCCGCCAACGTCGCTGGTGGAGCCGTCGTCCGAGTCGTTTTCGCTTGAACACGCGATGGCCAAAACAGCGATCACACCGATGCAGCACCCCGTGTTGTTCTTCATGCTGCTCTTGATAGCCGATCCCTCAGGCGCTGCTCAGGAGACGGCGTTGTCCCCCCAAGCCTGACCCGAGTGAGGCTCGTGCACTGCCCTTGTCTTCTTGTACCGTGGCCATCAGACACCTTCTGGCATGGGGACAATCGAGTCCCCCGTTCCTTGCCTGTCCTGCTCTCAACCCGTGATTGCGATTGGTGCGATTTGGTCCGGGCGAGACTGAGTCAACGAATCGTCGTTCACGGAGCGGCAAATCAGTTTGACTTCGCGGCGTCCTGCGAACGCCAGACGTCGGTGGCCGAGCCCTGGGAGATTGCTTCGCAGCGTTGTTCATCGGACCCGGTGATCCTCGTAAGCGGGGCCAATGGACCAGCCACTCTGGCCTGCTCCGTCCCGAAAGGGATTCCGCCCGGAATCCAGGACCATCGACCTACTCCCCGCGCCGGCCGCAGTCTCGGGCCCAACTTTTTTTCGATTTTCCGCTGGGGCCGCGACTCGCCCCTAACCACCCGACAGTGCTATACTTTTTGCCTCGCTCCGGGGCGTTCCTGCGACCAAAAGACAAACAAAAAGAACACGAAGGGATGCGACAAATGGTTCGGGGATCGTCAATCCATTCGAT
>CAZYKT010000013.1:0-119271 GCA_964648165.1 uncultured Polyangiaceae bacterium | reverse complement strand
ACCAGCACTGCCCCCGCTCGTCTCGGCTCCCCCTTCACCGGCGCCACCCGTCTCTCCGGCTCCGGCTTCGCCCGTTCCACCCGTCTCTTCACTGCCGGCTTCGCCCGTTCCACCCGTCTCTTCGACGCCGGCTTCGCCCGTTCCACCCGTCTCTTCACTGCCGGCTTCGCCCGTTCCACCCGTCTCTTCACTGCCGGCTTCGCCCGTTCCACCTGTCTCTTCACTGCCGGCAACTGCTGGCGTTCCCGCCTCGCCCGCGGTTCCCCCCGTCTCTCCGGCTCCGGCTTGGCCCACTCCACCAGCAGGCCCTGCTCCGGACTCTCCGGCCTCCCCACCGTCACTCGGCGGGCTGCCTCCCGTCTCGTCGCTGCCGGCGTCACCTGCGCTGCCACCCCGTTCGGTGCTGCCACCGTCGCTCGAACCACCGCCTCCGAACTCCCCCTCACCAGCGGCACCATTGCCACCCTCTTCCCCGACACCGCCCCTTCCAGCCTCCAAATCCGAACCACCGCTCTGGCTAGACTCGTTCCCAGCCATCCCGCTTTCTCCACCCAGCCCGTCCCCCTTTCCGTTGTCGTCATCCGAACAACTCACCATGAGGGCAATGGCTAGTGCACCGAGGACTGGCTTGAAGATGGTCATTGGGCTTCGTTCTCCGTTCGTTCCTGGTCGAGGTTGCTACGACTAGGGCAAAGAACTAGGGCAAAAAATTTTCCACGCTTATCTCGGCTGTTACACCGTTGCCCAGGGGGACCACAAGCCCAATCCGCGGTACCGGGATGGCGATGGCAGCCACGTCCCTCCCCTAACACCTGGTCGGGAGCCAGATTGCGCGTGATTCCGTCAGGTTACCGAGGATCGTAGGACGGGGACCGACGCCTGGCCGATCATGAGACCATGTCCGGCATGGCGCAGTGCCGCGAGTCGGCGGGAACCGGGTTCAGCTGCTCCGGCGTCCAGGTTTCACTTCACTGCTGATCTGTACCGAGACCCGCGAATCCGGCGGGACTGAGCTGGTGACCCAGGCGCTGCCACCGATGACCGAGCCACGGCCTATCACCGTCTCCCCACCCAGGATGGTGGCCCCCGCATAGACGATGACGTCATCCTCGAGCGTGGGGTGACGCTGGGGACCACCGCGGATCTCCGCCACTTTGTGGGCAGGGAGCGACAGGGCACCCAAGGTGACTCCCTGATACAGGCGCACTCGCGCCCCGATGTGAGTGGTCGCCCCGACGACGACGCCCGTTCCATGGTCGATGAAGAAGGAAGGCCCAATCTCGGCGCCGGGATGGATGTCGATACCGGTCGCTCGATGGGCGCACTCTGACATCATGCGGGGCAGAAGGGGCACCCCCAGCCGCAACAGGACATGGGCGAGGCGGTGAACGCTGATGGCGTAATGCCCCGGATAGCAGAGCACGACCTCGGCCAAGCTCCCCGCCGCGGGATCGCCGGCGAGCGCGGCGCGCGCATCGTCAATCAGTGCCAGACGGATCTCGGGTAGCTCTCCGAGCCAAGCCTGTGTGATGCGGGCCGCGTCCCGTTCACTGTCCGGCGAAGCGTCGGTCGGTGTGGAGCCGGTCCGCACGCAGTTTTGGGCCAGGGCTATCTGACGAGCAATGCGCAGCGAGAGATGGGCGACGTGGTCGCTCAGCTCCTGAGGGGTGGGCTCCCGGATCCGAAGCGATCCGTCGGCGATGCCCGGGAACAGCAACTGCCGCAGATCAGCCAGGATCTCTTGGATCTCGGAGGCCGAGGGGAACACCAAGGTTCGGCTGGCTGCCAACGACGATTCGCCCGATTGGTAGCCGGACAGCAGGCGAGCAACGAGATCAGCGGTAGGGTCAGAACGTTCTACAGAGTTCATCAACAGGCTCCTCCTAGAGCCGCAGGGTGGCGATTCACCAGTCTCCGGTCCGAGGACTGCCGGTACCCAAGCTGGTTTTGCTCTGCCAGCTCTCGGTACCGGCCATCAACAGGCGCAGCGACACCCGCATCGAGAGATGCACAGGGCGGCAGCGGGACGATCGGAACGGCTGAACATTACCGTGAACGGAGGCTAGCACGCAGGCCGGCGCTGTCCAGCCGAGCCTGGTTCGGATTGGCTCGGCACAGGGACAACGCACGATCCAGCTTGGCGAAAAGCTGTGGGTTGCGCCCCGCGAAATGCTTGCCGTATCCCTGGTGACCGAGGAGCAGGCCCGCCAAGATGGTTACCGTCATCAATCCGGTCCCTAGCCAGCGATAGAACCGACCCCGCCGTGCGGATACACCGAGCCGACGTCTCCCGAGGTAGAAGATGCCCAACAGGCCCAGCAGGATCCACCCATTGGTGAAATCGGCCATGTACCGATAGGTCGTCGTGTACATGCCAAAAGGCGCCATCCCAGCCAAGACGGCAAGAGAGAGACCCATCACTAGACACCATGCGTAGGCCGCCCGCGAACTCTGGGTCTGGTGCAGCCCCAACAGCGCAGCGGGGCTCGCGAAGACGATGGGGGTCAGGTAAAAAAGCCCGATCGTTCCCTCCAGGAGCAGATACCCAGGGGGATCCTCAATCCACCGTGAGAACAGACCCGTGCCGTGCGCTGGGGTCGAATCGAGATAGGGGAAGCTGCAGGTCAGTTTGGGGAGCCGTGTGAAGTACGCATGCAGATTGGTCAGTACGTAGTCGGGGGACCAGCGGATGGGCAGCCAGGCGAGTTGGAGTCGTTGACCGAACTCGAGCCAGTGGTCGAATCGGGCGTAGTTGTAGAGCAACAGCGCTCCGGTTCCGGTGAGCAGAGGCAGTCCCAATGACAGCACCGGTCCGGACCCTGGCCAGAGCGAACGACCTCTGCGGCGAGCGATGGCCCAGAGCGTCGCGACGACCAAAGGACCCACGGCGGCAGCCAGGCTGACCCGACAGCCAAGGGCCAAGATCCAAGCTGCGCCCGCGCAAGCCAGCGGAAAACCGATGGATCGGGACGGCTCTCGAAACACGGCGTCGAAGGCGGCAACGATCCCCAGAAACAGAAAGGCCTGGCCTCCCGCGATGGCACATTGGTAGGTGCCGCCCGAAGCCAGCAGCACCGTGGTGGGAAAGGCCAGACCGAAGCTCAGCATCCCCAGGATCAACAGCCACGTGGGGGTCTTGTCGAGCAGGCGCCGCGCAATGCGATCCAGCAGTACAACCCCGGCCACCATGGTGACAGAACAGAAGACGAAGGTCAGATCGGTGTCGCCGTTGAAGAGGCTCTTGGGCAGGATCTTGCTCAGGGCCAAGTGCAGAAGGGCGGGCACCGGCCCAAAATACAGATAGAAATGGCCCTTGTAGTAACTGGAATCACCCCCGCCAACCCACAGCGCGCCGTTCGCCGTGTCATAGGGGTTGGCCTGGGCGATCAATTGCGGGAGCGGACGGGTCGGGATGAACAGGTGACCCGCGTTGAAGCCTTCCGCCAGTTGAGAGTAGTACAGGCCTTGGTTCGGCCACTGCGTGATCCACCCGGCCGATACCACCCAGACGTAGAACGCCTCGAGACCCAAGCAGACCAACAGCGCCAATCCCCAACGCGACCGAAGCTTGTTGAACAGCACCCGCCAATGCGGGGTCAGAAACCCCGAAATCCGAAAGCGAACCGAACCATCCACGCCGGCCATTTGAGCAGGATCCGTGCCATGCGCAACCGCCGGAAATCAGAAGGGGTCTTGGTCTCGAATGGCACAGCCAGTGTGCCAGAGTCCCTCGTTTTGGGGCTTCGCCCCTCTTAGGGCGTCGCGCTGCCCGCCGGCTTCGCCGAGCCCGCGGCAGGGGCCCCCGGGGCTGGCGGTCGGTCGGCTGACGGCTTGGTTGGCCCTGTCTGTGTCGCAGCTTCGGTGGAACCGAGGGGAGCGACGGCTGGCAGCCCTGTCTCACCGGCGTTGCTCGCGGCTGGTGCCGGCAATGGTCCGACCGAATCCCTGAGGGCCAGCTGCCCTTTGCGGGTCGCGTCCAGCGACTGAGCCAAGATCCTCGCCGCCTCCTGAGGCGCGTGGAATCCCGTCGAGTTCTCGGCCTCCACGAAGTCCAAGAAGAACTGCGCCTTGCGGTGGGCGCTTTGGGCTGCCGCCAGTTCCGCGGCGCTCTTGCCCTGGGCCTTGGCGCGCTCGATGTCTCCGATCAACTGAACCACCGCATCCATCGCCAGGTCGCGCATCTCGGTGTGCCGAGACTGGATCGCCTCGACGCGGGCCATGATCTCCTGCTCGGGCCAGCGGTGGCAGGTCTGGCAAGCCCGATTGATGTTGAGCAGCGGACTGCGAACATGGTGATCGCTTATCTTCTGAGCGCCCTCACGCTTGTAGGGCATGTGGCAATCGGCACAGGCCACGCCGGATCGGGCATGGATCCCCTGGTTGAACAGCTCAAACTCAGGGTGCTGGGCCTTGAGGACCTTCGCACCGGTGAGCTGGTGGGTCCAGTCCGCGTGCGCGACCTCTTCGTAGTAGGCATAGATCTGGTCGGCGAGCAGCCCCTTGTGCCAGGGATAGACGAGACGCTTCTTCGGACCCTGGAAATAATACTCGTCGTGGCATTGGCCACACACGAAGCTGCGCATTTCCTGGCGGGTGGCTTGGGTATTGACGTCGTAGTCGGACACCCCCTGAGCCCGCTTCAGGGTGCGGATCCCTTCCAGGAACGCGGGTCGCGTCACGCGCAGGGCCATCGTGTTCGGATCGTGGCAATCGATGCAAGACACCGGGTGACTGACCAGCTTTCTGGCCTCGGCGTAGGACATCTGATTCATCTGCTCGAATCCGCGAAACAGATCCCCCTGGCCCAGCTTCTTGTACGGGACGTAGACCGAGCCGTGGCAGTGCATGCAGGTGCCGGGCTGTTTTGCGACGCGCTGCCGCTCGGTCAGCGTCTGATCCTCCAGCATGTAGGCGTGCCCTCGTTCTTCCCGAAAGTCGACCGCGAACGCATATCCTGCCCAGATGGTCTTCAATCGCGGATCAGCCTCGAGCTTGGACTGGGCAACGACCGTCCGCGGATCGGCCGCGCTGGGAACGCGGGGCATCGCCTCGCTGCCACCAAACTTGGTCCGCACCATGTCGACCGTACGTCGGTAGCCGTCATATTGCAGGGGGAAGTTCTTGCCCCACACCGCTGGATCGACCGTTTGGTCGTCGAGTGCAACCACTCGGAAGAAGGTGTGGCGGGCCTCCTCTTTGTGTTCGTAAATGCTGGTCAAGAGCGCTGCCACTGCCGCGGCCAGGAGCGCCGAGGCAAGAGCCACTCCGATCGCCATGCGGATGCGTCGCGCCGTCGGTGGGTTGGACGGAGCGCGGCGTTCTTCCACTGGGGTCGCGGTCTCTTCGGTCATGGTGTCCTCACAGGGTTCCTCGGTGCCAACTCAGTGCAGGTGGCCCACGTCACGGTGGCATGAAAGGCAGGACATCTCGCCGCGGTGTCCCACACTGGGTTCGATCTCGCGGACGATGTCGGCGTGGCAATCGCGACAGGTCGCCTCCGTCACCGCCCGATTGCGTTCGTGGATGCGGATCGGTTCCTCGAAGTTCTGAAACGTGAAGGCGTAGGAATGAAGAAAGCCGTTTTGCCCCTTGGCCAGGTATTTGCCGACCAGATGGTGCGGCGTATGGCAATCGTTGCAGGTGGCGACGGAGCGATGGCTGCCCTTGGTCCAACCCTCGAGCTGTTCGTTCATGACGTGGCAGTTGGCACAGGCCTCGGGATCGTTGGACAGATAGGAGGCTCCCCGCGCATAAACGAACGTGTATCCGCCGAGCCCCACCGCCACGCCGATCGTGATTGCGACGGCCAACAACCAAAAACGGGGCAGGGTTCGAACCGCCACCGGCCCCGGGGTCCTGGCATCCCTCGTCACGAGCCCCAGGATCACACGAGAGACATCGGGACACCATGACCCAGATCAAGCGGCCCGCGAACCGTTCCGCCTGGACTGTCAGAGTCTGCGCAAGACAGAAGCCGGAACCAGGGCCCGCAGGGCTGCGCACCGCCACGGCCCCGTGGTATCTCGCGGCTGGACCCGAGAAGGAGGCTCGCCCATGCGGCGCATGATATCCGTCACGATGCTGTTGGCGCTCGGTTGTGGTGGCAACCAGAAGTCAGTCCGCGACGCGGGGGATGAGCCGGACGCTGCCCACGAAACGCCAGGAACCCGATGTGTGCGCGTGGCACAGACCGCTCGGCAGCCCCTGGCAGACGCCCCGATTCGTATGGATCTGTCGCATATTCTGGTGCGCCACGCGGGGGTTCGTGACGCTGGGGAGGTCACCCGTACCCGCGAGGAAGCTTGCCTAAGAGCCACCGAAGCGCGAAAAAAGCTGCTGTCTGGGGCGGATTGGGAAGACGTGTACGCCGGGTACTCCGACTCGAAGGACTCCACGGGCGGCGAGTTCTTCGGGGTCACCCAGTCCTCGCTGGAGGAGAAGTTCGGTAACGCAGCGTTCTCGCTGAAGGTCGACGAGCTCAGCCACGTCGTGGAGACCAAGAACGGGTTCCACGTGATCTGGCGGATGAAATAGCCGCTCCCGGGCCGCTGGGGCGAACACCGAGCGGCTTGGAGACGGCCTCGGCTTTTGCTACGACGCGGCGGTCTTGTCCTCGCAGCGACGATTCCAGGCCCCACTGTTGCTGATGGCCGCAGGCTGTTCGGGCGGGGTGGCCCTGACCTACGAGTTGTCCTGGTCCCGCGCGTTGGTCGTTCCCCTGGGCAACTCCGCCGACGCCACCACGCTGGTCCTGTCCTGCTTCATGCTCGGCATGGCGCTCGGTAACCGGATGGGCGGGGAGCTCGCGGAGCGGACCCTTCACCCCGCTCGCTGGTACGCGACGCTCGAATTGCTGCTGAGCCTTTTTGGCCTGTTTGCGCCAAGGCTCCTCGTTGCGCTTTCGTCGATCCATGGAGCTGCCCAGCGTCCCGCCCTGGCCGCAATCCTGGTCGTTTTGCCCTGCCTGTGCATGGGGGCCTCCCTGCCCCTTTTGATCCGTGCCCTGGCGCAGGATCGGGGTGTCGTTCGCGAAGTGGGGATCCTTTACGGTATCAACACCCTGGGGGCGGCCGTGGGAGTCGGCCTGACTGGCTACTATGGCATCGCACGGGTGGGGGTATCGGGTTGTTCGCGCTGGGCCGCCCTGGTTGGCGTGCTGGCGGCGGTTCTGGCGTGGGTGGCCGATCGCCCGCGGCGAGTCCCGCCCATCCGACACGACGCACGGTCGCGACCCTGGGGCGGTCCCCGCCGCGCCATCCTCTTTGCTGCGTTGGTCAGCGGCGCCACGATGGTCAGCTACGAGGTCTTGTGGGGTCGACTGCTGGTCTTCGTCTTTGGACACGACACCTACGCTTTCACCGCCCTGCTCTTGTTCGTGCTCATGGGACTGGCCCTGGGCGGCCTGCTCCATCGCAGCCTGGCCCGCAGGCAGAGTCTGCACGTGCTGGCCACGACACTGGCGTTGTCGGCCGTGACTCCCTTGCTTTGCCTCTGGGCTGCGGCCGCCTTGATCATCCGCCGGGGTCGCGATCCCTTCGGATTCGAGACCACCGCCAGCTTTTCGCCGTCCTTGTCCGTCGAGCTTCTCCGAGAGTTGGCCTACACTCCCATCCTCCTGCTGCTACCCGCAGTCCTGTCGGGGCTGAGCTTCGCCGCCGCCTGCGCCGCCCATGCCGAACGGGGGCCGGACGCCGGACGACGCATGGGGCAGGTGGGATGGGTGAACGGAATCGGAGCGGGCGTTGGCGGCCTGGTGGTTGCCCTGGGTCTGGTCTCACAGTTCGGGATCCAGCGCGCCTTCGTGCTGATGGCCGTCCTGTCCCTCGCGGCTGCGCTGGCCGTGGCGTGGGTGACCTGGCCTGGTCGCAGGGTCCCGGCCCTGCTGGTCGCTTCGCTCGCGCTGGTGTCCACCGTGGCAGTCATACCCGAACAGCTCCCCCGCCAGATGTTGCTGGCGGTGGTGGGTCCTCGACACCAGCGGTTGCTCCACTACGCGGAGGCACGAATCGCCACCATTTCGGTGATCGAAAATCGGATCCACAAGGAGCGGCAGTTGCTGGTCAATGCCGTCAACGAGGTCACCACGCGCCTCGTCCACGACCAGAGTTTCAAGCTGTTGGGCCACCTCGGCCCGCTGCTGCACGAAAACCCCCAACGCGCGGTGATGGTGTGCTTGGGGGCAGGGCTTTCGGCAGGCGCTGCCCTGGCGCATCCCATCCGTAGTCTGGACGTCGTCGATCTCTCCGCGGCCATTCCGGATGCGGCGCGCCATTTTGCCAACGAGAACAACCACGTCCTGTCGGATCCGCGCCTTCATGTACACATCGGCGACGGTCGTCAGTTCCTGCTCAATGCCCGGGAACCCTACGATCTGGCCATCGTGGATTCGACCCACCCCAAGTCCGTCGATTCCTGGATCCTTTACACCCGCGAATTCTACCAACTGGTTCGGGACAAGCTCTCCAGTCGAGGCCTGATGGTGCAGTGGCTGCCGCTGCACGGCCTGTCCGAGAGCGAGTTCTTCATCGTGGTGGAGACCTTTCGCAGCGTCTTCCCCGACATGACGCTGTGGGTCAGTGTGGGGTTCGAGACCTACGGGCAGGTCGGGTACGCCAAGCTGGTGGCCAGCAAGACCGGTCCGGTCCTCGTGGATCTGGCTCGGCTCGAGCAACGGCTGCACATCCCTTCGGTCAAGAGGGATCTGGCCCGCTATGGGATGGACAACCCAGAGGGAATCCTCGACGCCTTCTGGGCGGACGCTCCGGCCATCGCTCGGCGCACCCGCGGGCTGCCCATCCAGACCGACGATCGACCGCTTCTGCCATTTGTGACTCGGTTCTCCAAGGGACGCCGCATGGTGCCGGCTCTGCTCATGCCCATCCGCACCAGTCGTGGCTGGCCGGCGCCCATCGAAGCGGCACGGCAGGTCACCACGCTTCTGCTCTCCGGGGATTGGGAGCGGGCCTTGGCCCTGGCGCCGCGCAGCCACAAGCTTGCCCTGTTTGCGAATCAGCGTCAGACCATCCTGCCCTATTACAGCCAGCTTGCCGCCCGTTACCCAGACGATCCCCGCGTGCTCTTCGAAACGGCGACGCAGCTCTCTTCGCTGGGTCACGCCCAGCGTGGGCAGGAGCTCTTCGAGCGTGCCATGCGACTGGCCCCGGACGATTTTCGTCTGGCGCTCAACGCCGCCCTCAATCGGCTGGCCCTGGGCCAGCCGGACCTGGCCATCACCGAGCTGAACCAGCTGCGCCGTGAGGCCCCGCAAAACCCGCTCGTATTCCACAATCTGGGTGTCGCGCTGTCGGCCCAGGGTGATCCGGAGGCGGCCGCAACCCAATTCGAGCTGGCGCTGGCGCTGGATCCCGAAGCCAACTCCACGCGCCTGGCCTTGGCTGAAGCGCATCTGGCCGGTGGCAACCTGGAACGCGCTCGGTCGCACCTGCTCAAGCTCGAAACGGATTGGCCCTTCTCGGCGGAGGTGCAGGACTACCTGGGTCTTTTGTCGATGCGTCGCAATGACGTTTCCGATGCGCTGGCCAAACACCAGCGCGCGGTCGACTTGGATCCGACCCGGCCTGCCCTGCGACTGCACCTGGCCATCGCGCTGGCCGCCCAGAATGAACATGCGCGAGCCGTCGAGGAGCTAGTCCAGGTTCTGGAAATGGTGCCTGATCACGCCGAAGCCGCCCTGTGGTTGGGGCGCGTCTTGGGGCAAAAGGGCTCGAAGAGCGACGCGGTGCAGAGCCTGTGCCTGGCCCGGCATCTGGGTGCCGATCCGAACGCGGTCGATGCAGCGCTCCGGGTTCTCGGCGCTTCTCGTGATGCTTGTGCGACACCCACCAGGACCGTTGACATCGCCACAGGGCCTGGGCTCTGATGGCTAGCGTCAAACCGAGGCTCTACCAGATGAGGACATGGCCGTGGACATCGGGACTGCTCGTGGGGCTTGTCGCGTGTCAGGGCCAGTCCGTCCAGTCGTCGACGACCGGTTCCGCGTCGGTCAAGCCGTCCACCACCCCCAGTGTCGTCGTACCCGCGGTCAGCGCGGCCCCCATCCCCAAGTCTTATCCCGCCGACCTGAACCTTGCCGATGTGGTCCGCAAACTCGGCTGTAAGCAGGGCAAGGCCAAGGACGCCTGCGCGGTGTGCAAGGAGTTCGAAACGGCGGGGCGATTCACGGGTGATACCCCCTCCGGGCAGGGCCGCTGGTTCGGGAAGGCCTACCGGGTCCAGAAGGGTGAACAGACCACCGAGTATTGGGTGCTGGTGTCACGGCATGTCCCCACCGCCACCGTCGGCCCCAGCAGCCTGCCCCTGAGCGTCAGCATTGCTCCGGTCCCCAGCGAGCTTTGGGTGGAAGGAGCGCGCCTGTTTTCCAGCATGTCCCACTCGAGGCACCGTGGCAGTCGCCGGAACCTGGCCATGAAGTTCGTAGAGGCCTACGAGCCCAAGGAAGGGCAGGGGGCCATCAACACCACTGGCGCCTCGGTGCAGCTCATCGCCGCCATCGGCCAAGACATCGGCTACCTGCGGCAGCCCTCCCTGAAGAGGCTGCTGGTCGTCAGACCTTCCCGTGCCATGGACGCAGCACCCGGTGATGGGGTGTATGCCGAGCTGTGGCAAGCCGCGTGGTGAGCCGCTGGCGCTCCGGTCAGCGCGTCCGTGCCCGAATCGCCGGTGGTAGATACGCGCAGCGAAACCCAACCAGGGGACTATGACCCGTGAAGGGCCGAGCCGACCAGCTCTTGAGCTCGGCGGCAACCTCGGAGCGATAGGAACCTCCCAACGATAGCACCCCCGCCTCGGGATCACTCACCAGCTCCGCCACGTTTCCGGACAGATCCATGACCCCTTCTCGGTTCTCGCCCCCTTGGCGGGAGCCGGCCAGTTCGGGTCCCCTGGCACCCTCGCTGCAGGGTCCGCGAACCAAACCGAAGCTGGCTCGCCGGCATACCAGACCCGTCTGACCCCAGGGGTAACGATAGCCCTCGTCCCTGGCCGTCAGCCTTAACCACTCACCACGCCGAGGCAAATAGCCACCCGCCCAGGTGCAATGACCGCGGGCTTCGACCTCGGTCACGTTCACGACGGGCTGCCCCGGCTCGAGCAATGCAGAGGATCCTTGGGGGCTGCGCGCCGCGAGAACGGACAGATCGGGACAGGCCTCTGCTTCGACGCACGCCAACCAACGCTCGACCGTGGTCTCGGTTCGATCCACCGCGAAGTCCGCAACTCCGCCCCGTTCCGCGACGACACTCCATGACTCCCAGTCGTTCGCCCCGATCTCATAGAAGCCTCCGGATACTGTCACCTTGGCCGCATCGATCACGCATCCGGGGCGGGGACGTGAGGCCAGATGGAATCCGGTCGGACAGCGACGCGGCGTTCCCGTACAAGCCCCGTTGGTCAGGCGTTGGCCTGGTGCACAGCACCGAGGCCCGAGTGCAACCAGGCCCGGTCGGCAGCGCAGCGGTTGACCGTGGCGCCGCACGAACTGGCGGACAGCCACCACCGAGGTTCCCAGTACGACGCCCAAGACCAGCAACGCAAGCCAGCGTCGGCCAATCCCGGGAGAGGGACTCTCGGGCGGTGGAACCGAACTTACATCCATCAACCCCTAGGATTGCACAATGAAGGCGGCGGGCGCCAGAGGGGCGGCCCTAGCCACCCGGCTGGAGGTGGTAAACGACCCAGACCACCGCGACCACCCAGCTCATCATGATGGCAACGAACGGTCCGTCGCGAAGCATCTCCTGGGTCGGGCTCTCTGCCCGGGGACGTGAGCGCACCAAATATAAAAATCGCGCCACGCCCGCCACGACCAGCAGCGTGCTGGTCCACAGCCAATCGGTCCGAAACAGCTGGCGCGTGTGCGGATCGAGCGTGTAGGCAAGATACACGGAGACCGCGGCGAATCCCGTCAGGGCCAGTGACCAGTCGAGCCCGCGCAGTCGATACGCCTGCAGGGCCCGCCGTTGCTTCTTGGCGCCGGCCCCAGTGGCCAGTTCGTGGCGGCGCTTGCCGAAGCCAAGGAACAGGGCCAACAGCGCCGTGCACACCAACAGGTAGTTGGAGATGGCGATTCCCGTTGCCAACCCACCTGCCAGGACCCGCAACACGAAACCAACTGCGATGCACAGCACGTCGAGGTAAGCAACGTGCTTGAGCCGTTTGGAATAGGCGAAGTTCAGCAGATAGTAGACGGCGGCAGCGCTCGCGAAATACGCTCCCATGGACAGGCCGCTGCCCAGGGCCACGACGACCAGCGAGACCGCCAGGATCCGCGCCCAAGCCAGGGGAACCCTCCCCGAGGCGATGGGGCGCCGGCATTTGATGGGGTGCTGCCGGTCGGCCTCCACGTCCGCCAGATCGTTCATCGTGTAGACTGCGCCGGCTAGCAAACAGAAGACGAAGAACGCGGCGGTAGCGCGCAGCAGAAGCGGTGCGTAGAAGATCTCCTTGGCGAAAACGATCGGCGCCAAGACGAAGACATTCTTGACCCATTGGTGGGGCCGAAGCGTGAGAACAACCCCGGAAAGCCGCCACAGCAAGGAATCCCGGTTGCTTTTTTCCGGTTCGCGGACGCTTCCTAGTGGCTCCGAATCGGGTGGTGACAACATCGCCCAACTCCAACCTAGCGCAAGGTTGCATCCATGGCCGCCGAACTTGGCGCCGAACCCGCCCCGGCCGCGGGTTCGGTAGACGGCCGTCGACGGAAGGGCGACGACGGGCCACATTGCCCCCGCCTTGTCGCTGAGCTGTGAGCATCCCAAACAACGCCACGCGGCGCTGGTCCGCGAAATTCGCGAGCACGACCACCGCTACTACGTTCTGGACGACCCGGTGCTGACCGACGCCGAGTACGACGCGCTGTACAGGGCCCTGTTGGAGCTGGAGCGAGACCACCCGGAATTGGTCTCAGCGGATTCGCCGACCCAGCGAGTTGGGGGGGCGCCACGCAGCGAGCTGCTGGCCGTCGAGCACGTGCTGCCCATGAGCTCGCTCGACAACACCTACGACCTCGATCAGGTTGGGGAGTTCGTGCGGCGTGTACAGGAGGGTCTGGGTGGAGCAAAGGACATTCGGTTCTGCGTCGAGCCGAAGCTCGACGGTGCCAGCATCGAGATCATCTATCGTAATGGTCGTCTGCTCCAGGCGTCGACGCGGGGTGACGGGGTTCGTGGCGAGGACGTAACCGAGAACCTGCGCACGACCCGGAGCCTGCCTCTATTGCTGGACGACCCCCAGGAGCTCGTGCTGCGGGGCGAGGTGGTCATCTACCGGCGGGACCTGATGAGGGTCAACCAGCACAGGATTTCCCGCGGCGAGCCCCCGTTCGCCAATCCGCGCAATGCCGCCAGCGGTAGCCTTCGCCTCCTGGATCCACGCGAGGCTGCCCAGCGCCCCTTGCGAGTCATGCTCTGGCAATGGGTCAAGGGCGAGACGCTGCCCTCCACGCACTCCGAGGCCCTGGACTGGTTGGGCAAGAACCGGTTGCCTGTCCACGGGCGACACCGGATCTGCCAGGATCTTTCCCAAATCAACGAGACCCTCCGAGAGCTCGGGGAGCTCCGCGAGGAGTTGCCCTACGACATCGACGGTGCCGTGATCAAGGTGGACGATTTCGAGCAACAGGCCCGATTGGGGCGAACCGCCAAGGCCCCCCGCTGGGCGGTTGCCTTCAAATTTGCGGCCGAACGCGCCCAAACACGCGTGGTGTCCATCGCTGTCCAGGTGGGGCGAACGGGTGTCCTTACCCCAGTGGCCGAGCTCGAACCCGTTCAACTGGCGGGGACGGTCGTGTCCCGAGCTTCTCTGCACAATCAGCAGATTGTCGAGGGATTGGACGTTCGAATCGGGGACCAGGTGACGGTGGAGAAGGCGGGAGAGATCATCCCCCAGGTGGTCGAGGTCGATCACCACGCACGCTCCCCAGAGGCTCGCCCCTTCCAGATGCCCGGGGCCTGCCCCGCCTGCGGCACTGCGGTCGAGCGGCGCTTGGGAGAGGTGGCCCTGCGTTGCCCCAACGACGATTGCCCGGCGGTCATCCGGCAGACCATCATCCATTTTGCTCGCCGGTTCGCCATGGACATCGACCATCTGGGCGAGGCCTTGGTCGATCAGCTCGTCTCCTCCGGCCTGGTACGCGACGTGGCCGATCTCTATTCGCTGCAACAGTCTTCGGTGGCACAGTTGGGCCGAATGGGCGACAAGAGCGCTGCCAACCTGATCCAGGCGATCCAGGCCTCCAAGCAACAACCGTTGGAACGTCTGATCACGGGGTTGGGAATCGACGGCATCGGTCAGGTGGGGGCGCGGCAGTTGGCCGAGGTGACCCACACGCTCCCGGAGTTGCTGGCCATGTCCAACCAGGAGCTGGGCGAGCGCCTCAGACAGGTGCGCGGTTTCGGACCGAGGATGATCGATTCGGTGCTGAGAACCGTGAACGAACCACGGTTTCGCAGTGTGCTCGGTCGGCTCAAGGAGCAGGGTGTCTCGACGCCACAGCCGCGCGCCGCCACCACCCGTGGCCCCCTCACCGGTCTTTCCTTCTGTGTGACCGGGACGCTATCCCAGCGCCGCGAAGACATCCACGCCGAAATCCTAGCCCTGGGGGGGCAGGTCCATGATCAGGTGAGAAAGGGGACTAGTTATCTTGTGGCCGGCGAAAAGGTGGGGCAATCCAAGCGGAACCTGGCGGCCAAGCATGGAGTCCCCATCATCGACGAGGCAAGACTCCGTCATCTGATGAAGGGGCTCGGCTAGGTCGCGAATCCCGCCGCGGCCACCCGGTTCAACTGGCTCCGATCCAGGATCTTGACCGTTCCGTCACTCTCCGACTCGATGATCCCCGCATCCACCAGCTTGCGCAGGGTTCGGGACAAGGTTTCTTGGGTCAAGTTGAGCAGAGAGGCCAGATCCTTCTTCAACACAGGGAGCGAGAACGCGCAGCCGGGCTCTTGGGGTGACAGCTCGGCCAGATAGCGCGCCACTCGGGATGCCGCGTCGCGCAGCGCGATGTCTTCGAGCAGGCTCACCAGCGACCGCACCCAGCGCGCGGTTGCGCTCAAGAGCTCCAGGCAAAGGTCGTGGTGCTCCGCCAGCAACGTCTTTAGGCTGTCACTGGGGATCAAGGCGCAGCGGGACAGCTCCACGGCTTCGGCGCTGGCCGGGACGGCGAAGTTGCCAAACACGGCCACCTCAGCGAAGGTGTGGCCTGGATGAGCAAAATGCAGAACGAGCTGCTTGCCGGTTGGTCCATCCTTGAACACGCGCACCAGGCCCGATCCCACGCAGTATAGACCGGGAGCTTCGTCTCCCTCCCGAAACGCTACCTGCCCCTCGCGCAGCGTGACGATCCGCGACAACTCCGCCAGGCGCCGGCGCCAATGGGGTGAGAGCCCCTGCAGAAGTTGGGTGCCTTCGATGATGGTCAGGGCAGAAAGCTTGCTCATGGGCCGAACCGGGAAATACGTCGGCACTTGACCGGGATCAAGGCGTCCGGCACGGGCCGTGTTATCCTGGCTGCATCACGGGTCTTTCAGACCTTGACCGTGGCCGCTCGGGGTGCGTCGTCCCCCAGGTGTGGGACCTGGCCATTACCGAGCCCAACTTCGCGAGGGTCGGATCATGTTCTGCAATCAGTGTGAGCAAACCAGCAAGGGCGTAGCGTGTACGGAACGAGGCGTGTGCGGCAAGGACGCGGACGTCCAGTCGCTGCAGGAGATCCTCCTTTACGGTCTCAAAGGGATGGCAGCCTATGCGCACCACGCGCGGCGCCTGGGCAAGACCGATCCCGAGGTCTCCGCCTTCTTCGAAGAGGCGCTCTTCGCCACCGTCACCAACGTCAACTTCGATATCCCGACACTGCTCGAGCTGGTGTTGGAGTGCGGCCGCATCAACCTCAAGACCATGCAGTTGCTGGACGCTGGCCACACCGAGACCTTCGGAAAACCCGCCATCACCCAGCTGTACGAGGGAACCAAGGCCGGCCCCGGCATCCTCATCACCGGTCACGACATGCTGGATCTCAAAAACCTCTTGGACCAGACGGCGGGCAAGGGGATCAACGTCTACACCCACGGCGAGATGTTGCCTGCCCACATGTATCCCGGTCTCAAGAAATACCCCCACCTGGCGGGCCATTTCGGGGGGGCGTGGCAGAAACAGAAGCAGGAGTTCGCCAAGTTCACCGGGCCCGTGGTGGCCACCACCAATTGCATCCTGATTCCGCCCGAGGTCTACAAGGATCGTCTATTCACTCTGCGTGCCACCGCGGCTCCTGGCGCCAAGCGGCTCAAGAACGACGACTACTCGGAGGTGATCAAGTGCGCGCTGGCGTCGGCCCCCCTCCCCGAACAGAAGACGGGTCAGTCGACGATCGGCTTTCACCACTCGGTGCTCAAGGACGTGGCCGGTCCCATCGTCGACGCGGTCAAGCAGGGCCTCATCAAGCGGTTCTTCGTGATCGGTGGCTGTGACGGCGCCGAACCGGGGCGCAACTACTACGCGAAGTACGCCGCCGCCACCCCCAAGGACACGCTGATCCTGACCGTGGGTTGTGGCAAGTTCCGCATTCGCGACGAGAACGTGGGCACCTTCGATCTACCCGGCGTGGGAGCCATCCCCAGAATCCTGGACATGGGCCAGTGCAACGACTCCTTCGGCGCCATCGAGATCGCGGTCGCTCTGGCCCAGGCCTTTGGTTGCACGGTCAACGACCTGCCGCTCAGCATCGTGCTCTCCTGGTTCGAACAGAAAGCCGTGGCGGTCCTGTTGACCCTGTTGGCCCTGGGCGTGAAGGGGATCCGCATCGGGCCCAATCCCCCGGCCTTCGTGAGCCCCAACGTCATGAAGATCCTCAAAGAGACGTTCGACCTTGACATCATCGGCAAGGATCCCATCGAGGATCTGGAAATCGCGTTGGGCAAGCGACCACGACCGGCGGCCAAGGTGGGGTTGGACGTGATGAGCTAGCCAGTACCGGCTCAACCAGCCAACCTTCCTCGATCCGGCAAAGATTGGCGCTAGGCTGGGTGGGATGTCCTTCGCACCCTTTGCCGCATCGAGGGCAGCTGTTCTGGTTGGTCTATCCGTCGCAATCACGGTTCTTGCCATCGACGGCTGTCGTAAGGATCCCGAGCCGTCGGAAAGGACGGCGGCGGATCGGGCTGCTCCTCTGTCCCTGCCATCCGCGTCACCGGCGCGCACCGGGGTTGCAGCGGGTACCGAGGCTGGCGCTGCGGCGGACGCCGGCCGCGTCGTCGATGTGGCAGCCGCGGCAGACCACAGCTTCGTGGTCACCGAGAAGGGCGACGTGCTCGGTTGGGGTTCCAACGCCTTCGGGGCCTTGGGCCAGCCCCGCGAGCTCAAGAGCACGGCTTCCCCCACTGCCGTTCCGGGAGTCGCGGGGGCACTGGAGGTCTCGTCGGGCACCTGGCATGGCTGCGCGCGGACCCGCAACCGTGAGATCCTGTGTTGGGGGCGCAATTTCGGTGGGGCCCTGGGCAACGGCTCGGTCCAGAACGACACCTACGCTCCCGCTGCTCCGGTCCTCGATCTGGCCCACCCGGTCGAGGTGCGTGCGGCGGGCAATCGGGGCTGCGCGCGGCTGGCCGAGGGAACGCTACGGTGTTGGGGTGTGGCCATTTCCGGGACCGTGGCGCGCCCCGAGCGCGTCGAGCTCCTCGACCAGGTCGTCGGGATGACCGTCGCTCCCGAAGGAGCATGCGCCTGGCACCTGAACGGTGAGGCATCCTGTTGGGGTGTCCTGAGTGGAACGGAGTTCGACTATGGCGATGCCGTGAACGGTGGCGACGGCCACGTCAAACCCGTCCGGCGCGTTGCTGGCTTGAAGGACGTTCGGCAGATGTCCATGTCCGCCACCCATACCTGCGCGGTGACCCGCGATGGTCAGCTGTTCTGCTGGGGCAAGGGAGCGCACGGCCAGCTGGGGACGGGTGGCTCCGGAGAGGACTACCGTCTATTGCGCCCGACCCAGGTCAAGGATCTGCAAGGCGTGACCCATGTGCAGGCCGGCAACGGCTTCACCTGCGCCGTCTTGAGCTCGGGCAAACTCGCTTGTTTCGGCAACAATGGCTACGGGCAGCTGGGCCTGGGTGACCGCAAGCACCGGTTCCGCCCCGAGACCCTGGGCCTACAGGCGGTGCGGAGCGTGGCCCTTGGCGAGAAGCACGCCTGCGCCCAACTGGAGAGCCGCGAGCTCTATTGTTGGGGCGACAACGCCCATGGACAGCTAGGCGTCGATTCGACGGGCGCGACGGACAGCCGTCCCGCGCCCCAACGGGTCGAACTGTAGCATTCCTGGTTGATTCACGGCGCTTCAGCCGCCAACCAACCAACTAGCCCAAACCGGGGCTGGTGTTGTAAGTGGGAGGATGGGGCGCAGCGCGCCCATTCACGGTGCGGGCAACCCCACCGCCTATCACCAACGATGCGTGGGTCCAGCACAGCAACTCTTCCTGCTCTGTCTCCCGTTGCCCCACCGGGTCGTTCCCATGAACGTAGTTGCGCCGCGCCTCCAACAAGCTCAAAAGGGCCAACCGGCAGGCATTGGATAGGCGCAGATCGAACAGGGCGGCGACGTGATTGGGCCAGTTGCGGATCTCGGCGACTGGTGTGGACCAGTACAAGACGTCGGCCAGAGAGGGTGGCTCCGTCAACTTGAGCCGCCGCCCAATGTCGGTCAGATCGGTTCCCCGCAGGTACGCCCGGGCCAGGGTTGGCAGCAACCGGTCCAGATGAACGCAATGCAGCGTGGCGGTCAGCCCAGCCTGGAACCGTTGCCCCCCCTTCTGACCCACCTCGTGCACCCACCGCTCGTAGTACTCGGGCAGAGCGATCCGTCCACCGGTTAGGGCGTCGAACCCTGCCCGATACACCATGGCCACGCAGGCCACGTCCAGAACCGCCTGACGGAACGTGGTGAAGCTCTGATTGTGCGGGGACGAAAGGCTGCGCTCGAAGGCTTCCGTGTCGAACTCCTCCGCCTCCCGGCGGAGATCTGCTTCCAACGCGGCCCACATGGGCCCTCGGTAGCACAGAAGGGGTCCGGTCGCGAGTCACCTGCTGCCGTCCCCAGCCAACCGCCAGTTGTGGCCCGGGTCCCGGAGGGTCGGGGTTTGCTGGGGTTGACCGCCCGACCCCATTCCCCTTGCGAACCCTGGGTCAAATCAGCGACCATGGCTTATCAGCGCACAAAAGGGGCCGTTGTACCCCCGAGTGAGAACGGCCAAGACGAGGGTTTCGGTTGCGTACGCTTCCGGCATACACCTGTTTCTTGAGCCACCCAGAAAGCGCAGGCAGACCAATGAAGACCAATATTAGTCCGTTGCTCCTCGGGTCGTTGCTCGTGTCCTCCCTGGCAGCCGCGCAGCCCGCGACTACGACGCCTCCCCCTGCCGCTCAACCGGCGGTGGAGGCCCCGCCGCCTCCTGCCGCCCCCTCGGTGGCCGTCGCTGCGGCGGCACCAGCCTCGGCCCCGGCGCCTGCCATCGCAGCTGCCCCGCCAGCTTCTCAACCGGCAGCGGTGCCGGCCCCGGCCGCGGCACCACCGCCAGTCGCGCAGGCCACGCCGGAACAAGCCAAACCACCGTCCCTCAAGTTATACGGATTCGCCCGCCTGGACGCGACCTACGACACCGGTCGCCTCCAGGACATCCACTACGGGATGTGGGCGCGCAGCCCGGACGAACCCGGAGCCGATGTGCCCGAATTCGTTCTCTCGCCGCGTTGGAGCCGCGTCGGTGTGGACTTCAATGCCGGCGATCTCGCTGGCAAGAGCATCGAACTGAAAGCCAAGGTCGAGGCCGACTTCCACGGCGGGGGCTCCGAGTCACGGGCGACGCCGCGCCTGTTGCAGGCCTACGGCGAGATGGTGTCGGGTGACCTTCAGGTCTTGGGCGGTCAGGCCTGGGACCTATTCTCACCCCTGATGACGGGTGGGTTGGAGCAGGTGGTCTTCTGGTACGGCGGCAACCTGGGCGACCGCCGGGCTCAGTTGCGCGCCACCTACCAGCCCAAGTTCGGTGACACGCAGCTGGTCGTGGCGGCGGCTCTGGTGCAGAGCGGCGCTGTCGACATGCGAGATCTGGACGGCGACACGGTGAACGACGGCATCGCCTCGGGCCGTCCCGGGGTGCAGGGCCTCTTGGAGCTGCGAACCCTGCTCACTGGAAAGAAGCCAATCCGGGTAGGCGCCTCGGTTCACGACGCTGCCAAGCGTCTGGAGGTCAGGGGTGAGGACGACTCCTTCGAGGTGTGGGCGGTGTCCGGCCACGCCGAAATCCCCATCTCGCTTCTGACCCTGCGCGGTGAGATTTGGACGGGCGATAACGTCGACGATCTCCGCGGAGGCATCGGTCAGGGTCTGCGCATCACGGATGGTGACACGCTGACGCCGGGAGTAGACGACGCAGAATCCCTGTCCGCCCGCGGCGGCTGGGTACATCTGCAGGTCGATCCGGCTGCGGAGTACACCGGAACGGTGGGATACGGTCGAGACAGCGTGCCCGACGTTGGTCCGGGGGGTCGCAGTCTCAACCAGACCTTCTTCGTCTCCAACGTGTTCCGTCCCCTGCCCCCCCTCAGCCTGGGCCTAGTGTACAACCTGTACGTCACGGATTATCGGAGCGCCACGCTGGGGGACGCCACCGTCCACCGGTTCTGCGGTTACACCAGCGTAGCCTTTTAGGGCCTGGGCCCCCGACGAGGGCACTGCTAACCATCCGATTGGGCTCGCCCCGCAGCCGTGGCATGATGTCGACCATGCCCATTTGCAAAAGCTGCGGTGAAGAGGTCGACGAGCTGGTTACGGTCAAGGTTTCGGGTAAGGCCAAGCGTCTGTGCGAGGACTGTGCTGACCAGGCACGGGAGGGGGAGGCCATCGCCGAAGCCAGCGAAAGCGTGGTGCAAAACATGATGGGTTTCCAAGGGCGCCGCTAGGGTGGCGTGGGCGCGGTCCGTCGCCCTTGACAGGCGGGATTTCGTGACGATTCTAGCCACGCCAAAGCTCCCTCCGGACGGACCCCATGACCGAAAACCAGCCCATCCCCTTCCAGGCCGAAGTCGCCTCCGTTCTCCGACTGGTCATCAACTCCCTGTATGGACACGTCGAGGTGTTCCTTCGGGAGCTGGTGTCCAACGCCGCGGACGCGCTGGACCGCCTCCGTTTCCAGAGCCTGACCCAGCCGGAGCTGCTGGCCGCTGGGGAGGAGCTCAAGATTCGGATCCTCCTCGACAAGAAGGCGCGCACCATTCTGATCGAGGACAACGGTATCGGGATGACCGAGGCTGAGCTGCGCGAGAACCTCGGAACCATTGCTCGTAGCGGTACCCGGGAGTTCCTGCGCAAGCTGCAGGAAGCCCCAGCCGGCTCGCCCTCCAGTCTGCAGCTCATCGGGCAGTTCGGGGTTGGTTTTTACAGTGCCTATCTGGTGGGGGATCGGGTCGAGGTGACCAGTCGCAAGGCAGGACAGGCCGAGGCCCACCGCTGGGTATCGGACGGCAAAGAGGGATACGAGCTCTTTCCTGCCGAGCGCGCCGGTCAAGGTACGTCAGTTCTGATCCACGTCAAGGAGGACCAGGCCGAGTTCCTGGAGGAGTTTCGGATTCGGCAGCTGGTGGAGCGTTACTCCGACTACGTTAGCCACCCCATCGAACTGGGCCGAGTGCCGGAGGCTGACGACAAGGCTCCCGAATATCAAAAGGCCAATCGCGCCAACGCGCTGTGGCAACGAGCCACCAAGGAAATCACACCCGAGCAGTACCGGGAGTTCTACAAGCATCTGTCCCACGACTGGGAAGACCCGGTCGCATGGCGGCACTTCCACGTGGAAGGCACGCAGATGTTCACGGGCCTTCTGTTCTTGCCCAAGCAGGCTCCATTCGATCTGTTCGATCCCAGCTCCAAGCACGGCGTGCGCCTCCACGTTCGTCGCGTCTTGGTCATGGAGAACAGCGAGGAGCTTCTGCCCAAGTGGCTACGCTTCTTCAAGGGCCTGGTGGACTCCGAGGATCTGCCGCTCAACGTGTCCCGGGAGACGCTGCAGGACTCGCGGATCGTGCGCACCATCCGAAAGCAGGTGGTCCAACAGGGGCTGGCCCTTCTGGAGGAGCTCGAAAAGGAGCGCCCCGCGGACTACGAGGCCTTCTGGGAGACCTTCGGTCCCGTCCTCAAGGAGGGGCTGCATTTCGATCCCGAGGAGCGCACCCGGATCTCCAAGCTGTTGCGGTTTTCTAGCTCCACCGAAGAAAAGGGCACATCCCTTGCCGGATACGTCGAGCGCATGAAACCGGAGCAGAAGGACATCTACTACGCCATCGGTCCGTCCCTCTCGGTTCTGCGCGCCAGCCCCCACCTGGAGTCCCTGCGCGCTCGTGGCATCGAGGTGCTGCTCCTGACCGATCCAGTCGACCCGTTCCTCATCAGCAATCTGCCCGATTTCGAGGGTAAGCCCTTGCAGGATGCCATGAGTGACAAGCTCGATGTGCCCGCTGCCCAGGGGGAGAAGGCATCGTCCGACACTCCACAGACCGAGCCGCTCTTCGAGCGCATGAAGGAGATCCTGGGGGAACGGATCCACGAGGTCCGGGCCTCGAAGCGTCTGACCGATTCACCCGTATGCCTGGTCCAGCAGCAGGGGGCGCTGGCTCCCCACATCGAGCGCATGCTTCGCGCCCGGCAGATGGAGATCCCCGAGACCAAGCGCATCCTGGAGGTGAACCGTGATCACGCGGTGGTCATCGCGTTGCGCAAGCTGCTTCTCGTCGATCCCAAGTCGAGCAAGCTTGCCGACTGGGTGGAGCTGCTCCACGACCAGGCGCTCATCGCCGAGGGCAGTCCGGTCGAGGATCCGGCACGCTTCGCTCAGCGCATGGCTCAGCTCCTCGCTGACGCCGCCGAGACGGCGCTGAGGTAGCAGCCTTTGGTGGTTGGGGCGGCGTAGTCACGGACGGCTGCCCTCCGACTGGTGTAGGACGGCCCGCTTCGCTCCGGGATTTCGCGCCGAGCCCCGAGGGGCTAGTCTTCGCTCCGTCTGGCGATGAAGCCCCGTTACGCTCTCGGGTTGTTGTGTTGTGCCGGTGTCGCGGCGTGGCTTGGCCTGCGCCACGGCAACTGCAGGGCGCCTGGGATGACGCCGCCATCCCAACCCGCCGTTCCCGCCTTGCCGTTACCGAAGCCAACGCCAGGCCCCACGCCAACGCGCCGCCTGCCACCCTGTCCCCAGGGAGTCCCCACGCCGAGCGACCCGTCACCATCGAGCATCGTCACCGATCCGAGTGAGGTCTATAACGACATGGTGACTGATTATCTGGATGCCTACGGGCTATCCCCAGAGCCCGTCCGGCACGTGCCCCGGGACCAGGCCCAGCGAGGGATCTGCGCCGCCCTGGGGGAATCGGGTGTCGCCGTGTTCGACCAGCTGCAGGCCGGCAAGCTTGTGCCTACCACGGTCCCAAGGCGATGCGTCGGCGCGCTCTCTATGGGCCGTTTCGTCTGGGAGTTTTCCGAGCTCTCCTCAGGCCAGCTCCTGGTGACCCGAACGGCCCGAGTTGGGGGGCCCTTCAATTTGACGTCCATGGGCAACGACGTTACGACCGAAGAGCGCGAAGGTTTGGTGGTGACCATCGTGACCGACCAGATGTGGGATTGCCCCATCGATCCAGAGGATCCTTGTGCCTCCTTCCCCGTCGACGGGACCCAATCCTACGAAGCCCGTTGCATCGCTGACGAACGCACCCCGTGCACGAAGGGCAAGTTGGCTAGCTCGGTTCACGTGGCCGAGATCGGCACCAAGCGCTCCTTGATGTTCGGCAGCTTCCAGTACCGTTCCGTTCCCCGCGTCATCGTCACCCAGACCCAGGTGACAGTCGTTGCGGATGACTGCACGCAAACCGCGAAGCGGCCCTGGGCCGGGAAACGGTGAGCTGGGGCAGGCTCGCTTTTGCCTCCAGAGTCGGATATACTTGGCCCGTGCATCGAAACCACCGGCCGATGCAGGGGAGGCTCACCGCCGCAACCCTGGCTGCGATTTGTGTCGCCGCGACCGGATGCAAGGACGATTCGGCGGACCACGAGGCCCCCGTCTGCAGCCCCCAAGGACCAGGCACCATTGATCCGGGATCCTGCGATCCCGATCCGTTGCGCACGAACCTCGAGCCCCTGTGGAATGGCAACTCGGTGGATGCTTACGATTGCCCCATTCTCGAATTCACCGCAAAGTACGACGAGCCCGATGCCATGATCTTCAAGGCGATCATCTACGTCGAGTCGCGGTTCCAGTATGACGCCGTCGGTTGCACGGACAATGGCCCCTGCTGCTCGGAGCGCGGATGGGGGAAAAGCGAGTGTGCCTGCCTCGGCTCGATGCAGACCGGGCCCTCATGCAGCTCGTCGAGCTCGCTGGGGTTGCTTCCCGACGGGCACGTCAATCTCACGTCGGATCCGAACTGCAAAGAGTTCGAGAACTCCGTCTTCAACCCGGTTGTCAACATCGAGCTGGGTATCGCCGGTATCGCCGGGAATCGTGCGGATCTGATGGACCAGTTCCCGGGCTGCACCGAGGACCAGTACACCATGATGGCCATCGGGAGCTTCAATCACTATGGCAGTACCAAGAGCTGTACAGAGTACAACTTCGAGTACGACGAGGCGGTCATGGAGGCCTACAACGAGTACTCAGCGGCCGCCGGATGGTCTGCCCACCCCTATGTCACCGAATAGGCCTCCCGGGCGCTCCAACCCGAATCCCGTCGGGATAACGGCCAATTCTACCGGTTGACCACGCAACGGAACTCCCTGGGCTCCGAGCGGGTACCGCGGGGGCGCTCTGCCGACCACTCGGCATCCGAGCCGCCTTCCTTCGACGTCTCTGCTTGGCCAACCGCCACGAGTTCCTCGTGCCGGGGGAGCTCTGCCTTGCGAAGACGGCAATACGCCGCCGCCTGGTTCCAGGTGACACAACGGACCGGAGCCGCCGTTGGGGAGCGACCCGACCGGCAATACTCGCTCAGCTTGGCGTTCTGGGGCCTCACCTTGGGCTGTTCACACCCTGAGCATGCCGCATAGTCGATCTCGCTAACCTCGGTCTGGTCCATGCAGCGAATGGGTCCCAGAGCCCCGGCATCCAGTCGAGAAGCCGTTGCAGCGAGTGAGGGGACCTTTGGCCTTGGCAGACTCAGGCGCCAGGTGTGAGCAGGGCATTCGGATGACCCACGCTCGGCCAAACTCGACCCAGCCGGAGCTGCGGAGCTGCGGAGCGCGGAAGAAGAAACCTCGGGCGCCTCATTGCGCGCCAGTCGCTGCACCAGGTGCTTGGCCTGGGTCCCTATCGACGCCAGGACCCGTTGGGTTTCGCGCGCCCCCGGGAAATTCGTGACGCTGTATATCAACGTGCCAAATCCAAGCACGACCAGCAGCACCAATATGATCCCCAACGGGCTCTCCCGCGCTGGGGGTGGGGCCCTGGGTTCGTCATGGTCCAGCGTCCGTCGGTCCAGCGGCACGGGATCGACGAGCGTCACCGGGGCAGTCGTCGCAGAGGGAAAGGGGCGACCGCTATTACCCTTCGAGTCGGCCTGTTCCGCCACCAAGAGCGTGCTCGCCAAAAACTCGCCCGCGTTCACGAAACGATCCCCCGGTTGAACAGCCAGCGCCTTGGCGAAGACGGCCTCCAGCGGGTCGGATATCCGAGCTCCGAGAGACCGAGGTGTCGGGCGCAGATCGGGATTCGCAGAGGCGAACCCGAGTTGGACCAGGTCGGCCCCCTCCAGAACCGGCTTTCCAACCAGCATCTCGCTGGCGACCAGGGCCAGAGCGTACACGTCCGTCCACGGCCCGGTGGCTCCGTAGCTGCGAGTGAACTGCTCGGGGGCTCCGTACTGGGGCGTGAACGACGTCGTGGCGAGCCCCGTCCTGGCCAGTGCGACATTGAGCGTCGACTGATCGGAGACCATCTTGGCGACCCCGAAATCGAGGAGCTTGCAGGGCGTCTCCGGGGAGCGTGCTGCGCTGCCCAGCACGAAAATGTTGGCGGGCTTGATGTCACGATGGGTGACCCCGTGGCGATGGGCGACCTCGAGCGGTTGAAGAACGCGCTTCAAGAAACCGACGACCTCTCTCTCCGTCCACGGGAGTCCCTGGCGTCGATCCTGCTCCAGGATTGCCTCCAGAGACGAGCCCTCCAGCCACTCCAGCACCATGTAGGGGATCCACTGCCCGTCCGGGCTGGTGTAGAACCCAATGTCCCGGGCCTGCACGATTCCCGAGCTCTGCACCGAGAGCTCGGTCAACAATGCCCCTTCGGCAACGAACTGCTGCTGAAGCGTCTCACGGTAGCTATTCGGAACCCGCGAGAGCCCATTGAAAAACTTCACCGCCACCGGCCGATCCCAGATCACGTGCTTGGCCCGGTAGACCACCGCGAATCCGCCCTCGCCCACCAGATGCTCAATCCGGTACTTCTCGTCAATCAGCTCTCCGGTGAGGCCCAGTGGATCGTGATCGGTCATTCGGCACAACCTGGCAGGGAGCGGTATCGTCTCCTGAACCCGCCAGAAGATCAACCGCCCCGATTGCCGCGGGATCAGGGCTAATCTCGACGGCTTGGGCCGTGTCGGTCGGTCCAGCAAACCCCGACATGAATGGCGCGGGAGACAGCGACATGACGGTCCGTCGTTTCGCCGCGGAGGTAACCCTTTATCGAAGCTCCGTTGCCCAGAGCGGGTTCGTCTGTGCCGAGGGTGAAACTCAATTTGACGGGTTGGGTCGGTCGCGCTAAACTGGGCTCCTTCGATGTCCTACCGCGCCATGTTTACCCATTCCCCGTGTCGGAACCGATCTGGCAAGCTCGGTATTTCGGTACACGGTGGCCGGAGGTGGACAGGGTAGTCGCTTCGCAAAGCAAGAATCCCCACCCCCGGCCGCGGAACCCCGCGGCCTTTTTCGTTTGTGGGCATTGGTCATGCAAGAGCACAGAACAGCGCTTGAACTATCCAACGGCAGTCAGACCATTCGCCTGTTACACCTGGCCTGGCCGATTGCTATCTCCATGCTGTCGTATAGCCTGATGACGGCGGTGGACACGGCCTTCGTGGGCCGTTTGGGTGCGGACGCCATTGCGGCCGTGGGATTGGGCGGGGTCTTCTCGTTCACCTGTCTAACCTTCGGGCTGGGTCTGCTCCGAGCCGCCAAGGTGCGTGTCGCGCATGCGGTAGGGGCCGGGCAGGGCGATCGAGTGAGCCGCGAAGCCGGGGCGGCTCTGGTCCTGGCCACGATGGTTGCGGGAATCACCGTCTTGGTCACTTTCGGTCTGGCACCATTGCTGGCCGCGAGCTCCCCCGGTCCCTCGGGGATTTGGGCCAGTCAGTACGTTTGGGTTCGGGGCATTGGAATCCCGTTCGTGTTGTGGGCAGCCGCCGTGCGCGAGTCCAGTCAGGGTCTGGGGGACTCACGCTCCCCCATGGTCGCGGCACTGGTGGCCAACGTGGCCAACATCCCGCTCAATGCTTGGCTGGTCTTGGGCCTCGACTGGGGGGTGGTCGGCTCCGCTTGTGCCAATGCGGTGGCTCAGCTCATCGAGTGCCTGTGGCTGGTCGGACAGCGCCGCGCTTGGGTTCTTGGCGTGTCCCGTGTCGAACGCCGAGCCGTCGTCGATCTGTGGAGGATCGGTTGGGTCCTGGGGCTCGAGTTCCTCTTGGATGTGAGCTCCTTCTCGGCGCTTGCCTTCATCATGGCGCGGGTGGGTCCCGTGCAGCTGGCTGCCCACCAGGTGGTCGTGCAGATCTCCCATTTGACCATGCTCCCCATCATCGCCCTCGCCGAAGGCTCGGGGATTCTGGCCGGGCAGGCCGTGGGGGCCAAGGCGCCCGCGCTGGTGCCGCGCCTGGCCTTGTCGGGGACCCGTCTAGCCTGGGTGCTGGCGGGCACGGCGGCATTGGCGTTCCTGTGGGCACGATGGCACCTGGCTCGAACCTTCACCACTGATCTGGCGGTACAGCTGGCAGTGGTGAGACTGCTGGTGGTTGCCGCAGTCTTGCAGCTACTCTGGGTGCCCTACACGGTAACGCGGGCAACCCTGCGCGGCGCTGGCGACATCCGCTTCTCGGCGGTCACCGCGGTGGTGGTGGCCTGGGTGGTCACGCCACCCCTGGCCTACGTTCTGGGCGTCCAGCTGCACATGGGTGCGGTCGGTGGTTGGACCGGACTCTGCGCCGAGGTGACCCTGGCCGCTGGCGTTTTCATCTGGCGGCTGTCCCGCGAGCGGTGGCAAAAAGGCCTGTCCATCCGGGAAGCCCGAGTCGTTTCTTGAGCCCCGTTCGATAGCCATCAGAAAAGTACATCCAGCCATGGCGAATTCGCTAGGCGGACCGTTACCGGCTCGACCAGACTAAGGCGTTGGCTTGACTGGTCGATCCGTAACCGCGAAAAGCTCGGGTCCCGAAATCGTCACGATTGGTGGAGGGCATGGGCAGTCCGCCGTGCTCTCCGCGCTCCGGCGCCTGGACTGCAGCATCACTGCCATCCCCACGATTGCTGACGACGGGGGTTGCTCGGGGTCGTTGCGCCGCGAACTGGGGATGCCGCCACCAGGGGACATCCGCCGATGCCTGAGCGCCCTCGCCGTCGATCGGGTTCTGGCCGATCGTTTCGAGACGAGGCTCGACAGACCCGCCGACGCCAACCGCTGCGTCGGCAACCTCGTACTTGCGGGCGCCCGGCAATTGCACGGAACCCTGCAGGCGGCCATCGATTGGGCCGAAGAACGGCTCCTGTGCGTGGGCCATGCGGTCGCGGTCTGCGAATCGGGCGGAGTTCTGGTGTCCTATGATCCAGTCCAGGGACGACTCGAGGGGCAGCACCAACTCGAGCTGACCGGTCGATCTCCGGTGGTGGCGGCCGTGCATGGTGTGGCACAAGCCAATCCTCGCGCCGTTATGGCCATCCAGCGCGCGGATCTGATCCTGCTGGGCCCTGGTAGCTTCTACACGAGCACCATCAGCACCATCGTCACCGGTGATCTTGCCTATCACATCTGTCAATCCAGTGCGCCCAAGATCCTGATCCTGAACCTGGACTCGGAAGCGGGGCGCTGCGCGGGTTTTCTCGATGAGGACTACGTGCGACTGCTCGGTGACCACCTGATCATCGCCAGCCAGGGCGAAGACATCGAGCTCTCGGTGTTGCGCCACGCCCATCAGACGGTGACCACCCGACTGTCGGATGGAACGACCTGCTATGACGCGCCGGTGGCGACTCGCGACGGGCAGCATCACGACCCCGTCCTTCTAGCCGAGGCGCTGTCGCGCTTCTTCGGTCTGACCTCACGTGACCGTGACGACTTCCCGGCGGCCCCATCCCATGAGCAGCGCCAGAGCGATGTCGAAGGGATGCTGGTGCGGGGTCTGGCCCTGATCAGGGACCGAGCCTAGGCGGCACAGTTTCGGTGTGCCAGAGCTGTGCCACCACCGGAAGCCCCGGGATTTTTTGGCTGGTGCGGTCTGTGCTTGGCTCCCGCCAGGGAGGTATCATGGCACAGCAAGGTCGCCCTAACTGGCTCACCCCGATAGCCCTCGTCCTTTGCGCGTGCGCCGACGGCGAATCAGCACCCAAGGCGCAGGAGCCCGACAACCAGGGCGGGGCCCCGGCAATTGCCGGAGCCCCGGTCGTGAACACCCCAACGGCGGGTAGTGGGACCGGGGGCACATCGGGCGACGGTGCAGGCGGCGCATCAGCAGGGGGCTCCACAGCTGGAGCCAACAACGGCACCGTCTGTCAGGAGCTCGAGCCCCTCTGGCCTGACTGTGACGAGGTGGAGGCGTTGTTCGACGACGCTGGTGGCGGTGAGGGTGGACAAGGCGACACCACGGCTCCGCCCCAGCGGCTCACCCAGCTCGAGAGTCTGGAGCCCCTGGATGCCATCGTCAAAGAGCAGACGCGTGCCAGAGCCCGTACCGACTACGAAACCCGTTGGCAAAGCGCCCTCGACCAAAACTGCCAACCCCGCCAGAGCTGCACTTGGGTTGGATATGGTGGTGGTGCGTCCTATTACGGATTCGGTGGCGCAAGCTACGGGGGAGCGATGGGAACGGGCGGCAGCGCCACCAGCATCCCTCCCGACGGAACGGAGGATCCCGCGGCCCAAGGTGACCGCTCCGGCACCAACAACCAGGTTGCCGGCGTCGACGAGCCGGACCTACTAAAGGTGGACGACCGCTATCTGTACATCATGACCCCCGAGGAGCTGCTCATCCTCGACGCCGAGGATCCAGCGACCACCACCGAGCTGTCTCGCCTGACCCTGGAAGGCAGTCCACGCGGCCTATTGCTCTTCGGCGATCGGGCCCTGGTCATTGCCTCGACCGCCACCAACTCCACGTACAACGCCTGCACGTACGGCTACCAGTGTCAGTTCCGGGGAGATGGCTACGGCACATGGCTCTCGATCGTGGAACTGGCCGACCGCGCCGCACCGCGGGTGAGCCGTCGCATCGAACTCTCCGGATCCTTTTTGTCTGCCCGTCGCATCGACAACCATGTCCATGTCGTCACCCAGCAGTCCGAGGGTCCCTCCAGCATCAGCTACCCGTACCCGCAGGTGAGCGGAACGACTGCCCAAGAAGCCCTGGCCAGCTATCGAACGCAGTACCAGGCGGCGCTCGACAGCATCGACCAAGCTGCCACTACCATCCCGACGCCTCGCATCACCGACCAGAAGGTCCTTTCCAACGGCGGAACCGAACCGTCGAATACGGGTGACGTCGCGGTCCGATACTACAACGGCAAGGGCCTGCCCGACGGCATGCTGACGGTCACCTCCTTCGACCTCGAACAGGATGGCCCCCTGGACGAGAGCGTTATCTTCTCGCCACCAGGAGCCGTCTACGCCTCTCTCGACACCCTGTACGTGGCTGTGCCCGAGCTCAACCAGAACTATCTGGGCACCGTCGACTCGACCTGGATCCACGCCTTCTCGCTGGACGGCAGCAGCTCTTCGTACCTGGCCAGTGGCCGCGTCGAGGGACATATCCTGAACCAGTTCTCCCTGGACGCCTATGGTGAATACCTACGGGTTGCCACCAGCAACGGTTGGGTGCCCAGCCCCGACGTGGAGAGTCTGGTCACCGTCCTGGGCCGGGACGACGACCGCCTGGTGACCAAGGGGGCGCTGGACGGCCTGGCTCCCGGAGAAGACATCCGGGCGGTGCGCTTCATGGGCGAGCGAGGTTACGTGGTCACGTTCAAGAAGACCGATCCCCTGTTTGTCATCGATCTCTCGGAGCCGGAACGACCGCGGGCGGTCGGTGAACTCAAGATCCCGGGATTTTCGACCTATCTTCATCCCCTCGACGAAACCCACCTTCTGTCCATCGGTTACGATGCCGACGACATGGGGGAATATGCCTACTTCGACGGCGTGACCCTGCAGATCCTGGACGTGTCCGAACCCACCGAGCCCGCTCTGCTGCACCGGGAGGTCATCGGTACCCGGGGCTCCAGCTCGGATGCCCTCACCGATCATCTAGCCTTCAACTACTTCGCGCCGCTCGGGATGTTGGCCATCCCCATGACCATCTGCGAAGGCGGTGGAAACGGCATCTTCGCGGACACCCTGACGTTCAATGGCCTATTGGTCTATGACGTGAGCATCGAGGATGGCTTCGCTCTGCACGGCCGCGTGGCGCATCCGCTGCCCTCCGGTAGCAGCTCCCTATCTGCCTACACCACCTGCTCCACCTGGTGGACGGACGCCAGCTCTTCGGTCAAGCGCAGCGCCTTCATCGAAGAGTACGTCCTTAGCATCGGGGACACCCTGGCCAAGCTGAGTCCCTTGTCTCAGCTGGAGCGGGACGCAGCCGTTTTCGAGTTGGGTCCGCTGCCCTGTGAGCTCCGCGACGAGACCGATTGCTCACCCGACGTCCAGTGCGCACCCATCGACGGCATGGAACTGGGAAGCACCGAAACCACGTTCGTGGGCTGCGCCAGCCTGCCCAACAGCTATTCGACGGTTCTGAGCTGCACCCTGCAGACCACCTGTGCCCAGCAGCTCTCTTCGGGCCGCTGCGCGACGCTGCCCACCAGCTGCATGCCCGACGGCTGGATCACGCTGGCATCAGCCGAGTGCACCGCCGAGCTGTGCGACGGCGTGGAAACGAGCGAACAGTGAACGTGCCGGGGACGTGAGTCCCCGGCGATTTCCGACCCTTCCTCAGAACCAGATCCCGATGCCTGCGCTGAGGCCGAAGACGGTGGCAGTGACGTCCGCGTCTCCAAGGTCAGTCTCGACGCTACCACTCAGCCCCACATCGACCGTTGGCCCCACGGTGATCAGTGTGTGGCCCACGGGAACCAAGGCAAGATCGGCTCCCAGGGTCAGTGCCAAGAAGTTGACGTCGAGGTCATCGCTGCTCGTCAACACATAGCTTACGCCACCCCGAGGCCAGATGCCGACCGAAGGCGTGAACATGGCGGCATATCCGACACGGGGCGTTATGGCGAAGTAGTTCTCATCGTCCTGTCCGTCACCGGACGAGTGAGCGTAGACAAGGCTTCCACCCAGACTCAAGCCCGGAACAACGAAGGCGTCAAAGCCAATGCGCGGTGAGCTGTAGACGGTCAGTGCCCCCGCTGGGTTGCCCAGCAGCGTCAAATAGTCAGCGTCCATGGCTTCGTCCGCCCCATCGGCCTTTCTCGACGCGTGCCAGAACCCCATCAATCGCTCCGCCGATACGACGACCTGTCCGCTCTCCGCGAACTGACCAGCTCCCAATACGGTCTGAGCGGCCGCCCCAGTGCTCGCGGTTAGAACCAACGCCCCGATCCCCAAGCTCCAACGGTACTTCATGGCTTGTCCTTGGTTGAATGACCCCATAGTCAACGGCCCCCGACATCGCGGAGGCGACGATCGGGCCCATCATGCCAGAACCAGCGAGCCGGGGGCAAGCTCAGCTGTTTGCCTTGCAGCCGCAGGGGACGTCCGCCGCGTGGAAATCGGCGGGTGCTGGCTTGAGCTCCCGGAACAGCTCACCCAGATCGGTCGAGTCCAGCGTCTCTTTCTCTAGCAGGCGGCTGGCTCCCTGATCCAGAGAGGAACGATTGAGGGTCAGGATCTCCTGGGCGCGGGCGAAGGCGGTGGTGACCGCCTTGCGCACGGCGCAGTCGATCTCCCGGGCGGTGTCTTCGCTGTAGTTGCGCGGCCGCATCGCCTGTCCAGTGGGGCCAAGATAGCTGGTCTGATCGGCGTCGAAGGCGACATGGCCCAAACCGAGCTCCATGCCGTAGCGCGCCACGATGCTGCGCGCGATGTCGGTGATCTTCGACAGATCATCGGCGGCACCGGTCGAAAGGTGACCGTACACGATGTATTCTGCGGCGCGCCCGCCCATCAAGACTGCCATCTTGTTCTCGAGTTCGGTCCGCGTCATCAGGAAGCGATCCTCGGTGGGGCGCTGGATGGTGTAGCCCAGGGCCCCGATGCCCCGCGGGATGATGGAGATCTTGTGCACCGGATCAGAGCCCGGGATGGCGGCCGCCACGATGGCATGGCCCATCTCGTGATGGGCGACGATCTCCCGCTCGCGGGGGTTGAGTACCCGGTTCTTGCGCTCCAACCCGGCGATGATGCGTTCCACTCCGGCGTTGAAATCGGTCATCCCGATTTCCTCGGCGCCACGCCGTGTCGCTGCCAAGGCGGCCTCGTTGACCAGATTGGCCAGATCCGCGCCGGTGAAGCCGGGGGTCAAGGCCGCCACCTGCTCCAGATCGACATCCGAGCCCAGCTGGACCTTGGTCACGTGCACGCGCAGGATCTCCACGCGACCCCCCTTGTCGGGTCGATCCACCAGCACCTGGCGATCGAAACGACCCGCACGCAACAACGCCGGATCCAGGATCTCTGGCCGATTGGTGGCGGCAATCAGGACGATCCCACTCACCGGATCGAAGCCATCCATCTCGACCAGGAGCTGGTTGAGCGTTTGCTCCTTTTCGTCGTGGCCACCCGCGTAGGGCCCCGCGCCTCGGGCTCGACCCAGGGCATCCAGCTCGTCGATGAAGATGATGGTGGGAGCCTTCTGGCGTGCCTGCTCGAAGAGATCCCGCACGCGAGCCGCCCCAACCCCCACGAACATCTCCACGAAATCCGAGCCAGACATGGAGAAGAAGGGCACGCTGGCCTCCCCAGCCACCGCCCGAGCCAGCAGGGTCTTGCCCGTACCGGGCGGTCCCACCAGCAAGATCCCTTTGGGCATACGGGCGCCCAGGCGGCCGTAACTGGTCGGGTCCTTCAAGAAGGCCACCGTCTCGGCCAGCTCCGCCTTGGCCTCGTCGACACCCGCCACGTCGGCGAAGGTCGTCTTGACCCCGGTCTCCACGTACACCTTTGCCTTGCTCTTGCCGATCGACATCAGGCCGCCGCCTGGCCCCAGCTTGCCGGACATGCGTCGCATCAAGAATAGCCAGACGACGAAGAACAGAATGATGGGCGCAAACCAGGAGATGAGAGTGGGGAGCAGCCGGCTCTCGATATGACCGCTGAACTTGACCTGATGCTTGGCAAGCTCGTCTGCCAGATTGACGTCGACCCGAATGGTCTTGAAATAGCGTTTCTGTCCGCCCTTGGGGTTCTTGAGCTCGCCCTGGATCTCGTTGGTCCCGATCGCGATCTCCTTGACCTCTCCCTTCTTGACCAGGTCGACGAACTCGCTGTAGGCAATGGGCTCGACGGCGTGCACTCCCGCCCACAGATCGTGGATGAGCAGCACTCCACTGATGGCGACGAGCAGATAAACGATGTGGAAGCGAGGACCCTTCTCCATGATGGTGGCGAAGCCTAGCCCAGAATCCCGTTGGTGACAGCAAAGAGCGGCCGGCCTTGCCAAGGCCCGCGGGTTACCGCAGTCTAGCCGTCTGGACCGTGACCGCCGACCCGCCCCTGTTGCGCAAGACCCTCATCTACCGGAGCGGACTCGGGTTTCATTGCATCAACCATGTGCTGGGCTGCAGCCACGGCTGCCGCTATCCCTGCCACGCCTTCTTGCTGGCACAGCGACATGGCAGAATCGCCGACTATTCGGCGTGGTGCCGTCCTCGCGTCGTCGAGAACGCCACAGAGCTTCTGGCAAAGGAGCTCCGGGGGCGAAGGAAGCCACTCTCCGAGGTCCATCTTTGTCTGTCCACCGATCCCTTCATGGTCGGTCGCCCCGAGGTGGGTGAGCTGTCGTTGGCCCTCATCGAGGAGCTGAATCGGTGTGGCGTCAGTGCCTCCATCCTGACCAAGGGAGTGCTCCCCGAGGCCCTGGCTGACGCTCATCGCTTCCCCTGCCCCAATACCTGCGGCACAAGTCTCGTTTCTCTGGACGAGGGTTTTCGACGACGCTGGGAGCCCGGCGCCTCGCCGTACGGGGAGCGCATCGAGGCGCTCCGTCGGCTACATCATCTGGGCTGCCGGACCCGAGTGCATATCGAACCCTATCCCACGCCCAATCTCGTCTCGCAGCGTATCGAGACGCTCCTTGCGGCGGTCGACTTCGTGGACGCGGTCTTCTTCGGCGGATGGAACTACAACCGCAGTATCTACGGATGCCCGAATCCCCAAGCCTTCTATCGCGAACAGGCAGCCGTCGTAGAACGGATCTGTGCCCAACGGGGGATTGCGTACGAGACGGCGGTGACGACCTGAAGATCGCGCTCGTTTAGCGACGTGGCTGCGCCGTGCCGGCCCCAAAACCAAACCGGCGAACTACCGCAGCGGTGGCAGTCGCGCTAATAGGCGAATTCGTCATGAGCTGGTCGCTCGATCTCCCCTGCTCCGCCCTGACCGAACACCTCCGACGGACGCTGCCCGATGTCGGTGTGGTCAGCATGAGCCCCATGGCGGGGGGGGCTTCGACCCGCTGTTTCGGGCGGATCAACTACGCTACGGATCGAACCGCGGTGGTCATGTTCGTCCCCGAAGCCACCCAGAGCGACGAAATTGCGAAGGGGGACGAATCGGGGAGGCGCTGGCCATTTTTGGAGGTCCAGCAGCTGTTGGAGCAACGGGGTGTACGGGTGCCCAAGATCCTGGCGGAGGCCTGCCATTTGGGCTGCATCCTGGTGGAGGATCTGGGGAGCACGACCCTGGCATCGGCCCTGGCGCAAGAGCCCCAGGCACGTACCGCTCTTTATCGTCTGGCCGTGCGCGATTTGGCACGGGCCCAACGCGCTCTGGCCGACATGCCCGACGATTGCGTGGTGCGAGCCCGTGCTTTCGACAAGGATCTCTTGCGCTGGGAAGTCGACCATTTCCGAGAATGGGGGCTGGAGGCGCGAGGGATCCAGCTGTTGTCCGCCGAACGACAGGTGTTCGACCAGGCCGCTGACTATCTGGCAGACACCATCGCAGCATGGCCGCGCAGTTTCGTGCATCGCGATTACCAGAGCCGCAATCTGATGGTGCTTCGAGATGACGCGGGTGAGCCAGAGCTGGTCTGGATCGACTTCCAGGACGCGCTGATGGGACCCCGCGTGTACGATCTGGTGGCGCTACTCGGTGACAGCTACCAAACCTTCGAGCCCGAATTCGTAGAGGCACGCCTCTCGGACTATGCGGATGCCATGGAACTCTGCGATGCGGACCGAGCCCAGCTACGCTACGAGTTCCAGCTGGTCACGGTGCAGCGCAAGCTCAAGGACGCAGGGCGCTTCGTGTTCCTGGACCGGGTGCGGAACAACCCGGCCTTCTTGGAGTACGTCGAGCCCACCATCACCAAGGTCTTTCGGGCGCTGGCCCAGCTCAGGAGCGAGCCGCGCCTGGCCGGGCTGGAGGATCTGCTGTTCCGACGGTTGGCGTGAGCAACGGCTGCGTCGGTCGTCGGCCACGATGGATCACCCACCCAATACCCGTCACGAACAGGCCCAGGATCCCAACCGTCAGCAGCGTCCGCAGCCAGGCCGGCATGAGGGCGCGTCGAATGGTGTGGCGCAGGACTGCCTCGGAGGCTGCCCCATCGATCCGTTCCCCCGCCACGTAGGTGGTGGGGAGCCCTGTGTGGCGCAGCTTTTTCACCCACGCCCGATCCCGACGCAGGCGCTGTTCGGTGGACGGATGACCGAGACAGTCGGAGAAGGACTGCCCGGTCGAGTCCAGCGCCGCGAGGGAGGCGGCGATGACCTCCTTGTTCAGGCGCGGCGCGGCGAAGAGCCGATCCGCCATCGCCTCGCCACGCCCAGCCTTCTCGGCGCACAGGATCGCCTTGGATGCATCGCGCGACAGCCCTCCGCCCACCCCATGCAGGCGGACCAGGGCCACTTGCTGCTGGTAGTCCTTGAGCACTCGTGACAGACGGGGCTGAAACTCCCGACAGAAGGGGCACTGCGGATCGGAGATCTCCACGATGGTGAGTCGTCCCGGAACCGAGAGCTTTTTCAGCAGTTGCGACGGGGCAGGCACGGGCCGCACCTGAGGCCAAACCAAGGTCAAGGTGACCACCCCCAATCCGATAACCAGATGGGCCCACCCTTCCAAGGGATCGCCGAGGTTCGGCCAACCGCGCGTCGAAAGGATCCAGTTCGAACCAGCCACCCCAGCTACCACCGCCGCGACGTCCACGCCCACGCACAATCCGCAGAAGCGGTGAAGCAAGAAGGATTGGTAGGCCAATAGACCCATCCCGATGGCTCCGCCCACGGGGCTCAAGAACAGAGCGAGCCGTTTTCGCCAGAGCTCCGACTCGACGATGATACCGAGGTAGAGCACGCCGAACCCAACCACTCCGACGAGTGGTACGACGAAGGGTGGCATGTAGACGCTGACCACCCGTTTGACTGCCGCGCAGCCCGACTCGACCGCACAGAAATTGCGGACCGGGCTCAGTGCCTCCACGAGCAACGCCACGCTCAAACAGAGCGCAACCAGGATGGCCAGGCGGTACAGGAGGAGCCAGCGACTCGAGCGCATGGGCCAACCCTAGCCCGAGCCGCTGGCCGCTGCGACCACTCAGATCTTGGCCGGACCGGCCTGTTCGAGAAGGACGTCGCTGGCTCGAAGCGTGGCGATTCCCACCCCACCGGGGGACACCACGGCCACCGCGAGCTGGTCGCGCGGAGAGCTCGGCACCCAACGCGCGTGGGCCCCGTCGACCTCCACCGACCCTTCCGCATCCCAACAGGCGCTAAGGTCGGGGCCATCGACCGCCAGGGTCACGTCGATCGCGCCGCACACGACCCGGCCCCTCAACGTCGGTTGGGGCGCGATGTACAGCGGCAGGTCGTTGCTGCGCGGGATGCGAGTGGGGGTGGTGCTCCGCCAGTGCTCGACGACCCTCGGCCCCGACGCGACACGGGACCCCTGATCGGAGGGAGCAGCGGCAGGCACCAGCCCTTTGCGTACGCTGCCATCGGGCTCGCCCAGAACAGCCACGTAGCCACCCGCGGACGCCTCGGGATCACCGGTAAAGGCCTGGCCCCCTTGGGGAACCATGTCGCTGATCTCGTAACCGCCTTCGCCTTGGCGGCCAGCTTCGCCAGCGAAGGCCTGGCCCCCTTGGGGAACCATGTCGCTGATCTCGTAGCCGCCCTCACCTTGGCGGCCAGCTTCGCCAGCGAAGGCCTGGCCCCCTTGGGGAACCATGTCGCTGATCTCGTAGCCGCCCTCGCCCTGGCCGCCCTGTGGCGGCGCGCCGCCATCACCGTTCATGCCGCCGAAGGTGCGGCCGCCCAAACCGAACGTCCCACCAGGTGCCGGATCGACGGGTCCACCGCCCTCGCCCCATCCACCGATGGCCTGCGTACCGCCAGGGACCGGATCATCAACGCTCCCACCCCAACTGTGTCCGCCCGGGCCAGCCCCTCCCGCAATGGGTCGACCACCCTCCGGCACCATGTCCGCAACGCCACCAAAGGAGAAGCCACCGTCTCCCGTCCATCCCCCGAAACCCCAGGTGCCACCAGGCGAAGGATCGGCGACCCCTCCCCCGTAGCCCCAGCGACCCCCCGGCGCAGGATCGACCACCATGCCTCCCTGGCCTCGACCCCCCGAAGGAGGCGCGCCACCGTCGTAGCTCATCGACTCACCCGAGGAACCGCCCTGGGATCCTTCGACGTTCCCCGCATTGCCGCCCTGGCCCTCATCATCCCGACCGGAAGTCCCCGCCGTGTTGTCGTCATCGGCGTCCCCGCCGCAGGCGGGCAGCGCCGCAGTCACCATGTAGCCAGTGACCGCCCAGGGTGACAGCCAGGTCGAACGCCGCGACGGCCGGGCACCCGCCACGGTGCGCGCCGCGGCATCGGCACAGACCTCGATGTCGTGGAGCAACTGATCCAATTCGGCATGCCAGAGCCTGTCATGGGCTGCCACTTCAAGCCCCAGGCGTGCCGTCCGTTCCGTCAAACCCCGGTGGTCAGCCAGATCCGCGCTCTCGGCCATGTCCACCACCCGCTCCAGTAGATCGGCCGTGTTAAAAGACACACTGGCGGAGAGCTTTTCGGAGCGCTCCAGGAGCCGTAGGGCTTGCTGCGATGGTTGGGGTCGGGAATTGACCAGGACGTGCGCGAAATAGTGGGTCCCAATGGTGCGATTGGCCACGCCCATGGGCTCGAAGTTGCGTGAGTGGAAGACGGCCGCGGCGATCCGGAAGGCCAACTCAACGCGATCCTCCGCTATCCGGTAGTCCCAGCCCAAATAGCTACCGAACAATGATCCACTGGCGGTGAGCTGTTGGTGCAGCGGCGTGCCGTGGTAGGGCTCGGCGCGGCAGAAGTTGACCGGGATGTTGGGGTAACGCCGGATGAAAGCGATGTTGTCCCGTATGTCCTGCAGCGAGGACCGGGGTTCGAAAAGCAGCAGATTGTAGCACACGTAAACCCCGGCGCGGTGAAAGGCGGCCAACGCGCGGTGCAGGTCAGCCAGTGTGGTTCGACGATTCAGGTGGTCGAGTCCCCGCTGGGATCCGTTCTCGATCCCGACGAACATCCGAAACACCCCCAGCTCTTTCAGCGCGACCGCCAAGTCTTCGGTTACGCAATCCGGACGGCACTTGCCGATGATCGGTGCCGCGCCCACACCGAGCTCGGTCAGCCGCTCGCGCAGCGCACGCAGTCGCTTGAGCGAATCCTCTGGTCGGGGCAAAAGCAGGGTGTCGTCGTGGAAGCAGAAGATGCAGGGGCCCTTCTCGGCATGCCACAGCTCCGCCATCTCCTGGGCGAGATTCTCCACCGAGCGCAGACGGAAGCTGCGCGAACCCATGTGCTCCTTGGCCGCTCGATGCGCCGTGGTAATGGCACAGAACGCGCAGGAGCCCCAGCAGCCGCGACTGCCGTAGATGGGAATGAATGGCATGCCCAGATGACGGGTGTGGGCTCGATAACGCATGGCAAAGGGCAGGGTGTCGAGCTCCGCGCAGAGAGGACGCGCGGCGGTGCGTACGACCTGTCCCCGTGTGTCACGACAAGCGAGACCTCGCACCTGCAACAGGTCATCACCCTGGGCGAGCGCTTGGGCCAACTCCACCACGGTCCGTTCCCCCTCGTGAAGCACCGCCGAATCAACCGCCCGCTCCTCGGAGAGCAGCTCCCGATAAGCCATGGTCGGATGTTGACCACCGCAGGTGATGTGCCCCCGGTACCCCAGGCGCCGCAAGGCGCGCGCCAGCTCGAGGTACTCGACGCACCGATGCTGGAACTGGATCGCCAAACCTACCAGGTCGGGTTGCTCGCGGAGGATCCGCCGGCCCAGCTCCTCGGGCGGGGCCTTGTCCAAGAACGGGGCCACACGCACCAGGTGTCCTGCCTGCTCCAGAGCGGCGCCGATCATGCCCAGGGCCAGGTTCTCCTCGAAGTCCGCGCCAACCAGTACGACTCGCATAAATCCTCCGTTCCCGTCCGGCCTAGCAACCATCGTGCCGGCGTCCGCCAGCGAAAAACCGCGAACCAGCCCCGCCGTTCGGTGACGACTGTGCCATTCTGGCACAATCTCTGGCAAGTGTCCGGTCGCGACAGACCCAGCCCCGGCGCCTGTGATAGCCTCGCGGCGTCATGTCTGTTTGCCAGCCTTCTTGGGTTTGTCGCGGCGCAATCACGTGCTGGGCGATCCTCTCGGCGACTGGCTGTTCGCTGTTTGGATCACCTGCACGAACTCCCCAGTGCAACGCTCGGGTCAACCGCTGCATGGAGTCCTGTGGCAATCGCCCGGAGGCGATGAACCCGAGAAACCACGCCGAGCCAGATCAGAATGACATGACTCAATATCCCGGCGACGGCTGTTCACAACGCTGCGCATCGCTCTGCTAGGGGACCATTGGCCCCGGGTCGTACTCCAGGCTACGCTGCCGCGGCGGACACCCCATGACCTTCAGAATCGGAATCCTCGCCTCTCACGAAGGGACGACCATGCAGGCGGTATTGGATGCCTGCGCCTCGGGACTGCTGCCGGCCAACGTGGCCGTCGTGATCAGCAACAACGCCGACTCGGGTGCCCTGCGTCGAGCCCGCCAGGCCAAAGTCCCCTGGGCGCATCTCTCCAGCTCGACTCACCCCGACGCGGAGGCGCTGGATTTTGCCATTCGTGATTGCCTCCGGGAACACCACGTCGATTTGGTGCTGTTGGCTGGGTACATGAAGAGACTGGGGAGTCAGACGCTCAGTGCCTTCCGGGGCCACGTGGTCAACACCCATCCCGCACTGTTGCCCAAACACGGCGGCCAGGGCATGTACGGCAACCGGGTGCATGCCGCGGTACTGGCCCATGGCGAGTCGGAGTCGGGTGTGACCTTGCACTGGGTGGACGAGGACTACGACACGGGCCCCACCCTGGCCCAGGCCAAGGTCCCGGTTCTGTCCGACGACACGGTCGACTCACTGGCGGCCCGAGTGCAACAGCGTGAAAAGTCCCTGTTGGTCGAGGTGCTGACCAGTTTTGCCAAGGGGGAGCGCGCATTTGCGGCGGAGCGGCGCGTACCAGATTGACTCGGCCCAGTCCCACACTCGTGGTACACTCCACGCAGTTGTCTAGATATCTGCGAGAGGCGGCGCAATGGCTCACAACGTCGGGGGAATCTATCCGTGTCCAGCCCAGCCCGAGTTGACACGCCGATGTGTCATCCAACGGGTGCGCGTCTTCTGTCTACCGCTGTTGTTGGTATCGGCCTGTGCGAGACAACTCCCCAGTGCGGACGAGCCCCTGTCATCACAAGGGGGTGATCAAGGCACGAGTGGTAGTGCTGCTGTCGATTCGGGTGGCAACGAACCGGGCGGCACGGACGGCATCCAGGCCTTGAGCTGCACGTCTGCTGCAGCGGAGACGGGCGATGACGCCAACACCGAGTCGGAATTGGAGCTCTGTGAGAGGACACCCGACTGCATTGCCGTCACGTACGCCACCAGTGGCTGCGAGTTTTCGTCGGTCCTGTCCGGTTGTTCGCGACTTCCGAGTGAAGAGGAGTGGAATGCCTTTCTGAACCAGACCGTTGCCGAGCATGCTATCGACACCGGGGATTTCCCAGCTTGTGGAGAACCTATCTCCCAGGACTACCGGGCCCCCGTCTGGCAATCCGCCCTTGGGCACAGCCCGACCTACGACTTCGACGACAATCCGACTCGTTGCTTGGATCTCAGTCGCGCGTGCACCAGACATGAGGATTGCATGGAAAGAAGTGGTGGCCGCTGTCGTGGCTTCGCCAACGCCACCTGTGCCTATCCGCGGCAATTCGGGGAGCCTTGCTCGAGCGACGCAAGTTGCACCGTGTCGCCCGATGGAAGATGCGTCACGCCGGGCGACCGGGACGCGGCATGCTACCCGACGGGTCGATGTGACTTGGCGGTTCCGCGGTGCGAATACGCTGTGTGGGAGGAATGCTCCTCGGACGCGGACTGCACGAGCCTACCTGACGGCAGTTGCCGAAAACGAGTGGACTTTTCCCGATGCATGTATGACGACTGTAACACCGACTCGGACTGCCCCAACGACCAGCGCTGCACGTGTTCGGAATTCACGCAGGTACGGGTATGTGTCAAAGCCACGTGTTGGGCCGACCATGATTGCGGGAGCGGTCAGGTTTGTCGTTTGGCCACGGGTTGCTTCGATGCGCCGTTCGGGTACTTCTGTTCGACGCCCCAAGACTCGTGCGAAAGTCAAGGCGAATGCGGGCCGTCCGAGCAATGTCAGTTCGTCGACGGTCGCTGGCAATGCCTGTTGGTGGAATGCCCGAGCATCGACTGAGAACTCGGAACGACCAGCGCCGCATCTCGTCGGTCCGGGCTCTGGGCCGCAATGGACGCTCGAAACCGGCAATGGCCGGGCCCCAATCGACCGGTTGCTGGTCGGGCCGTCGCAACCACGCTTTGCACGGGCCATCCCCCTCGGCTAGAGCTCGCCTTGTCCTCCAATGATTGGCGTCTATGACTCGGGTTTCGGTGGATTGACGGTCCTGGCCGCGTTGCGCGCCAAGCTTCCCGGCTTTGACTTCGTCTACCTGGGGGATAGCGGACGCGCACCGTACGGTGGCCGCGACGTGGACACGGTCCTCGACTACGCCGAGCAATGCGTGGAGCGCCTGTTGGAGGAGGGTTGTCGGCTCATCGTCGTGGCGTGCCACACCGTGTCCTGCACGGCGCTCCGGCATCTGCAGACCCGGTACACCCCCGACCGGCAGGGCCCCCGGCGCATTCTGGGCGTGACCATCCCCACGGCAGAGACCGCGGTTCGACGCTCGGCCGGTCACATCGGCATCATCGGGACCACCCGCACCGTGCAATCGCGGACGTTCGTCACCGAGATCCACAAGCTGGGGCCCCATCGGGTCAGCGCCGTGGCAGCACCGCTATTGGCGCCCATCGTCGAGGAGGGTTGGGAAAATACCGACATCGCTCGACAGGCGGTGGCTCGATATCTCTCGAGCTTCGGCGACATCGACACACTGGTCTTGGCCTGTACCCACTACCCACTGCTCAAAGACGCCTTCGCGGCCGCAGTGAGACCCGGCATCGAGCTGCTCGATCCCAGCCCCAATATAGCCGAGAGCCTCTTGGACTGGCTGGACCGCCACCCGGGCTTCGTTCAACCGAACCAGGGCACGCTCCGCGCGCTCTGCACGGGTCACCCCGCGGTGTTCCGCAGCCACGCCAACCGTTTTCTGGGCACGGACATCCCGCTCGTCGAACATGTGGCGGAGGAGCGCGGAAGACTCCTGCACAAGGATGAGATCAGCATCCCGCTGGGGCAGATCGTGCGCTGAGACGATCTAGGCCGTCGGATCGTCCTTACCCGTTGCCAGGGCGGGCTTCTTCTTGAGCTTGAGCAACTGAGCCACGATCGGTGTGAGCGCCACCGTAGCCAGGATCCGAAGTGGTTGCGTAACCTTGGTTGCCAGCCAAGCGGCTCCCCAAACCCCCGCCTTTCCGGCGGTACTGTCCACATGGATCCCCATCCGGATGGCCACCACGAACCCAACCAAAACCAGAGCGAAGATGACAAGATAGATGTAAAGGGCCAGGCTGCCGTATTCGGCAAGCAGGGTCTTGAGGCGTTCGCGATTGATGGCCATGAAACGATGCCCGAGTCTTGCACGGCGCCCGGTCAGGGGCGAGAAGTACTAGTTAGGCCGAAATTTGCCGTGGCCGGCGAGACCCAGGGGCATGGCGTTTCCCGCAGTGCCCCCCTGGCTCGGCGGTGTCCCCACCGTGCCTGCCTGGCCACCGCTGCCAGCCTCGGGCCCCCGATCCTCGGGGCTGACCAGCGCCAGGCAGCCACTGTGCAACCAGAGCACTCCGGCGAGCAGTAGGCGACGGCCCGCAGTGGTTCGATCGGAGCGAGGACGGCTGGACACGCCAAGCCACACTAGCAGAGAGTGACACCGGGCACTACGGCCCATCGCGAGAACGGCGAACAATCCATTCCACCACGAGTTTGGCGAAATGCTCCCGCACCTGCCGCTCGCGCCAGGGCTCGTGACCACAACGGTCGAGTTCGACGTACTCGAGAGTGGGTATGAAGCGCCGCAGCACATCGCGCGTCGCCGGGCCCGGATGGGGATCGACGTTGCCATGCACCATCAGGACCGGAGCCGTGATCGCTGCGAACGCAGCCGGCTCGATCCCTTCCCGCTGGAGACGCAGCACGTCCTGCCAGGTCTCGAGGTGCCCTCGGTAGTCGATGGACGGAACGTCACGGCTTCGATCGACCTCATCGATTGGGTCGAAGGAAGCGGCCTGCATGTGCAATGCGCCCAGGCGGTTCATCACCAGATCCCGCCGGGACGGGTCAGCCTCCGCTGCCAGCCGCGCCTCGAGTCGCTTGAGCTTCCGACGCCCCGCATCGCCCAGTCGCTGGTCCAGGGACCGCTGGTAAGTGGCGCGGGAGGCCTCGTCGTAAGTGCCGCAGCCAACCAACACCAGAGCCGAGACCGCCTTCGGGTAACGAGCCGCGAAGGATAGCCCCAGCATTGCACCCCAGGATGCGCCGACCAGTACCGCCGGATTCGGCGCGATCATCGCCAGATCCTCGACGTGACGGGATACCACGAGTCTGACCATGCCCGAGCGCCGCTGCAGTGGCTCCAGGACGCGCAAATCCGTCGAGAGCAACCGCGCCAGACCGGCGGCAGAGCCCGGCGCACCAGGTCCGCCATGGAGCACCACGGCAGTCGGTCCGGTCGCACCGTAGTGACGAACCTCGATGGGGGCCAAGTCAGCCATGGCGCGGTTTCAGGATAGGCCAAGGGCGAAGCGCTTCCAACCCCGTCCGTTGCCGGCCCAGGCCCTCCACAGGGCCTGACGATTTCGCTCGTAGCACAGGTATCTTACAGACGAAGACCAGGTTGAGCTAGAATGACCGCTCTGTGGAGGTCTCCATGACGTTTCCCCGTTCCTCGATCCATTCGGCCGGGGCAGGTCTCGTGACTCAGCGAGCGCTGGTCCTCGGCATATTAAGCCTGCCCTCCCTGGCTTGGGGCCAGACCCTGGGCGCCCCCGGTACGTTTGCCATCGGGGTGGAGAACGTGACCGGCTACAATGTCGAGACCCGCAAGTACGACGACCAGCAGGATGAGGAACAGACCGACACAACGACGCAGTTCAGTTTCCTTTTGAAGTCGGGGGCCAAGGTGGGCGTGCACTACTTCGTCTGGCCCCAGGTGTCCCTGGGTGGAACGCTCGGCTACCAAACGAGCAGTGGAAGCCATAGGGTACCTGACGGTGGCGGTAGCTTCAGCATTGACAAGGAGCGTGACGACACGTTCCTTCTGCACCCCAAGATCGGGTACCTGTTGCCCATCGGTTCCCAGTTCGGGTTCTGGTTCCGCGCGGGGCCGGGCTTCTACCGAAACAACGTTCACGCAGATCCCCTGTACGAGCCTGAATCAACCGAGACCTTCTGGCTCTTGGGGGCCGACATACTCTTCGTCTATGCGCCGGTTCCGGTGGTGGGCTTTTTCGTTGGTCCGGGCGCGGACTTCAGCATGATTGGCCGGCACTCGGAGTACCACTTGAATCCCGGCAATCGGAGCTTCTCCAATTCGGCAAGCTACCGCCGACTGGGGCTCGATCTCGGTCTGATGGTCCTGCTCTAGGACTGGGGCGAGGCCCCGTAGTCGACGGCCCGCTCCGATCCAGCGGGCCCGATGCCCGCCAGCGTGCGGCAAGGTCAGGCCACGGGTCCCTGGGGGGCGGTTACTGCGGGGTCCCTGCAAACAACTTGGCCGCCAGGATCGGAGCCTTTCTACAATGTCGGCCATGGGACAGTACTGCGAAGTATGCGAGAATTTCCGTTCCAAGGCGGAGCAGGACGACGGTCGCAAGATCGTGAAGGTGGACTATGACGTTCGACCCGTCTACCTCTGCCGGGGCCATGCCCGCATTGCCGAGAACTCGGGGGTGAAGACGTTCGAGGAGCTCCGGGAGCTCTACGGTAGTGGGCGGCGCTCCTACGTTCCGCGGCGCGGCCCCGCCACCGCACAGACCGATGGCGCATCCCGCGGGATAGGCCGGCGCTCTTCGGACCAACCGAGCTAGCCAGGCGAGGCAAAAAGGGCGGCGAACGGCCGCCTCTGGTCCGCCCGCGTTCGGCTGTGGTAGCCTGCGCCATGGCAAAACGAACGGGGCTCCTGAGCGTTGGCGTTCTCGGCATTCTCAGCGCAGCATTGGTTGCAGGTGGCTGTGGCGATGGGTCTGGGGCCTGGGATGACGAGCAGGGCGGTGGCGGCGGTGAGTCCGCCGGCACGAGCGGTGAGGGCCCAGGTGGGAGCCCAGAGGCAGGTCATCCAGCGGCCGAGGGCGGGGAGATTGGCGAAGGCGGAGCGCCGGTGGGCAACGGGGGAGCAGGAAGGGGAGGGGCCACTGCCGGGGAGCCCGGACAGGGTGGGGAGCAGAGCCAGGGCGGAGCCAGCGCCGGGCAGACCGGTGAGGGTGGCGAGGTCAGCGAAGGGGGAGCATCGACGGGCGGAGCCGCGGCCGGCGAGGCGGGCGAGGTCAGCGAAGGGGGAGCGCCGGTGGGCAACGGGGGAGCATCGATAGGCGGCGCCGCGGCCGGAGAGGCGGGCCAAGCGGGAGCAGCCGAGCATTGCGGCAACGGATGGATCGAGGTCACTCTCGGCGAAGAGTGCGATCCGGATCTGGATGTGACGCTCCGCGGCGAGTGCACCGAGGCATGCCTGCTGCGACCCCACTGTGGCAACGGCGTGGTCGACACCCAGAGCGAGCAATGCGACGACGGCAACCCGAACAACTGGGACGATTGCCTCGATGACTGCACGCTTCCCCGTTGTGGGGACGGGAATACCTGGGACGGCTACGAGGAGTGCGACGACGGAGACCAGGACGACCAGGATTTCTGCCGTAATGACTGTACGCTGAAGCTGGCCCAGTGTGGTGACTGTGTCATTGACTGGGAAGAGGAATGCGACGACGGCAACCCGGTCGATGACGACGGCTGTGGGAACGACTGCACGATCCGCGAAGGGGCTTGCGGCAACGGCATCCGAGACAACTGCGAGGAATGTGACGACGGCAACGGCAACGACCAGGACTTCTGCCGGAACGACTGCACGCGGAGTACCTGCGGCAACGGCGTGCTCGATGAGGGAGAAGAATGCGACGACGGAAACCCACGGGACGGGGATTCCTGCAACTCCGACTGCACGGAACCCCGTTGCGGGAATGGAATCGTCGAGTCCGGCGAGGACTGCGACGATGGGAACACGAGCCAGGTCGACTACTGCATGAACGATTGCCGGCGGCACAATTGTGGCGACGGTATTCTTCATCCATCCGAACAATGCGAGGACGGTAATCGAGTCTCGTCAGACGGCTGCTCCTCTGGCTGCCTGTTGGAGTTCTGCGGTGACGGTATCGTGCAGTCGAACGAGGCCTGTGACGATCAGAACGACGACGACCAGGACGGTTGTACCAACGCTTGTCGACTGCCGCTGTGCGGCAACGGCGTGGTCGATACCGGAGAGGATTGCGACGGCGCCGACGGTTGTTCCGCGCTCTGCGTCATTTCCGTCTGCGGTGACGGGGTGTTGCAGCCCGGCGAAGAGTGCGACGACGGGAACCTGGACGGCTATGACACGTGTACGCCGTCGTGCACCGAGCCCTTCTGCGGGGACGGAGACGTTTCTGCTGGGGAATCGTGTGACGACGGGAACCTAATCAACGACGACGAATGCCCGAATTATTGCGCTGAAGTGGACTGTGGCACTGGGGTTGTAACCCCCTGGATGGAATGTGACGACGCCAACGACGACAATTCTGACAGCTGTACGAACACCTGTAGTTTTGCTGTCTGCGGAGACGGCATCGTGTGGGCCGGGGTAGAAGCTTGCGACGACGGCGGCGAGGACGTGGACAGTTGTAACGATGACTGCAGCCTGTCCGAATGCGCGGAGTAGCCTGGGCGTGAACCGGAAGATCCTGTTGGTTCTCGGCGCGCTCGCGGCGGGTTGCGGTTCCGGCGCCGGGACGCCCGGCACTTCGACGTCTGGTTCCCAGCAATCGGCGGTCCCCCAGCGGGTGGAGTTCGTCCTGGGATCCCTGTCCATCTCCAAGGAGGGTGATCGAATCCTTCAGCGGGAGCTGCGGACCCTGTACAGCACCATGCCCCAACCGGAGGGCACGGCGCCCGAGTCAAGCGAGATCTCCCAAAGGACGCTCACTCCCCAGGTGTTTGCCGAGATCTGGGCGGAGCTGTCAGCGTTCGACTTTGGGCCTTACAAGGGCCTCGGGCCATCCGATTTCCGAAGCCTCCCCGGGCCGACAGACACCGCCTTCTCCAGCAGCATGAAGTTGGTCGTGGATGGTCGGGAGATCATCTCCTTGGACCTTTCCATGGGGCTGTTGAAGGACCGAGCCCTGCAGGCGCGCCTCGACGAGTTGGCGGAGGCGGTACAGCGTCCCATCCGGGCCCAAGACACAAGGGATGCTTGGAGCCGCGTGACCGGCGTGCCCCAGACCCTGCATCTGCAGTTCGGACGTTGCAGTCTCAATCGGAAACCCGGGCGGACCTCGCTGTTGGTGTACTTCCTGTTCACGCCCCAGCGCGAGCAGCTGGAGAAGGAACGCCCCCGGCTATTGGCCCTGGCCGAGGCCCACCCGGAGCGCTTGAAGGTGGACATGGGCAGTGTGGAGGTCACGCTGGACGATGGCGACTTCCAGGAGCTGTGGAAGGAGCTCAAGAACGTGGATTTTCCAAGGCTTGCCGGCCTGCGGCGCCACGATTTCCTGTTCCGCGACCAGCGCTCGACCTACCTCGTGGTCCTGAATATCGACGGTCAGCCGATCATTGGCTTACAGCACGCCGACCGTGAGATCCGTCATGATATCGCCGCGCCCCTGATTGCACTACAAGCGCACATGCTGGCCAAGCTCTGGCAGAGCATCGAACGCTTGGAGCAAGGCCGGTAGAGCGACGGGTAGCGTCACCGGCTCTTGGCCGCTTCGCCGCTTCTGGGTTGCGCCGCGGCCAGCCCCGCTCGGTATTCTTCGCTGTCGTAGGCCAAGCGTCGCAGTCCCTGGAGGCGCTCGAAGGTCTCGGGTGGCAGCGGATGCGCCCCACCCAGCAACCGGAGTTGCTCCTTCATGACCTGCAGGGCCAGCCCCTTGTTTTGGACCATCTGTGCGGCAATTCCCAGGACGGTTGGCATCAGCTCGTCTGCCGGAACGATTCGATTGACCACCCCCACCTCGGCCAGCCTCTGGCACGAGATGGGAGCCGCCACGAAGAGCAGCTCCTTTAGCAGGTTCTGGGGCAGGGCATTGCGCAGGTGAAGGATCCCGGCCGTGTTGTAGGGGACACCCAGTTTGGCCGGCGTGATGGCGAACGTGACCTCTGGGGTCGTGAACAGGAGATCACAGGACAGGACCAGTTCGCAGGCACCTCCCCACACCGAGCCCTCCACCACGGCCACCACCGGCACCGGAAATCGACGAATGGCATCGACGACTCGCAGCAAGGGATCGTCGTAACCGAGCGGATCCCTCCCTGGCGACGGTAGCTCGTTCAGGTCATGGCCCGCCGAGAAGACGGTGCTGCCGGGCGTGGCTCGCAGCACCACGACCCGGACCTTCTGGCACGAGAACTCCGTCAGCGTCGCCAGGATCTCCGAGATCAAAGCCTCACCCAGGGCGTTACGCCGCTGGGGATGGTTCAGGGTCAGTATTCCAACCTCGTCTTTTACCTCGGATAGCACCAGCGGCATGCGCCCCCTGTACCACGTAACGCGGGGCATGACGCTCGATTAAGGAGCGCCCCGTCTGTGCAGCCCCCAGCGCGGGATCAGATGCGCCGACAAGACGTCGCGGTAAAGCCCGATGTGGGCGCAATGGTCGAGGGTGTCGTTGCCAGAGTAGCCACGAATGTGCATCCCGCCCCGATCATAACGGGAGATGAGCTCGAGCCCCATCACTTCGTTGCGGCGGGGGCGCGCTTTGGCCGTCTTGCCTCCCACTGACCACACCAGCCAGTTGGCGGTCTCCGTGGTGGACGCGTAGCCCGGAGGGATGATCGACGAGTGGCTGAAGAAGAACAGGGCCCGATCCCGCGTGGCCCGCTGCGCGAAGTCCATGATCCCCTTGAGCTGCATGCCGTTGACATGGCCATCCATGTAGCCGGAGTGGAGCCCGTCCAACAGGATCACGGCATCCACGCGGCGCCCCAGAGGCTGCTCCAGAATCTTCTCGACGGCACCATAACCGGCGCTCCATGCCGACAGGGCGATCCGACGGATGTGCGCCTTGGGGTTTTTGGTGTGGCGCGCCACACTGGCCTGTACGCTCTCGATGTAGTTCTCGAACGCCGAGGGATCAGCGAACGTCCCTTCATAGGCACCCGAGCCGACCCCCAGATCCACCGAGGCGAGGACGGTTCGGGTCATCACCTTGACCCACTCCTTGCGGACGGGCTCGTGGCCATGGAAATGGAAGACCACATCGAAGCCACCTGCTCGGGGTACCCCACGCTTCGGAATCAGGATCTGCCCAAAATCGACGTCCCGATACCACGGCGCATACACGCCGAAGCCCGGGTCGGGGGTATTGCAGGGGTTGATCCCCCGCTGTTTGGCCGATTTCTGCACCTGCGTGGATGGTTGGGGTTTAGCCGTCACCCAACCTGGGATGGCCAAGGATTCGGCCCGCGACCAACGACAAAACACCGTGACCGCGGCCAACAGACAACCCAGGACCAGGCCAGAAAGGGCCGAGACTCTGCCAGAGAACACCCGGTCAGGATGATGGAAACCCGGGCAACGCGCAAATCCCCAATACTGGCGGGTCCTTGCCCCGACCGGCGTGTTCGACGCCCAACCCGGTTGCGCTAGAGTCCGTGCCGTCTACCCGCGGCACGGCACCGAAGCACGCTTTTTACATGAACTACCCTCGAACACCCATCCTGGACTTGGTTCGCAGCTATGCGCGCCAGCAATTTTCAACGAGTCACTTCGACCCGTCCCGCGACACGGTTCACTATGCGGGCCGGGTGTTCGACGAGGCCGAGCTGGTGGCCCTGGTCGATGCGTCGCTCGATTTCTGGCTGACCGAGGGGCGCTACTCGGAGCAGTTCGCGACGGGACTTGCCGATTGGTTGGGCGTGGAGAACGTCCTGTTGGCCAACTCCGGGTCGTCAGCCAATCTTCTGGCCATCTCCGCGCTCACTTCGCACAAGCTGAAGGATCGGCGCCTCGCGCCGGGCAGCGAGGTCATCACGGTCGCAGCCGGCTTTCCATCCACGGTGGCTCCGTTGGTTCAGAACCGCCTTTGCCCCGTGTTCGTCGACGTGGAGCTCCCTACCTACAACGTGGACGTGCGGGCCCTCGAGCAAGCCATCTCGCCCAAGACCTCGGCCATCTTCCTGGCCCATACCCTAGGAAACCCCTTCAATCTCGACGTCATAACCACCCTGGCTCAGAAACACCGGCTCTGGTTGGTGGAGGACAACTGTGACGCGTTGGGCAGTCTGTACCGCGGGCGGCCAACCGGCACCTTCGGTGACCTGGCCACTCTTTCCTTCTACCCAGCGCATCATATCACCACCGGGGAGGGGGGGGCGATCGTCACCAAGGACGACCAGCTGGCGCAGATCGTGCGCTCCTTCAGGGACTGGGGACGGGACTGCTACTGCGCAGGGGGCGAGAACAACACCTGTGGCAAGCGCTTCTCTCAACAGTTCGGTGAGCTGCCCCTCGGGTACGACCACAAGTACGTCTATTCCGAGATCGGGTACAACCTGAAGATGACCGAGATGCAGGCTGCCATCGGGACCGCTCAGCTGCAGAAACTGGGAAGCTTCTGTGAGAAGCGCCGTCAGAACTTCGCGGCCTACTCGGAATTCTTGGGACGACACCAGGCCCATCTGCAATTGCCCGAGGCCACCGAATACTCCGACCCTGCCTGGTTCGCCTACATCGTTACGGTTCGTCCCGAGGCCCCCTTCACGCGCAACCAGCTGGTCTCGTATCTCAATCAGAACCGCATCGAGACTCGCAACATCTTTGCGGGTAACATGATTCGTCAGCCCGCTTTCACTGACCTGCCCAGGGATGCCTACCGGGTGGCAGGTAGTCTGGCCCAGACCGACGCGGTCATGAACCACACCTTCTTCTTGGGGACCTACCCGGGGCTCACCCCACAGATGCTGAGCTACATCGCGCAGACCTTCGACCGTTTCATGGACATCCACGCTCGTTAGGACTGGTATGGCTATCGTTCGAAAACATCAGGTCCGCGTGGTTGACTGTGTGCCGCGGCTCCCCGACCTGTTCACGGTTCGGTTCCGGACGGACGGCAACCCTTTTCGTTTCCGCGCCGGGCAGTTCCTGCACGTCGCCTTGGATCCCTACGATCCCTCTCGAGGCTGGCCCGAGTCACGATGCTTCTCCATTCAATCACCGCCCAATAGCAGTCAACAGACCCTGGCCATCTCCTTTTCCGTCAAAGGTGCCTTCACCGAACGCATGGCGAAGGAGCTCGTGCCCGAAAAGGAAGTGTGGTTGAAGCTCCCCTATGGTGAGTTGCTGCAGGACGCGAAGGCAGAAGAGTCCCTGGTCTTTTTAGCGGGGGGAACAGGGGTCACCCCGTTTCTGTCCCTGTTCCTAGATGAATCCTTCCGCAGCTACCCATCTTGCGCGCTGTATCTGGGGATTCGCCAGCGCCGATACCACGTGTTCGCCCCCGAGCTCGAGCAGGCGCAGCGTCAGAATCCGCACTTCCGCGTCGATGTCTTGGAAGAGGATCAGCGGGGCCGGATCCCCACTCGAGAGGTGGTCGAACGCCACGGCATGGACAGCCTGTATTTCGTGTCGGGTCCACCCGCCATGATCGCTCACCATCGAACCAGTCTGGGGGAGGCGGGGGTGAACCTGGATCGGATCAGGACCGACGACTGGGGATAGTCGCGATCCGGCGTGCTCAGGGCTGTCGCACCACGCGGGTGGGGGTGCTCTTCTCCGCGACCTCCAGGAAATCCCCCGCCAGCTCGTGTCCTTGCTCGTCGTGCAGCGTCACTCGAACCACCCAGGGGCCCGGGGTGAAGGGCGGGGGAATGCTGGCAAAGATGGTTCCCGGCTTGCGCTCCTGCCACTGGGTGTCCACGGGTTGGGCGTTCACCGTGACCCTCGGGACCAACCCCAACTCGCCGAGGAGCAGAGTGTCCGTTCCGGGGAGGGTGATGCGCGCCTTGACGGTATCGCTCGGCCAAATCGCGCGGGCTGGCCGAAGCTCTATTCGCGCAACGGTTACCAGTGGCTCCACTCGGAAACTCGACTCGTTGCCGGAGTCCGGATCACGCAGGCGCACCACCAAGGGCTCATCCTCGATTGGCCCCACCTGACTGGGAGCTGGGAAGAAGACGTCACCCGATGCTCCATAGGTCATCAACAGCCCCGCCGTGTTGCTCAGCGGTAGCATGTGCTGCGCGGGGATCCGCACCGTTCGTCCGTCAATCACCGCGCGCTTGGGCAGAACCAGCCCTACGACTCGGATGTCCAGCGGTTCCACCGAGCGAGTGGAGAGGCCAAAGGAGTTTTCAGCGCTGACCCAGGCCCGGTATTGACCAGGTGGTAGGGTGGGGATGGTGCAGGGACTCTGCTGCCCAGAACGCGACCACACTGTGCGAATGCCATCCGTGTTCTGCTCGCCGACCTGGAGCGAGTACGACTCCGCCCCGGCAATCGCCTTCCATTCGATCCGGTGCCCCGAGTCAGTGGCATTGCCCAGGAACACGCCGAGGCGGGACGTCGAAACTGGCACCGGTGGGGGCAATAGCTCGGTCGTGCTGGGCGCGCCCTTCTCGGCGTCAACGATCAAGGCACGGCCTACTGCCAGGGGTCGCCACCGTGAGCCCACGATGCCGATCATGGCGCGTCCCGAGATGGCCGCGACGCTCACCCCCTTGGGGTTGACCACGACCCGGCTGTGCCCGCCTTTTGCGACCGCCCCGGTCTTGTGAGGCGACTGGATCACCACTGAAGGGATGGGTCGGACCTTGATGTCGATATCGATGTCCAGCGTTCCTTCCTGGAGCTGGAACGCGTAAGCCCGATTGGATGTGTCCCGCTCACCCAGTGCCAGAGTGATGCGGGGAAGACGGGTCATTCGCGTCCCCGGGTGAAGGCGCAGGGTGAGTCCTTCGGAGGGTGAAACGACCTGGGGGCTGCTTTCCGACACGAGCTCTTCAGGTAACCGCGCCGACCCTCCGGCGCGTACCGGGGAGGTCGAGCCCAGCGTGGCGGCTAGCACGACCAGCAATCCACACCGGACCGACCCAAGTGATGGCATCGGATATTCATACGGATCCCATGAGCCTGCGCTGAAGGGCACGGCCGGCAAATCCGAGTCTGAAACGCCCTTCGGGTGGCGTTCGCAAACCGGGGAATCTGCCCCAATCGGGGCGGCAGGCTCGGTCACTGGCCCAGCGCGTTCGATCGAGGGGTGACCCGAACCCAATTCGATTCACACTATGGATCCTGATGGTGCGTCTACTTCGCCTGGTCCGCCCACGGGCCGCTCGGCCTGCGGGCGCCGAGGACGAATTGCTGCAGCTCGCTGAGGCGGCGGCTGCGGGCGACAAGCCAGCCAGTCGGACCCTGCTCACGGTGCTGGGTCCCTTCCTACTGCGCGTCGTGCGCCGGGTCTTGGGAGCCAAGGACGCGGATCTGGAAGACGTAGCCCAGGAAGCTGCCATCGAGCTGCTCAGGGCGCTGCCTCGTTTCCGGCGCGAGTGCTCGGTCAAGAACTTCGCCTGTCGGGTCGCGTTGCAGACCGCGATGAATGCCCGGCGCCGCCGGGCGGCCAGGAAGCGGGGTCCGGTTGGCATTGTGCCAGTCGTTCCTGACCAGGTCCCCTCGCCCCAGGATTCTCCCGAGGAGCAGCTGGCCGCCAAGGCGAGCGTCCAACTGGTGCGGCAGCTGTGCGACCAATTGCCTGAGGCGCAGGCAGAGGTCTTGGCGCTTCACTGCGTGTTGGGTCACACGGTCAGCGAAGTTGCCGCCATCTGCGGCGTACCGGTGGAGACGGTTCGAAGTCGCCTGCGCCTGGCCAAGCACAGCCTCGTGGATCGCGCCCTACAATGCCCCCAACTCCGCGGGCTGCTGGAGCACACGGCATGAACGAGCGCGAGGTCACCGATCTAGTTTGCTTGGCGCACCGGGATGCGTTGGGCGAGGAAGAGCTGCGCGAATTGGAGCGGGGGTTGGCCGCATCCTTCGAGGTGCGCCTGGCCAGCACCATTTTGGGAGAACTGGACCGAGAGAGCCAGGTATTGCGGGGAGACGAGGCGCTGGTCAAGAGAATCGCGGACCGTGCAGCCAGTTCGCTGGCAGGCACAAACACACGCTTCGTCCCGAGGGCTCGGGCTCTGTTGGTTGCCATCACCGTTCTGCTGGTGGCAGCGGTGGCGACCGGTGCCTACTACGTGACCGTCAAGACCGCTCCGGACCATGCACGATTGCTGGCGGTGTCAGCTTCAGAAGGGGCCGTCCGGGCCCCGTCGGGAGCTGGGTCGCGGGGGCACCGCGTTCTTCATCCTGCCATTCTGGTGGAGTCCTTGCCGGAGCCATGGACACCCCACGAGCCGGGCGCCGTTCCGTCGGCATCCGGAGGGTCGACGCATGTGGGTGCGGTTGCGTCGGTTGCGTCGCTCCCAACCCCTGGCTCCGGAGAGTTGTTCGCCGAAGCCAACCGATTGCGGCGCGACGGGGAGCGGGTCGCGGCCAGTCGGCTGTATCAGACGATTCTCTCCCGCCATCCCGGGGCGAAGGAAGCACCGTTGGCGCGGCTTGCGCTGGCCAAATTGAAAGAAACGGACGATCCACAGGCAGCGCTGCGCGAATACCAGACTCTAGCCCAGTCCGGAGGCAGTCTGCAGGCCGAGGCTTTGTGGGGCCTTGCCGAGACAGCGCGCCGTATGGGCAATGGCGAGGTGGAACGACAGGCCCTGCGTCGAATCGCGACCGAGTTCCCGACCTCACCCTATGCCAAGGTAGCTCGGGAGCGCAGCAAGCATGCGGCTCCTTGAGCAGGTGCCGGTGCTGATTGTTCTGGTCGCCGTAGTGACGACTGCTGGAGCGACGGCTGCCGACAGAGCTTCGTCCGATTCCCCTGCTGGAGCGACGGCTGCCAACGGAGCTTCGTCCGATTCCCCACCGGGGGCGACGATCGTCCTGGTCGGATCGATGGCAAGGGACCGGATCCTGGCGGAACGAGTGCAAAGTCTGTTCGATCCGAACACTCGCGTTACACTGACCCGGCAAGCTCAGCTGTCGTCGCGGGACGTGTTGGAGCCCGCCGCTGACGCGACCGTGTACCTGTGGATGACCCGGCTGTCCCCGACGCGGGCCCGCATCTACCTGGCGGTTCGAGAGGCGGTGTCGGCCCCGGTTCGCTACCTGCTCAGGGACGTCGAACTCGACAACGGTCTGGACGAGCTAGGGAGCGAGACGCTTGCGCAGATTGCCCATTCCTCGGCAACCGCCCTCTGGGCGCAGAAGGCCGAGGTTCCTCGTCAGCAGGTGCAGAAGGAACTGCAGCGACTGGCAACCCTCCAGGGCGCCTTGGTTTCCACGCCCAACGGGACCGTGTCGATACAACGCTACGAGCTGACCCTGGGGTTGCAGCTGGGCTCCCACGTCTCTGGTGATGAGGGGTGGCGCCACGAGCCGGGCGCGTTCCTGAATCTGGTCCGCGACGATCGGGTGTCAGCGGGGCTGTCCGGCTCGATGCTCGTGCCAACTCGGTTCGACACGCCACGGGCCGAGATCCGGCTCTCTGGGTTTTCCAGCGAGGCACGTTGCGAATGGCGCCTGGGTGCCCAGAACGGGCCCCTCGTGGTTCCACAATTCGGGTTGGGCCTCTCCCTGACACAGTGGTCTGCTCGAGGTGAAATCGGTATCGCGCAAGGGGAAAAGGAAGGTCAAGACTGGCGCGCCCATGCGGTGGCTGGGCTGGGAATCCATTGGGCCCTGGATCCCTTCTTCGTGGCGGGTGCTCTGGAGCTGCGCATGCCCTTCCAAAGGACTGCCTACGACTATCTCGAGGGTGGACAGAGAGTGACCCTGGCGCAGTCCTGGCTCTTGCCGGGCGCCATGCTGCGCGTGGGTACGGCGCTGACCCGTTTCTGATTCGATTGACACGTTGGGTGGCGAGGCGATGCTCATGTCCCGTCGCGTTGGCTGTTTTCCGTGTCGGTCCTGGCTGGTTGCGGAACCGACCACAAACCCGTGGGCAACGACCCGGCAGTCCAAGGGGGGCCAAACGGCGAGCTTGCCGGGGGCGAGGCTGGCGCGGCCGGTGCGGCAGCCCAGGCGGGTCAGGATGAGCCGGGTGGCAGCGCTTCACCATGCCAGGCGTGACCGGGATTGGCACAGTTGTGTCTCCGCTGGCGCGGGCTACGGCTCACATCCAGCGGCTGCCGGGGATTTCGCGATGGCACACCGATTGCTAGCTCTGGGGTCGGTGCCACGAAACCGCCCCGGCTCCGTTGCGGCGAGGGCCCCGTGGCCAACAAAACTCGTAAAGGCGGCACCCAGGCAGGAAAGAGTAAGAAGTGGAAAACTGGGGTCACCTCCCACCGGCGCGAGCTCCGTAAGGTTTTAGTCCTCTCGATTGGGGGCGAGAAAACAAGCTAAACGGAGCTCCGCCGGCAGGGGGTGAGCTGCTCCCAGTTTGCGCTGGCCGGGGTGAACGTCCATGGTTGCTCCGGTGACGATTGCCGATTCTGTGTCGACACAACTGAGGCTCTGCGAGCTGTTCCGGAGCCTGCAGGGCGAGGGTCCGAACGCTGGGCGTCCCGCCACCTTCCTTCGCCTGGGTGGATGCAACCTGAAGTGCGGATTCTGCGATAGCCGCTATGCGTGGGATCCGGCCGATTCCGTCGGTGGTTTCCACCAGCGGCCCCACGATCTTCGCGAGGTCGTCGAGGCCATCCTGGCGACCCGTCCCGTTCGGCTCGTCATCACCGGAGGTGAGCCACTCCTGCAGCAGGGCGCGTTGGACTGCATGCTGACGCAGCTGCCCGACCAACTTCCGCTCGAGATCGAGACCAACGGTACCATCCGACCGTCAGCAACACTCATCCAACGGGTCGAGCAGTGGAACGTCTCACCGAAGCTCCACAACTCGGGGGTGCCTCGCCAACACCGCCTGCGTTTCGACGCACTGATGGCACTGCGTGGCACCGAACGGGCGTGGCTCAAGTTGGTCGTGGCGGACCCATCGGACGTGAGCGAAGCCGATGCCCTGATCGAAGAGCTCGAATGGCCGCAGCGACGGGTGATGTGGATGCCTCAGGCAGACAGCGCGGAGACGCTTGCCGAGCGGGGCCCCTGGGTTGCCGAGGTGGCCCTGGAACGGAACCATTGCTTCTCAACCCGCCTCCAGATCCTGCTGTGGGGCAATCAGCGAGGACGTTGACGTGTCCGCCCCACTCGTGACCTTGCTCACCGACTTCGGAACAGAGGATCCGTACGTTGGAGTCATGAAGGGCGTGATGCTGGCTCGCTGCCCGGAGCTTCGGTTCGTCGATCTGAGCCATTCGATTCCCCCGCAGGACGTGGAGCTCGGCGGATTCTGGCTGGAACGCTGTCGTCACTGGTTTCCTCCCGGCACCATCCACCTGGCGGTCGTCGATCCCGGGGTGGGTACGCAGCGGTCAGCCGTGGTGGCCCGCATCGACAATCAGATCTTCGTTGGCCCCCATGCCGGCCTGCTGGACCGAACCCTGCGTGTTGCCACCAGCGCCGAACTCTACGTGCTCCAGCCGGAGCCACTGGGTTTGGTGCTGCACTCCAGCACATTCCACGGTCGCGATCTGTTCGGTCCGGTTGCCGCCGAGTTGGCGGCAGGGCGACTCTTGCCCCACCAAGTCGGTGTCCCGTGCCAGCCCAGTCGCGCCTGCAACATTAGCGTTGCCCCGCCAACGCCGGAAGGAAGCGTGGTATTCGTTGACCATTTCGGCAACCTCGTCAGTGATATCGACAGGACTCACCTGAATTCGGGCCACTACCATGAGGTGAGCCTGCTGGACCGATGCATCCCCTTGTGCCACACCTATGCTGACGTTGCCCCCGGTCAACTTCTGGCTCTGGTGAGCTCGTTTGACACCATTGAAGTGGCACAGCGCAACGGACACGCGGCCCACACGCTGGGCGTGGGGCGCGGAACTGCGATTCGGCTTCGAACAGCAAATCCGTGACCCTGGGGTCTCGACTGACCCAACCCGGATGCCTCGAAGCGTGTCAGAATCGGGACCCATGCGAGTCTGGTCACTCAGCGGCGCGCTCGTTCTGTTGGCCTGCGGCCACGCAACCCCGACCCCGACCCCCGCCCTCCACCAGCCCACGGGCGACCAGACTGTGGCCGCTGGTCCGATGGACCTGTCGGCCGCGCTCGCGGCACTCTCGGGCGCGCGGTACTCGGTAGCTGCGCCAGCTCTTTCCCATTGGGCCCAAATGGCCGACTCGGCGGACCAGCGCCGTCAGGCTGATCTAGGTCTGATTCAACTCCTCCTGGAGACCGGTCATCGTGACCAGGCGCTGGCTCGAGCACGCCAACACATAGTCCGGTATGCCGAGCAATCCTGCCCAGCGCGAGCCCTGGCTGCGGGGGCACTTCGCCAGCAGGGCGAACTCGCCGAAGCAGTGGAGCTCTTGGCCTTCTGTCGGCCCCGTCCCGATGCCTGGGGAGCCCGCCTACTGCTGGGGGAGATACTGTCCGAGCAGGGGCACACCGACCAGGCCCGCGCCGTATGGCGCGAGGTTCAGGCAGCCGAAAGCCGCGGAAACCTCGAAGGGAATGACTCGCTCGCTCTGACCTGGTTGGCGCGTGTCGCGCATCGCCTGGGTGACCTGAACCGTGCCCAGCGGCTCTACCTTCGGGCGGAAGCGGCCGGTGTCAAACAGGTCGGCACCCTCTTGTGGCACGCCGACCTGTACCTCGACGCTCACGACACGATTCGCGCCTCGGCGTCGACCGAGGAGGCCCTGCGTTTCGCACCCCGACACCCCCTGGCTTTGGTGGCCCGGGCCCGGGTGCGCTTGGAGCAGTTCCTCGACTTCGAGGAAGCCGAACGGTTGGCGCACGACGCGCTGAGCGTCAACCCAGAGCTGGCTGAGGCCTATGCCGTGATGGCAAACATTGCCCTGCGGGAGCAGGAATTGGCCACCGCGTCACTTCACACTGAAGCGGGGCTCCGCCTGGAGCCAAAGAACCTGGAGCTTCAAAGCCTTCGGGCGGCAACCCTGTTTCTCGGTGACGACCAGACCGGTTTCGAGCAGGCGGCCGCTGCCACCCTGCGGCAGTCGCCGTCCTACGCGGAACTATTTCGAATCGTGGCTGACCATGCCGAGGCCCAGCACCGCTACCAGGATGCAGTGGGCTTGCTGGAAAGGGCTCTGGTCCTCGCACCCGAAGATGCCCGAGCCAGGGCCCAGCTCGCCATTGGTATGATGCGGTCTGGCGACGAGGCATGGGGCCGTCAAGAGCTCCGACAAGCGTACAAGGACGATCCCTTTGATTTTTTGGCCAAGAACACCCTCGATCTCTACGCGAATGTGATCGATCCCGGTACGGTGACCTTCGAGACTCGACACTTCCGGATTCGCGTCCCCAAGGCCCTTCGCGGACTGCTGGAAAGGATCCTGCCCGAGTGGTTGGAAGCGGCCTACCAGGACATGGCGGAACGGTACGGAACCGAACCGGCCATACCCATTCGGGTCGAACTGTACGCCGACCGGGAGAGCTTCGGCGTTCGCACCAGTGGCTTGCCTGAGACCTACCTGCAGGGTGTGTGTTTCGGCAGGACGGTCGTTGCGCTGCTCCCCATCGATGAGCCCTCCAACCTGGGGATGACACTCTGGCATGAGCTGAGTCACGTGTTCCATCTGCAGCTCTCGCGACACCGTGTGCCGCGGTGGTTCGCCGAGGGTCTGGCTGAGTACGAGACCCGGCAACGACGCTCCGAATGGTCCCGGGAGCGCGATCTTGCGGTCTTCGAGGCGGACCGCGACGGTCGCCTCCCCGAGGCCGCCGCAATGAATCGATCCTTCACCCGCGCGGAGGTCATCGACGACCTCGCCGCTGCGTACGTGGCATCGACGTGGCTGGTCGAGGAGCTCGTGGCGCGTCAAGGCTTCCCGAGGATCCCCGAGCTTCTGCGCCAATTCGGCGAACGTGTGCCGGCCGCCGAAGTCCTTCATCAATGGAGCAACATGAGCTCCGCCGAGCTCGAATCGCTATTGCGAAGAAGGTTGAGCCGCGAGCTGGTTCGGTACCAACGCCAGTATGTTCCCATCGAACGTCCGGGGAGCCTGTCGCGGGCGCGTCGATGGTTCGCTCGGTCGCCACTCGATCCCCGTGCCCGAGCCCGACTGGCTCTCGCCCAGCTCCAAGTCTCGGACGAAGAGGGCGCCATCACCACACTCTCGACAGCCCCTTCTACACAGTCCAACCACCCCGATCTACTGTGGGCACGGTACCAACTTCAGAGCCATCAGGGCCGGCGGGCTGCTGCAGCACAAGGTCTGACGCGCCTCGGCGCTCTGGGCCACGACGGCTATGCCGTCCAGTTGGCGCTGGCGCAGAGCCACGCGCGAACCAGCGACACCGAGGCAGAAAGACAAGCGTTGATTCGAGCGCACGAATTCGACCCCAAGCAGCCGGCTCCGCTGGCCCGTCTGGCGGATCTTGCCCGCCGGGACGGTCAGGAGCAGAAGGAATTGGAGTACATCGAAAAGCTGGCCCAGCTCGATGAATCCAACCCGCAGATCCATCGCCGCCGCATCGAGTTGTTGTTGCGGACGGGCAAAAAGCGGGAGGCGATGGACGCTGCCGAGACGGCCCTGTACGTGGATGCTCTGGGCACCGAGACGCACCGTCTGGCGGCGTCAGCCGCGTTCCTCAACGGTAACTTGGCTCGCGCCAGAGAGGAGCTGCAGCGCGCCAGTCTGGGCATCGGTACCGAGGAACAACACCGCGCCGTCCTCGATTCGCTAAAGGCCCTGGGAGCGACTCCGAGAACACGACCGGTCAAGCCGTAGCCGGCATGGAGGCCCCGCCGCTCACGCCGAAACGCGGTGAGGTGGATCAGAGCAGGCCTTCCCGGAGACCGCCGCCAGCTCGGCCCGAAGAGCCGCTGCGACCTCGACGTATTGCGCTCGAAGCCTCTCGGCGCGAGCGGCGGCATCCGAGATCACGCCGGCCTTGGACTGCAGCTCCAAGGCCTGGGCATCGTTGGCCATCGTCTCGGCCCCCAGGGCCAGGCAGCTGCCCTTCAACTTGTGGGCACGGCTCCGGATGTCGTCGGCGTGCTGAGCCTGCACGGCCGCATCCAGTTCGCGCAGGGTCTCGGGGACGCGTTCGATGAAGAGCTCCATAAGTCGCGGTGAGCGGTCAACCTTCGGATCGAGCAGCGACGATGGGACTGCGTCTGCGGGTGCATCTGCGCCTACGACTGCGGGTGCCGGCGCAGTTCCTGGTTTGTCTGCAATGGAACTCGTGTCCGTTGCTGCTGCCCGCAGCACACGAGTGCTCTCGATCGCCTGCTGCAACACGCGCTCCATCGTCTGTGTGCGAACGGGTTTGGCAAGGTAGTCATCCATCCCTGCTGCCAGGACCTTGTCCCTTTCGCCAACCAACGCGTGAGCGGTCAGCGCAATAATGGGCGTATGACGCCGGTCGCCCTCCCAATCTCTGATTACCCGGGTCGCGGTGTAGCCATCCATCACCGGCATCTGACAGTCCATGAGTACAGCAGCATAGTCACAGGTCTTGACCTTCTCCACGGCCTCTTGGCCGTCGGCGGCCACGTCCACTTGATAGCCCAATCCCTCCAGCTGCTCCACGGCCAGAAAACGATTGATCTCGTTGTCGTCGACGACCAAAAAGCGATACCGTGAATCCTGGTCGCTGGTCGCTGCCCGGCAGGCCACGCTGATTCGTTTCTCGGAACCGAGCAACATCTCCGCCAAAAGGTTGTACAGCTCCGACATGCGCAGGGGCATCAGTAGCTGACCCTTGATCTCCTTCTCGAGGTGGGTCAGGTCGGGCCCGGAACCCAGGGGCAACAGCAGCACCACAGGAATGGGCGTGGTCACGGGTAGCGAGCGGAGTTGCTGAACGAACCAGCTCACGTCGACGCCCTGGGTATGCGCCGCGAATATCACCACGTTGCAGGGGGGGGCATCGGAGCTCTGCTGCAGGTGGATCATCGCTGCATCACCGTCCACAAAGGCCCGACATTGCAGACCCCAGGCGACCAAGTGCTCCTCGAGCAAGCCGCGCCAGTGGTCGTTAGGCTCGACCACGACCACCCGCATCCCAGTGGGAAAGGTCGCGTCAGCGGGCGCGCTGCTGATCGCCGCGCGCCCGACCCGAACCGTGAACGAGAAGGTGCTGCCGATACCCGGCTCGCTGACGACGCCGATCCGGCCACCCATCATCTCCGCCAGGTGTTTGCAGATGGCCAGGCCCAGGCCCGTTCCGCCGAATCGTCGCACCGATGAACCGTCCACCTGGGAGAACGCATCGAAGAGCTTGTCCAGATCCTGCTTGGCTATCCCGATCCCAGTGTCGCGAACGATGGTGCGCAGAACATGGCCTTGATCATCGGAAGCCTCCAGGCTCACGTCCACGACCACCTCACCCCGTTCCGTGAACTTGATGGCATTGCTCACCAGGTTCAAAAGGATCTGTCGGTACCGGTCGGGATCCCCAACGACCCTGCGGGGCAGATGGCGAGAGGCGCGGCACACCAGCTCCAGGCCGCGGCCCAGAGCGCGACCGGACATCAGTTCCGCCACTTCCTGCAGTTGCGCAGCGGGATCGAAGGATGCGGGTTGAAGCGTCTGTTTGCCAGCCTCCATCTTGGAAAAATCCAAGACGTCGTTGATGATCGTCATCAGCGCGCTGGCTGAGGAGTCAATTGCCTGCACGTAGCGCCGTAGCTTCCCCTCCAGGGGCATCTCCAGCATCAGGCGCGTCATTCCCACCACCCCGTTCATCGGCGTTCGGATCTCGTGGCTCATGTTGGCCAAGAACTCACTCTTGAGCCGGGAAGCCTCTTGTGCCTGGAGTAGGGCACTACGCAGATGCTCCATGGCCTCTTCGTTGGCTTGCTGCATCTGGTTGAAAGCCCCGGCCAGCGACTGGAGCTCATCCCGAGATGCTATCTGAACTCGCACGCCGTGTTCACCGGAGGCAATTCGTTCCGAAGCCTCGCGCAGGGTTTGCAGCGGGCGCACGATTCTTGAGGAGGCACGACCAACCAGAACCAGACCCACCGCGGCACAGCCCAGCACGCACAGCGCCATCGCAAGCAGTGTCGAACGCAGGGTCTCGCGGGAGTGACTGCGCACTGTCGTCAATGCCTTCCGGAGCGGCGCAGTGCTGAACCCATACCGGATCACGCCCAGTACCTCGGTCCCGTCCAAGACCGGCTGGGTTACCTCCCAGAGCTCCTCCCCGAAAAGCACCCGGCGACCACGTGTCGCCGAAGGATTCTGCCAAATCCCAGGCTTGAGCGCCAACTCCTGCCAGTGGGACAAGGTGTCGGATACCCCGCGCTTACGAGCAGCGATGGTGGTGGGGGCGACATAGACCCACGGTTTGCCGTCCGCTGCTACGAACAGGCCATAGACGATTTGGTCGTCTCCCTCCACGGCTCGAGTGACGATCTTCTCTACCTCGGTGAAGGAGTTTTCGGCCACCAGCCCGCTCAACGCCAGGGCGTGATTCTCCACCAGCACCTCGGCCCTGTCCTGGATGGCTTGGCGTACCTGGCGTTCCGTTTCTCGCAGTCGGACAGCCTCATTCTGAAAATTGAACCACGCCAAAAGGCTCAGCGTGGTGATCGCCACCAGGGACAACACGCCCAGGGTGACGCGAAGCAGCTTCTGTCTAAGGGTGGCGTTGGCGACGACCTTCATGGCTTGCTCTACCGTTGACGGGAGTTGTTCAGACGGTTGACCCTAAAAGGGGCGGTGTGGGTCCGGCCGCTCGCGCGCTGGTGGGCCCGTTCGACGGCCGCTGAGAGCTGGTCACGGATGGCCCTCTTGTTCACCACCGCATCGGCATCCACGGCGATGGCCGTTTCTTCCAGCTCTTCCAGGGGACGACTCGAGACCAGGACGATGCCCAGCGCTTTTCCGGCCGAGTGGGAGCGAACGATGCGGGTCAGCTTGTCTCCGTCCAGACTCGGCATCATGAGATCCAGGACAATCACGTCCGGGTTATGTGTGACGATCTCACGGGTCACACCGATGGCCGAAGAGAGCTCCAGTACGATATGTCCCGCCTTGCGCAGGGTGCTGGCCAGCAGCTCCCGGGCAATATCATCATCATCCACGACGAACACGCGCATGTTCATTGCCCTTTCATTCAAGGACCCTGTCCACCTGAGCCATCGCACCGTCGGTCAGCGCAAAGCGCTCCTTGGCCTGAGGCAGATCGAGCGTTGTGGTCGTTGATAACGGATATTGGGCTTCCATTCGTCCCGTCAGCGACCACCCACTCTCGGCCAGGTTGAAAAGCATACCGGCCGCTTGAGTGCCCAGGGCCACATGGTCTGGCAGCACGGCCACCGTACCCAGGGACTGTTGTGTCGAGACCAAGGAAGCAGCTCCCACGATGGTGGGTCGCCACGGGCGCTCGTTGAGTCCGGGCAACCAGGCCTGTGCGATCAATGAAGCATCGAGAAGCCGATCGTCGTTGACTATCCAGATGGCGTCTGATTGCTGTTTGAGCATTCGGAGAGCCCGCTTGATCTCCGAACTATTGGGTTCGGCGTCGACCGCCTGGGTGAGGACCCGCACCTTCTCTTGGGAAGCCAGGCGGGACTGTCGCTCCACGAAGGGAGCTAGAGGGCCACGGAACACGACTCCCACCCGTTCGACGGGAGAGGCCATCAGCCGGCGCAACGTCGTGACGGCGGTGATCAGCGGAACCTCATAGCTGATGCCGGTGGCTCCCAGTTCCCTGAGCTGATTGGTTTCCAAGAACGAGGTCATGACGACCACTGCGGGCAGCCCCCGGAGCCTGGGGAAGTGCTGCCGAACCTTTCGGTAGGCAGCAACGGTGGGGTTGTTCATCAGAACTGCCGCCGACGGGCGATGACGTTCCACGCCCTCCACAATGAGTGATTCGTCTTGGTCGCAGCCCAGTCGGACCGCCACCAACCGGAATTCCTGACCCACCTCGTCACACAGCCCCTTCCAGACGTCGCGAGTCTGTTGGGTGTCGGGCATGAAGACCAGAATCGTGGGTCTGTTCCGACCCCCGGCCACGGCGAGCTCACGATACTCATGCCGTGGCAACTGCGAAGTCCCGGCTGAACAACCGAGGGCCGCCAACAGCAGGGGCATGGATTGCAGCAATTCTCGTCGAGTCAGCGCCATTCGTCGACCCCAATGGACCGGCAGACCGCCGGCGGTAGCTTGTTGAATGCCGTCACGACACTGGACCCCCGGGCGGAGGCCGAGGCTACCGCGGGGAGCTGTACCCGTGTCTTGAGCTCGTACGAGTAGAGGCTCAAGCGACTCGACGCGCGCAAGTCGCCGAGGAGACGCGCCGGCAGAAGGACCGCCTCGGCGCGGTGCATCTGCAAGAGCGGCAGGAGGTCCTCCACTTTGGTCACCCTCTCCACGTTCGGGTTGGTTCCCAACAGCTCACGAACGAACCGCTGCGTTCCGGTTCGACCCAGCACGTCGAGTGCACCCACCGTCGTGAGTTTGATCGGGTCGGGGGTGTGGTCGGCACCCACCAAGACATAGGTTTCATCGGGATGGCCCTGTCGGTACCCTCTTAGCTTGGGTGTTAGCTGGTAGCTGGACAGCACCACCGGCAGACTCAAGATTGCGTCGGGAGGCTCCTTGAGAGCCCGCTCGAAGTCAGCGACGCGACCCACCGCCGTGACGTCGATCCCGGACAGACCCGAGGCCAACATGCTCTCCAGTGCGCGCTGTTTGATTGCGGCATGCAGGAAGACCAACAATTTGGGCACCTCCGCGTGGACGACCGAGGCATCGAGCAGCGCTACGCCGAGGAGTGCCAGGGCAACTCCGACGTCGCGCCGAGGCCGAGTTCGGTTGGTCATGGACAAGGGATCGGTTGTGGCTCGCTCACAATGGAAGAGCGGACGGCCAATGGTCCGGATAAGACTTGAACCCGGCTCGGTCGAGCGACGGCAAAGGGGTGGGAATGCGGTTCCATGACCCGCACCGACATGAGGAGTCGGCAGTCCGCAGCGTTCCCCCTTTTTTGCCTCCCGGTGGTCGTTCAGTAGATGTGTTCGAACTCGAAAAATATTTCTGGCGGCCGAAGCGGGTACTCGAAACCGGCCACGCCCGGAGCCGGCCCCCGACTGGCGAGTATGTTGCGGGTTCGCAACGCGAAACGCGATTCGTGACCAGGTACGAGGTAGACTTCGCGCGTTGCCAGTGAGACATCGAGCATCACGTACGGATCGAGTACTAGATTGGATCCGTTCTGGACGATGCTGGTTTCGTCGGCCCGGCGGGGTCCAACCAAGACGGCCTGCGAGCCCAGCTCCAAGGGAACGCTGGGCAGAGATGGGATGCCCACCAACACCCCAGCTTGGCTGATCCAGGTTGGGTAGATGATGTTGTTCGAGCCGACCAGCTCCGCCACGTAGCCCTCGCGACCGAGTTCTCGCTCCGCCCAAACGTATTCGAACGTGCCATAGCACCGCACGTCATCGTAGTGGTGAAGGTCAGCCCGGACTGTCCAGGAGATGGTTCGCTGGCTGGCGACATTGCGGGCAGCCTGGTTGATGCCCTGCGGAGTAAACTCGGCCTTGTCGAGGAGCCAGCTGCGGGCTGCTCCGGATCTGAACCCGAGGAATCGATTCGGCACATAGGACATCTGGAATTCGACGGTATGTACCAACTGCGGCTCGAGGTCGGGACTGCCAATGACGTCTCCGGTTCGAAGCGGTGTTGCATAGAGCAGATACGGAGAGGGGGCCTTGAACGCGCTTCCATACAGGAGCTTGGCCACGACTTTTTGGTGAAGTCGGGACGTCATGCCGAAGCGCCCGGTGAGCTGATCGCCATAGACGCTGTTGCGGTCATAGCGCGCGCCACCAGTGAGCTTGAGCCACGGATCCCAGACCTTGACATTGGTGCTCACATAGGCGCCCACGTTGTACAGGCGAACGTCACTGCCCGGCGCGTCGACGTTGCCCACGAGCAACTCGTCGCCAGTCTCCCGGCTCATCCAGCTGGGCGTGTCGAGTCTCTCGTGGTCAAGCAGGGATTCAGCGCCGACGATGAGATTGAATCGGTCACTCGGCATCCAGCGCACTTCGGTGGTCAGGTCGACTCCACGGTACGACTGGTTTCGCTCGACGTAGAAGAGGTTGCTGGCAACGTCAACGCGATCCTTGGGGAGAGTACCCCCTTGAAAGTACGTTCCCTGAAAAGCCAGATCAAGCGTGGGGCTGGTGTGGACGAGGGTATCAAGATTGAGTCTGAGCTGTTGCAGCGCGATGACCGTACCGCGATCGCTGTCCGTGCCAGCGTCGGTGTTGGTCAGTTGGGCCCAATGAGCGAAGTCCCCACCCCGTTGGATACCAGACCCGTAGGCGCTCAGCGTGGCCTGTACGGTGCGCTCGTCATCGTAGCCAACGCGCCCTTGAAGCACCAGGGATTCCCTGGTCAGGTTCAGGGCGTAGCGTCGTTCTCCGATGGCGTCGGGTAGCGTTGGCGCAGGTGACTCCTGGGGCAGAATGAGCCCGCTCCGATCCGCCTTTTCGCCAGCGGCACCCAGCATCACGTGCCATGGTCCGAAGTTCTTGCCTCCCACCACGTCCAGGCGGACGGCGGGCTTCCCACGGGCGAGACCCAAGGCACTCCTGAGCCGAAGTGGACGCAGTTGTTCCGGCTTCACCGTGATGATGTTCACCACTCCCAAGAAAGCATCCGCTCCGTAGAGTGCGGAGGCGGGGCCGCGGATGATCTCGATCTGCTGCACGGAGCCCAGTGGGACGAGCTCCACGCCCAGCCAGTTTCCCGAGGTGCTTCGGTAGGCCACTGACCGACCATCGATCATGACCTTGATCATTCCGCTTTCGGCCCCCAGTCCACCTGCCACTCCGCGTACGGCGGCATTAGGGAGGATGTGATCGTCCACCAGATAGAAACCCACCGTATGATCCAGGACCTCGGCCACGCTCTGGTAACCCCAGCGGGCGATGTCTTCGCGAGTCACGACGACCATGATGGCCGGCGCTTCGTCGATGCTTTCGGCGGTCTTGGTGGCCGTGGAGACCTTGACGTTGAGAAGCCGTACCAGGTCGAGGTCGTCCGTAGACGCCGATTCCTCTTCGGCGTAGAGCGGCCCACAGAGCAGCATCGCCGCGATAAAGCACAGAGGGGAGACAGATTGGGTCGTCATGGCATCCCTCGCCGCCCGGCGGTCCACGCCAACGGGGTGCCTGTTCGACGAGGACTCCGGGGCGCCCGCGGCCTTCACTTGGCGACGTGCCTCCATGCAAACGGCCGTCTCTCACCAAATTTTACCGGCTCCTTCGCTGCCACTCGGCCGACGGCACGGCCCCCTGTTCGGTCTCTCGTGGCGTCAATGAGCACTGTTACCGCACGGTGTGCGTGTCGGCCTGACACGGGAAGCCAGTGCCCGTCTTCTGGAGCCAGCGCCCTGGTGTGGGCCGTCGGATGGTGCCCAATAAAGATCCCGAGGGCACGGTCGTTTCTACCGGCGAGATGCCAAACGGGCAGCACGACTCGTCGGCTGGACCGCTCGAGACCAAAGGCTTGGGGCTGCTACGGCTGTACCCCAAACTCGACTACCACGCTCTTCGCTATGGTCGTTCGGGTGTCGTCCACCTGGTGGGTGCATTGGTCGGGGCGTTACCGGTCCTCGGCTGTACCTCCCTCGATGAGCAGCGCAACGACCCGAACGACATCGTGATCGGCGCAGTCCTCCCATTCACCGGGGAGGACTCCACGATTGGTCAGAACCTCGAGCAGGCGTTGTTGCTGGCTGTAGAGGACGTGAATCGTTGGGGCGGCGCGGCCGGACACGCCTTGCGACTGGAGAGTCGAGACAGCAACTCCGGCTCGGGCCGCGGACTTCACGCCTTGCTCGAGCTTCTGTACGTCGACGAGGTCCGGTACCTGGTGGGCCCCGAAGAGAACGAGCTCGCCAACGAGATCGTGCGAGACATCAAGGATCTCGACGTGGTGAACGTGCTGGCTGGCTACGCGTCGCCAGCGATTGAAAGGGTTGGAAGGGAGGGCGCTTGGCTCAGACTGCCTCCATCGCCGTTCGCCCTAGGCTGCGGCCTGAGCACGCTGGCGGCGTACACTGGAGTCGACATGGCGAACTCGGTGGTGGCGCAGGACGACTTCAACCAGAGCGTCGCCTCCGAATTCTCCGCCCATTTTCGCGCCCTGGGCGGCAGGATACTTCCCTCTACGACGGTGCGCGCAGGCGCCCAATCCTACACCAGTCGGGTCGCCCCGGCCCTCAGTTCCGGAGCAGACAGGACTCTGCTCATCGTGAATCCCACGACGGCCGCCACCATCGTCACCGAATGGGCAGTGGGGGTACGCAGCGGTTCATGGCTTTTCGGGCCGATGCTGCAAACCCCAGGTCTACTGGACAACGTGCCGCCCGGCGTTTTGGACGGGACTCGCGTCCTGTCCCCCACGCTGAGCTTGGCCAGTGAGTGTGAGGACCAAGCCGAACAGTACCGTGGCCCCGTCGAATGCGGCGACACCAATGCCCAGGCGTTCCGGAAGTACTTTGCCTCGCGCTGGGATGGGGATCTTCCCTTCCCGGCTGCACATTTCTATTACGACGCGGTGATCCTGCTGGCGATGGGGCTCGAGTATGCCGCTCAGCAGGGCCAATCACCGCCAACCGCCCGGGAATTCCACGGGGCCGTACTCGAGATGACAACGCAGGCGGACGAACGTGGTCGTTGGGATCAACTCGAAGCCAGCATGGACTCCATTAGGCAGGGTCATCCCCTGGCCTACACGGGGGCAGCCGCTGAATACCAGTTCGATCGGTACGGCGCTGCCAGGCATGTCGTGTTCGATTCATGGCGGATCTGGAAGCGGGATTACACGGATGAGGGGGCGCTTTGGGCTGACTGCCCGAAGACGGAGGATTAGCAGACACACACCAACCTCCGCGGGAGGGAGTCTCGGAAGGACAAGCCAATATGACCAAAGGTAATTGGATACTGTACGGCGTAGCAACGCTGGCCCTGGCAGGACTCGGCTGCAGCAGTGACGACGAGAGCACGCAAAAAAAGGAGATCACGCGGGTCGAGGTTGCGGACAGCCCCTTCAAACCAACCGACTTGGAGGCGACCATCGAGGATTTGATCGGTGCCCTTGGTGACACCGAAGCCGAAACCTTCGAAATGAGTGTCATCACCAAACCCTTTGGCGGATACTGGGAACCGGTCAAGGTCGGTGCGAACCGGGCCATGGCGGAGCTGGACCTCACGGGGCAGGTTGAGGCCCCTGAGGACGGTGACGATGCAGATCTGGTGACGGCCGACCAGCTGGCGCTTCTCGAATCGCGACACGAGGAAGGCTACGGTGGCATCGGTCTGGCACCCATGCGGGAAGACTTGGCAGACGAGGTCGATGCCCTTGTCGAGGAGGGGGTGCCGGTGGTGACCCTCGACAGCGACCTAGCGGAATCGAAGAGACAGCTCTACGTCGGCACGAACAACGCGGAGGCCGGCAAGACGGCTGGCAACACCCTGGCCAGCTTCATCGACGCCGACGAAGGCACCGTCATCATATTGGGCTACGACGAGAAAGACTGGTTCGATGGCTACTCGCGATCCATGGGTGCGAAGGAGGCGCTGGAGGATGCGGGATTGACCGTGATCGTGAAACGCACCGGCTGGTCGGAAGAAGAGATCGCAGACGACATCGCGGTGCTGCCCGAGTTGATCACGACCGCCGATCCGCCCGTCGTAGGCATGGTGGGCATGTTCTCGAACGCTTTCCGCTGCGCCCAAGTCGTCGAGGATCTGAGTTACGAGCCGGGTGACATCAAGATCGCCGCGTTCGACTTCGAGCCCGACACCCTCAAGTACATGGACAATGGCTATATTCAGGCGACCCACGTCCAGCGCCAGTACTACATGGGGTACGTCGTCCCGTACGCCATCTACTCGATCCGCGCCCTGGGTCTCGAGAAGACCGTTGATCTCCTCGGTGATCAGATGATCGATGACTCGCGCTTCAACACCGGCGTGGATGTCGTAGAAGCTGACCAAGTCGACGACTACAACGACTTCTTGGATACCCTGGGGATCGGCGGGTAAGAGGAGCTCGGGGACTAGAAATCCACGACCGCCACGTCCGTCCCCAGGGCTCCCAGATCTTGGATTCGCACCCGGTTTTCGGAGATGGCGTAGAGGTACTGGTCCGCTACGACCGTCCGATCGACCACACTGTTGGAATCCGTCCACCAGTCGCTGCATTCGGCGCCCTGGTAGAACGTCCCATCGTTCGGTGGGTAGGGCTCGGACAGACGTCCCAGCTCGGTGAAGCCCTGCTCGAGGGAAACCTCGAGGGCAACCACTCCACTGAACGAGAGAGTCCCATACCCTCCATTTCCACCCCCGTCGCAGATGCTCATGGGTAGTGTCAACAGGTTGCGGTCGGCCAGGAACGTGAATCCGAGATGATCGGTCAGCGCCGAAGAGCTGGAGCCGCGAGTGCCATACACCTTCTTGTGCAAGAGCTCGGGTTGGGTCGGATTGGTCACGTCGAATAGCTGGAGCTGGATCCCGTTGAAGTACGCAAAGTCGCCCTGGTCGTCTGCCTCGTAGCCCAAGGCCAACAGATGGTTCTCGTCCAGGCGGTGCATGTACGTCGAGAACCCGGGGATCTTCAGCTCCCCGACCAGCTTAGGAGCCTTGGGTTCGGATAGATCCAAGACGAACAGCGGATCGGTCTTCTTGAAGGTAACCACGTAGCCACGCTCCCCGTCGAAACGCACACTGCGGATGTCCTCCGTGGGCGCAATGTGCTCGACCTGGCCTATCACCTGAAGCTGGTGTCCGTCGCGGCTCAGGATCGACAGTGTGCTCTCCACGTCCGGATTGGGTACGTACCCGTTGGTCGTTGCGATGCGCAAGACCCCCTGATACTCGTCCATCGAGAACTGGTTGAGCACTCGCCCTGGGACCACACCGCTGGCCAGATAAGCGGTATCCGTGGGGGCCTTGCCGATCGCGAACTGGTGGACGGTGCTCGCCTCGTCACCTGGCGCCTCATGGTACCAGTAGTCGACCATGTCTCTCTGGTGGGGGACCGCCATGTACAGCGACGAACCCGAAGCGTAGACGGCACCGGCTCGAGAGAGCACGTTGGCAAAGACCGGATCATCGTCGCTCTGTAGGTCGAGGGATACGACGGAGGTGATCCCGGACCCGTCCGGCGAGGTCTCCCGGTAGAAATCCGTACAGCCCATGGCTCCCAGGACCCGGTCGCCCTCCCGGGCCAACACCCCGATGTCCAGCGAGGCCTGGTCGACCAGCGCATGCTGCTTCTTTCGAGCGGCCGCCAGCTCGCTGCGTGCCGAGAACTTCTCCGTAGCCGTCAGATCCTCAGCGCAGCCGTATTCCCAGGGACTCGGCAACTCCAGTCCCGGAACGGTCAGCTCGGCAATGCTCACCACGGTGTGCACGGTGTTGCCAATGCGTCGCGCGGCAATCAACGAGCCGGCGAAATCGAGGGTTCTCAGGATGGTCGGAGCGGCGCGATCCGAGACGTCGACGATCAGGACTCGCGTCGCGCTACCATCCCCGGAGAAGTCACAACCATAGCCATAGCTGCAGTCCCCGGAGCCAGAAACCATGTAGGCGGCCTGCTCTTCATCCCGGGGCATCGAGACGTAGACCAAGGCTCGGTCCTCGGCGACGAACAGCTTCTTGGCCGTACCACCCAGAGCCAGCGTGGCGGCTTCCCGTGACTCATTGGCGGGCCAGGCATCCACGATTCTGAGCTCCTCGGCCTGGGCCAGGTATAGATACTGACCGTCGGTCTTGACCAGATCCGCTTCGTCGACCCCCGCCACCTGGTTGTTGGTCTCCGAGACACTGGTTGGTGCCGTGGTTACGGCCCCTCCCCCGTCGCTCGCGGAATCCGATTCTCCCATCGCGTAGTTGGCGCAGTACTCGCCATCGTCATTGTCGATCTGTTCCAGGACCGCGTCGAAGGCGTCATCGACGCGCTGATGGGCGGCTTGACGCACCTGGGCGTCCAGCTCAGTGCAGCTGGACAGGGACTCGAGCGCTACGGCGCGAACGGACTCCTCCTCCGTTCCGGCTTCATGGTGGGAGCAGCTGGCCAGCAAGAGCAGCAACGGGCAGGCGAAGTATCGACGCGACATGGGGACCTCCTCGCGGAATCTTGAGACCAACACTGCAGCATTCATGCCAGGGCTCGGTCGCGACGACCAGGCAACATGGCCCATGCTCCTCGGTTGCATTGTGCCACCTCGAGACACGTCTGTCAGGGGACGACACATCGACGACTGGTGTTCTGCACGCCGGCGTGCAGAACACCAATAAGGCCGGTGCCTTCAGGGCTTGCTCGATCGGCGCAGTGCCCGATGCAGCTCTCTGCAAGACCCGAAGGAATCCCGATAGAATACGTCGTAGAGAAGGTCCAGCACCGTCGGTAGCTGGTCGGGCAGGAGTGACCCCAGCTCACGGGCCACGATCGGCAGCGGCGGCGGGTGCTCGCTGGACCAGAACTGGGGTGCCTCCTGCAGCTCCAGAGCCACGTCCGCCACGCTGTCCGCATCCTTGACCGGAACGCCATGCAGGGTCAACGCTTGCGAGAGTGTCTTCTTCAACTTGGCACGCTCCGTCTCGCTCGTGGCGTTGGTGAGCGGCGCCGAATAGTCGAGGAACAGCTGCTTGGCCACCGACACCGTGCTCCGGTCGATCACGCCGCATGCTGTCTTGCCCAGACACACGGCGTGAGTATCCCGATTGCGGGCATCCAACTGCAGCGCCGCCGTGGTGAGGCTCCCCGGGCGAGACGCCCCCAGAAAGGCCTCGAAGCTGCCCTTGGCTTCCGAACTGGCTTCCACCTGGCACAGGGATCGGATGCTCTCAAGGGTGGTCGAGAAGCCCGGTGGGATGGAGGCCCTCGAGGAACGAGGCGGCTCCGACTGACCCGAGCGAGCCTGAGCCGGAACGGAACCCTTCGGAGTCGAGGCCCTCTCGATCTCGACGATTCCCTGGAACGCTGCTGCCTCCAGCTCGGCCTGCATGGGTCGCTGCAGGTCCTCTGCGGTGGCCATCAACAGAATGCCCAGCAGCAGACGGGCATCGCGCAGCGGCAGCTCCATGACCTTCTGTGTCACCCGATAGGTCACGGTTCCACGCCCTGCCTCGTGCTGCAGCCAAGAGGTCTCCAACAAGAGATCGAGAACCCGGATGTCACTGAGGTAGTCGACAACCACCAAGAAGGCACCGTCCAGTCCCAAGGGTTCGTCGGCCCCTTCGACTGGACACAGGGGCAGCTCGTCTGCCAGTAGCGCCAGTAGCTCTGCTCGCGGGGTGGAAGGCGAGGGTGACCAGGGTTGAGCAAGTTTTCTTAGCCCATTGTTCTCCACCTTCTCCAAGACTAGTCGTAGTTCCACGGACTCCCTTTCCTGCTCGTTCTATCTCCGACCACGACCCGACGTTCCCGAAGGACCCCCTTTACCCCTCTTGTGCCATTGGTCTTCACAGGTCTTCAGAAAGTCGAGCCAGCTGAAGGACTCCAGCTTACAGCTCTCGACATGCTGCCACAACCCTTCGAGCCGCTCCGCGTCCCGATTGACCAAAGGGCAGTGACTGCGGTTGGCTAGCTCGACAAGATGGGCGGCCACACAGCGGGCCAGAAAGGCCCGTGCCTGGGGCTCGGCCAGCTCCGGGGGAGCTCTTCGAGCCTTTTCGGGTGGCAACCTGGACGCTATCACCCGCTCTATGGAGCTGGCAATTGCTGGTTCCAGGATGTGCCAGTCGTCGGGCAGGAGCTGCTTGCTGCAGGTCAAGAACCGCTCAACACCCCTCGAGCCCGTCCGGACCGGGTCCGACTCGCCCGTGACCCCCAATCCGGAGCCTGACGGATCCTGGTGTTGAACCGGGGCGTCCGGAGGTTGCGCCATGCAATCGACGAGGCTTTGGCACAGCTCGGGTGTGAGCCGAACTTGTGTCGGGTCAACCACCGAGCAGGCTGGCTCCGGCTTCGTGCCCCTTCGGTCCGACACCGTGGGTTCCACCGGGGAGCTCTGGGCGACGGACTTTGCGCCAACTGTCTGGGTTGGTTTTGGCGACGCAATCTCGGTCGGGGGGCTTGTACCGCTGCAGCCCAACCAACAGCTCAAGAGCCCGGCGCCCAGCACAAGCTGGCGCCATCGGGATCGGGTCAGGCGTGGATAGCCCATGTCGGAGGTTGCGAGGCTACCACAGCAGGCATCTGTTGCCGTCTCTGGCCCAGCGAGCAGTGCCGGTTGATGAAAGCAGCCACGGTCCGTGTCGCGCTGGTTCCACCGCTCGACCCAGTGGTGATCCACTGGGAACACCATGCGTTGATGCTTGGGTCGGAGCCCTGTCGTCACCGACACCCGACGTGGCTGCGACGCCCCAACCAGATCGGAGTTGGAATGCCGGAACGTTAGTTCCGGACAGCCGACTCTGGGAAAGCACTGTTCGAGAGCAAGTCGCCGTAGGGGGAGCGGCTCGGCTGACGTCACAGACGATGTACGGTTCAGCTAACAACTCAAGGAGAATCCAATGCTTCACCTGACAACTCGCCCAATAGCCCTCCTGGTCGCCGTTTCACTGGCCGGCCTCTTCGGATGCGCAACCGACAATGCGGACGCCGACCAAGCCACCACCCCGCAGGCCGTGAGCCAGGCCTCGGACGACGCTTCAAAGAGCGGCGCCCGGAGCGGACGCGGCCAGAATTTCCGCGAGCACTTCACGAAGGACGACGCCAATCGCGACGGCGCGTTGACCCAGGACGAGGCAGGTGCCTCGATGTGGAAGCGCATGGCTCTGGCGGATGCCAACAAGGACCAGAAGGTCACGTTGGATGAGCTCCGAGCGGCGCACGAAAACGGCAAGATGAAGCCACGTCAAGACGGCAAGATGCAGCCACGCCACGGTGGCAAGGCAATGCGCAAAGGCACCCACGCCCAGCCGTTCGAGGGGCGCATTGCCAAGGACGACAAGAATCAGGATGGAGCGCTCAGTGAAGCCGAGGTGAAAGCCGGATTCTGGGAGCATATCGTCAAGGCGGATGCCAACAAGGACCAGAAGGTGACATTGGAAGAACTCCAGGCGGCGCACCAGGACGGTACGTTGCGACCACCGAACCGGGGCGACCGTGGACCCCGCGGTGACAGAGGACCCCGCGGTGACCGTGGACCTCGCGGTGACCGTGGACCTCGCCCTGACGCACCCCAACAGCCCGCTGACGACACCACCGAGTAGACGAGCCGTTGTCACCCTCGGACACTCGAACCGAGGACTGCGGGTGGGCCCCGAAGCCGGCTCACCCGCAGCACTCGTTTCCCTCATGCCGTTGACAGGGTGGGTGACCCGTTTGCTGGCCAATCTACACTATGGCCTCAGGAAGGGATTGGCCCCATGCACGCATCCATTTTTGCGCGCCGTCGACCAGGTAGCGGCGAGTTCACCCGGATCCTTGCTCTCTTGTTCTGCGCGGCAAGCGCCTCTTCCTGCAGCGGTGAGGACAGCGCGGACGTCGACTCAGGTGGCGCTGGCGCCAGTAACGAGGCGGGACAGGGCGTGGAGCGGGCCGGCGCGACCAACCAAGGGGGGCAGGCGTTGGGAGGTCGCGAGCCGGTCGCGGGAGGCACGTCGACCGGGGGAGCCACTCCCGGCAGTGGCGGGACGGGACCAGGGAGTCGCGGTGGCACCGCTGGTACCGGCACCGGTGGAACCGGGACGGGCGGCCGCGGTGGGAGCGGCGGAGTCAGCACGGGTGGAGCGGGCACCGGTGGCATCGACGCTGGTGGCGGGACCGAACCAGGTGGGAGCAGCGGAGCGAGCGCTGGCGGTCAGCTCGAACAGGGTGGAACCGGCGTAGCTGGCGACGAGCCAGGCGGAAGCAGCGGCGCCGGTGTCGGTGGGCAGGCTCAAGGAGGCAATGGCGAAGCGGCTGCTGGCGGCGTCGGGAAGGGGGGAAGCAGTGGCGCGGGCGTAGGTGGCCAAGCCGAGCTAGGCGGAACCAGCGGAACCAGTGGTGCCGGTTGGGGCGGCAATGAGCCGGGTGGAAGCGACCAGGGCGGCACGGCCGGTGCAGGAGGCGTCACGCCCGAGGGAGGAACCGCGGGGACCATCGAGCAGGACTGTCCCGACAGTACGGACTACGTGGGGGATCCCACGTGGCCTCACCAGTTGCGGGTGACTGACGCTGCCGAGTACTGCGGCGCCTTCGACGAAATGCGCGATCTGGAGCAGGAGTACGCGGCCAAGGCGAAAATCCGCGTCGCCCCCGGCACCTACCCCCTGTCCGAGACGGTGGGCAGCTACGATTTCGCGCTGCCCATCTGCTTCGAGTTCAGACCAGGATTGGCCGTTCCCCATTTCGCTGGGGCAGGGACGGTCGAGACCAGTCGCAACGAGAACCCCCTTAGGGACTATCTTTGCCACACGCAGCAGTTCGAACAACCCCTGCGCTCTCCCAGCGCCGAAACCTGGATCCTCCGGGGTCATTTCAGCTACTGGGAGATGGCTCAACCGCCGCAGCCACTCCCCCAGGTACTCGATGGCTCGCCGTTGGACGTCTGGGGGGATACTGGACATGCAGCTTCCCTCCTGCTCTGCAAGGGCGAGGAGTGGGACGACGTCAGGGACGTGCGGTTCGGGGCCTGCGCCGCCGATTACCCGACCTCACTTGTCCACATCACCTTCGAGGGAGGTCAGGTCACGTTCGAGCTGGGCATCACGGGAGGAGTCGGTACGCAGGAGATGCTCTCCGTGTTCCGCGAGGCATCGGGCACGCTGGACGGAACCCCTTTCTCCCAGACCGACTACTTCAAGCTCGTCTACTCGGCTGACCATCACCATTTCATCAGGGACTTCGCGGTGCTCTTCGACGAGCCGATTGGCGATGCCTGTGGACTCAAGGTGCTAGAATTGATCGCCTATGACCCCACCACGACATTGCCCCAGGCCTTTACGATCGATTGCCAGCTCGGGGACATCGAAGGGCGACCGGTGTCCGATGCAAGTGTCGAGGCGAGGTAGCCGAACGGCGAACACCCTGGTCGGTGCGCTGCTCTGGTCTTGCGTTCTGGCCTGTGGCGACGGCGACCCCTTTCGCGTCCGCGACGGGTCTTCGGGCTCGGGGGGCGGAGGCGAAGCGGGGAGTGCCGAACAAACCGCTGGTGGCGGGGGCACCGAATCGGGCGGCCAGGCTGGTGCTGCGGGCTCGGTTGCGGGTGGAGGCCAGGAAAACCAGGCCGGCGCCGCTGGCGCCGGCCTGGATGCCTGTGAGCTCTGTGAGCAAGCCGAAGAGAGGCTTGGATACCGCAGCTGCGTGTGCCGCATCCCCGACGCCGAGCTGTGGAGCTCTGTTGCGATTCGTCTGGGCAGCCCCTTCGAGCTTTCCGCCACCAAATACACCGTGCCGGCTCGAAAAGAGGCTCGTCTGCCTGGCGTCATCATGGACGCCAATGCCTTCACGCTCCACTTCGACTTTCTGCGTCAATCCTTCCCCGAGCTCTTCGCGGATCTCGACACCGTGGAGTACCTCCGGCTCATCCAGGACCCCGAGCAGCGTGAGTTCTTCGCGGGCAGCATCAGTGACTTCGCCCTGGGCGGATCGGCGGTGCTGTACGGTTTCACCATCTGGGACGATCCGGGGGACGCCACGACGACCATCACGTGCGACGAGGCGCGTCGGGTCTACGCCATGCTCGACCAGCTCATCGAGCCGGTCCCGCTCGCCTTCGTGCCGTCGAGCTCCAACCAACGGGACATGCTGTCGGGCTGCGATATCGAGAGCTACGATCCCGACGTCGGCGTCGACTACGAAGTCTACACCGAGGGCACTGGCTACGGCACCCTGCGACGCTACACCTTGTCCCAGCTCGCCGCCGCCACCAACGCGCACGAGTTCGGATGGCAAGACATCCTGGTCTTGGACCAGGCCCCCGCCGATGTCGAGGCGGTCATCTCTGGCGCGGTGACGGGAACGCCCCAGGGAGCCCTGTCCCACCTGAACGTGCGCAGCGCCGCACGGGGCACCCCCAACTGCTACGTGGACGACGCCTATCGGCTCCTCGAGGGTTGGCAGGACCGGTTGGTTCGCTTGGACTGCGTTAACGGCTACTTCTCCGTCAATCCCGCAACGCTGGACGAGGCCCAGGCCTTCTGGGATACCCTCCGCCCCGCTCCGGTCACCATCGTTCTTCCGGATCCCGAGTACGGCTCGGCAGTCGCCCTGCTCGAGCTGCCCACCGACACCCCGGATTCGCGCCGCACGGCCGTCAGTCGCTTCGGCTCCAAGGGCTCCAACCTGGCGACCCTGTACCAACGCATCGACAGTCGCTATCAGCTCCCCGGTTTGTTGGTGCCGGTACGACACTATCTGGACTTCGTCGATGGCCACGGATGGAGTGTCGATCTGGGTGACGGCCCCGACCAGTACAGTTTTGCCGACACCCTGAATGCCTGGCTCGACGACCCCACTTTTCTTAGTGATGGTCGCGTCCGCAGACAGCGCCTGGCCCAGCTGCGCGCCGCCATGCGCAACACTCCAACCGACGTTGATTTCCTATCGGCTCCCGTCGAAGAGGTCTTCGGGAAAGAGGAGCGGATGCTGCGCTTCCGCAGCAGCAGCAACGCCGAGGACGCCCTGGATTTCAGCGGAGCGGGCCTGTATGACTCGGTGAGCGGGTGCCTGGCGGACGACCTGGACGGTGACGACGAGGGGCCCAGCCATTGCGATCCGGACGAGTCCAAAGAGCGTCCTGCCTCCGAGGCGCTGGCCCGCGTGTGGGCGTCGCTGTGGAACGCGGAGGCCTTCGAGGAACGCGAATGGTACGGGATCGATCATCGACAGGCGGCCATGGCCGTCCTGGTCGACCCCAGGATCAACGACGAGTTGGCCAACATCGTCGCCTTCAGCGGGAACCCGACCTCTGCCACTGACGACCGCTATCTAATCAACGCGCAGCTGGGTGAGCTCGACGTCGTCTCGCCCGCTCCCGGCGTGTATCCGGAACAGGATCTGCTCACCGTTACCGACGGCACGGTCACCAACATCGATCGGGTGCAGGGTTCCAGCGAGCTCGAGGAGGGTGAGTGGGTACTCGACGACCGGCGGCTCGAAGAGCTAGGGGCTCTGCTTTGGGAGATCGTGGACGCCTATCCGGTTGACGCGGTGGCCCCGGAAGGGGCGTCCGTCTTGCTCGACACGGAGTGGAAGATCCTGTCCGACGACAGCCTGATCATCAAGCAGGTGCGGCCATTCTTGAAGAACTAGCCTGACCCGGCATCCGATCCGCGATGCGGCCAGAGGGCGGTCGGCGCGATTCGCTGTCGGTCAGAACTGAGTGAAGAAGGGCCACACCACGGAAGGCATCCATGACGTGCTCTGTCCATTATCCGTGGGGGATGGCGTGTGTTCGCCATCGAACGAACACCAGACCACCGGCTTGTCCACGGGGCAGCCATCGTAGTTGGTGCACACATGTCCTCCACTGGGTGCCTCCGGCAACGTCTCGATGGTGCAACTGTTCCACTCCGCAAACCGGTCGGTCTGCGTCTCCTGTCCACCCTGTCCGCCGCTCTCCCGCAGACCGAGCGAACCGAGGTAGGCAATGGGTTCGCAGGAGGAGGGAGGGGTCACGCCCCCACCCGAATGGCCCGCCACGGCACGGAACACTCCCGGCAGGGAGCAGGCCAGGGTCCAGGACATGGCTGCACCCTGACTGAAGCCCTCGAGCATGATGCGTGAGGTGTCGATGCAGAGGTCGGCCTCGACGGTCTCCAAGATCTCCTGGACGAACGTCGTGTCCGACTGGGCGCTCCACAGGCCGCCATCCGCCGATGGTGCGACGAAAATGGTGCTCCCTTCCGAGAGCGACCACAGCCCGAAATAGTCGCCTGCGACCTGGGTGTCGTCGCCGGTGGCTCCGTGCAGACCCAGGATGAGTCGGTACGGATGGGTGTTGTCATAGTCGTCCGGCCAGCGAATGAGGAACTGGCGAGTCTTGCCAGAACTGTTGAGCTCGTTTTGCTCGAAGCCCCCGCCGGCGCGACTGTTCCTCAGTGTCGGCTCACGATTGCATCCCGAACTCGGAACCACGTCGTTGCCACCGCCAGCCGCACCATCGCCAGCCGCACCATCGCCAGCCGCACCATCGCCAGCCGCACCATCGCCAGCCGCACCACCGCCAGCGCCTCCCGATTCAGCTCCTGCTTGCGCTGCGCCAGCTCCCCCCGGATCCTTTCCGCCACTGCCCGGCTCGTTTCCGCCACCGCCCGGCTCGCTGCCGCCACCGCCCGGCTCAATCCCTCCCGTGCCCCAACCTCCCACCGACGGAGCGCCGCCCGTGAGTGGGTTGGCGCCGCCGATGCCCGGGTTGGCGCCGCCATTTCCCAAGCCTCCTGCTGACAAAACGCCCCCTGAACCGAGCCCACCCGCTCCCAAACCCGCGGCACCACCGCCGGTCCCGAGCGTCACGCCGCCCGATCCCGGCATGTGTCCACCCGTGCCCATCCAGGCGCCCCCAGCGGTTGTTGGGGTTCCACCAAGTGAAGAAGACGTGCCCCCCGAACCCGGATTGCCACCCAGGCTGTTGAACGCGCCCCCAGAGATCGAGCCGCCGCTGTCTGCAGTGCTGCCCCCGCTATCTGCCGAGGAGCTTGGGCTGTCATCCCCACACCCGGCTACCAAGGCCAGAAGAAGCGGCGACAGGAGGCCTACCGCGGTGAACATCAACGATTGCCTCTTCTTGTCGGGCGAGAATCTAGTCATCGATTGCTCCTGTCGTTCAGCGGCGATCCAACTGCCGGCTCGCGCACGCCTGCAACCTCGGGTGCAGCCAGAGATCCAAGCATGGTGCCACGGGGCGAGTGCCCGGTATTCATTTCGCGAAATGCACGCAGAATTGTCAGAAAAGGACAATCACGTGCACCCGCGAGGAAACTTTCCTCTATTCCTGGAGCTCCAGCTCGAGCGTCAACGTGACTTCCGGGTGGTTGCGGGAACCTCCGGGACTAGCGGTCCCCCCTCCGGCCCCAGCTCAGCCGTGCCGGCCTGCCCCGTGCTCATCCCTGCCGCAGCCGCTCGTCACTGCGCCGACCAGACCCAGAAGGACTGAAACCATCAGCCAGATATTCGCCATGATTCAGCCTCTCAAGTCAGAAGCGAGCCCATCCGGTTCTGGGTTGGTGCGTCGTAGCGACGGACTCTGCCGATTCGCCAGGTCATTCTCAGTCTCGTCGGCGGCCAGCCGGGGAATCCCCCAGCCAAGTTACCGCGCACATGGCGGGATTTTTCCGGTCCAGGGCACCGAAGGGCAAGAATGTTCAGGTACTTGGCCGCCCAGCGTGCCCACGGGGTCAAGAGGGGCTCTGGTCCCAAACGTCGCAGCGCCCCGCCTTTCATCCGGGATGACGGGTTGCACGCGGTCTCGGATCGCCCGTTCTTGGTTTTCGCACCCAGTCGAGGGAACGACAACAACGGCCCGTGTAGGGACTGCACGGACTCGGAACCATCATGCGGCGAGTCTCGCGAGGACGGCCCACAACTCACACCGACGCCAGAACCAATCTCGTGCACCCCAACCTTCGTGGTCTTGCTCAGGCGACGCACCATGGATGTGACGACGACTCCAGAAAGGTAGGACAAGGTGCACGGCCCTTGGCATTCAGCAAACGGACCAAGGAGTGTGCCGTTGTCGCGGCACGCGCGGTGCGTCCCGACGATGACGTGATCGACGCTGACCTGAGAGGCGCAGAGACGGTCGGATCTCGGACCCTGAGCATGACCTTGGGTCTGCCCGCAGAGCGCGGTCCCAAGGCGCGACGCGGCAGGGGATCAAACACTGCAAAAGCTGCCCAATTCACTCCACGCGGGCCGCAGCGTCGCGTCCCGTTGCCAACGCTCGGCAACCCGGCTTGCATGCACTCACGACCGGCGAGCTCGGACGAGCGAGAACCCGTGTACGCAACCTGCCACACCCCCCGTCACGTCTCCGGGACTCGGCCAGTGGACCGCCGCAAGCCCCAGAAGTTCTCTCCGCAGGCATGGACTATTGCAACGACAGGGGGAGTTTTGGCTCCCCTCATCTCGACGTTGCTGCCAGCCTAAAACCTCCCGTGGATGGAAAACTTTGATGATGTCCATGGTATTGCCAGTCGAAACTGCTGAGCCGGGATTGGAAAATGCCTGGCCTGCTGCCAGCACCCCGGGGTGTGGTCGTTCAGCGCGCCCGTGGTATCATCAAACGCAGGGCTGCCCCCATTCTGCCTCCGTGTTTGAGCCTGCAGGCTGCTCGGATCGGTTGCTCACAGAGATCGAGCTGGTGGACGAGAAGGACACGCAACAATGAAGAAAGCCAACTTGTTAGCGGTCACATTGCCCGACCGAGGCGCGACTGGTTGCACCACCAAGCCAGACACGAGGGTCGCTGCCCAGCATACATTCCATCCCAACTCAGACCCAGTGAGCACCCCGTGAGTGACACGCCCCAAAGACCTCCGTTCACCCAAGGAGATGTGATGCACAGTCCAAGGCTGAAGACAATCGGTCGGATGGTCTTCTTGGGTTCGGTTGGCGTGCAGGCCCGCGGCGGCAGCTCCGGTGATGTCGGTGTCGGTGGGACTCAGACCGGGGCTTCTAACCCGCAACTCGCAACGGACCAACGGTTGCCCGAGGATGCAACATGCTGAACCGATCGAAGCAACCAGTCTATTGCCTTGTCGTTTTCGGCTTAGTCACCCTTTCCTGCTCCGATGACGCCTCGTCACCGGACGTCTCCAGCCAAGTTGGTGGAATGGCCGGAGCGGTTGCCAGCGGAGGCAGTGCGCCGAGCGGTGGGACTGCTGGTGTCAGCAGTGGGGCCGGGGGCAACCCCGCGAACGGGGGAACGGGGACTGGCGGAGCGGGCGTTGGTGGGTCCGGGCCTGGCGGTTCTGGCACGGGTGGCAGTGGGACTGGGGGGAGCGATATCGGTGAGCCCACCTGCGTGTCGGGGATTCAGACGGGCAGCCAATGCAACCCGAGGGCTGACACCGAGGCCTGCGTGCGGAGTGACAGAACCTGCCTGTGTGGCGCCGACTCCACCTGGACCTGCACTCCCAACAGTGGGACCGGGGGCAGCGGGGCTGGCGGCAGCGGCACCGGTGGTACGGGCACTGGCGGAGCCGAAGCCGGAGGTACCGGCGAAGGGGGCAGCGGGGAAGCTGGAACCCCAGGTGTCGGTGGTGCGCCGCCGGGCTCGACCGGTCCCTGCGACATCTATGCGGAGGCCGACACGCCGTGCGTGGCGGCGTACAGCATGGTGCGACGGATTCTGAGCACGTACTCAGGGCCCCTGTACCAGGTCAGGAGCGGGAGCTCGGCCCAGAACACGGGCTCGGGTGGTGAGGTCCACGATATCCCGATGACCACGGATGGCTTCGCCGACAAGGCGGCCCATGACGCCGCCTGTTCCGGCAGCACTTGCACGGTCTCTTTGCTTTACGACCAGTCCGGCAACGAAAACAACCTACCCGTAGGGAAGGGCGGGCGTACGGATGGCGGACAGTGGGCGGACGACGACGATTTCGAGTCGATCGCCGACGCGGGCCCGCTCACGGTGGGGGGGCATCAAGTCTATTCACTCTACATGGACCAGCGTCAGGGATACCGAACGCCGCTCAACGTGACGGGCAACAATATGCCGCTCCATGAAGAGCCTCAAGGGATCTACATGCTGGCGGACGGGACCCATTACGGAACGGCGTGCTGCTGGGACTTCGGGAACGTCTCGCCGGACCCCAAGAAGTACGGCGTCATGAACACACTGTTCTTCGGGACAGCGTTCTGGGGTGAAGGAGCCGGGAACGGTCCCTGGTTCATGGCGGACTACGAAGCGGGCGTTTGGGCGGGCGGTTCGGTTCGCGGCGACCCCGGCTGGGGGGCACTCAACGAAAAGTCCGACCCCAACATGAACAATCCATCGTTGGGGGTGCCCTTCGCGCTGGGCTTCCTCAAGACCGATCCGCAGGACTGGGCCCTGAGAATGGCCGATGTGCAGACGGCCACCAGCATCACCGAGGCCTATCGAGGCAGACTGCCCAAGGGCATGAACAACGAGGGTGGGATTGTCCTTGGGGTTGGTGGCGACAACAGCAACAACTCCTGGGGAACCTTCTTCGAAGGCGCCATCACACAGGGCTGGCCCACCGATGAAGCCGAGCAGGCGGTCATGGAGAACATCCAGGCCGCTGGCTACGGGCAATAGGCACGCCGGACACAGCCCAGGATCGGCTCGCACCAACCAAACCCCAAGAATCACAGGCCCCAACAAATCGAACATCTTTCTTCCCAGCAGCCAACTCGACCGCCTCCATTGCCACCATTCTGTCACAATCATTGAGGAACCGGCTCACCGGTACCCGCTTCACTCGAGGAGAAGTCATGCTCACCCCATCACTCAAGCCAGTCGCGTGCCTCATGGTTCTGGGCTCCGTGGCTCTTTCCTGTTCCAGCGAAACGACCACGCCAGGCGGCGATTCGGGCATTGGCGGCAACACGGTAGGCGGCAGCACCAGCGGTGGGAACACCATGACTGGCGGTGCCGGCGGCCTCGGGATCGGTGGCATGGGTGTTGGAGGTACGGGCACCGGTGGTATGGGGACCGGTGGCGCAGGGATCGGTGGCAGCGGCATTGGCGGTACGGGCACCGGTGGCACAGGGATCGGTGGCAGCGGCGTTGGCGGTACGGGAACCGGTGGCACGGGCGTTGGTGGGCTGGCGACCGGCGGTGTCGGGGTCGGTGGGGTCAGTGTGCAGGGAGGAGCGCCCCCGAGCGGCGGTTCCGGGGGGAGCGGTCAGAGTTCCTGCACGTCGGGAGTCGACACGGGCAGTCCCTGCGATCCGGCAGTTGACGTGGAGGTGTGCCACCGAAGTGACCGTGACTGCACGTGCGGTGCCAACAGCGAGTGGTCCTGCACGCCGACCGGCGAGACTGGTGGCGCGGGAACCGGTGGTGTGGGAACCGGTGGGATCGGCGAAGGTGGCACCGGCGAAGGTGGCACCGGCGAAGGTGGCACCGGCGAAGGCGGCACCGGCGAGGGTGGCACGCCAGTGTTCGGCGAAGGCCCCTGCGACATCTACGCTGCCGCGAACAAGCCCTGTATCGCGGCATACAGCATGACCCGCGTCCTTCTGAGTACGTACTCAGGGCCGCTCTACCAGGTCAGAAAAGGGGCAGGGCTCCAGAATACCGGCACCGGCGGTACGACGCAGGACATTATGGCCGTCGAGGGCTACGGCGATTCGGCAACGCAGGAGTCATTCTGTGGCAACGAGACATGCACCGTTTCCATGCTGTACGACCAGACTGGGAACGGCAACGACCTCAAGGTTGCCCCTGCGGGTTGTTACGATGATGGTTCGGCAAATCTGCCTGACTACGAGTCGGATGCCAAGAAACGGTCGTTGATGGTTGGTGGCCATAAGGTCTACGCGCTCTACACCAACCCCCGCGAGGGATATCGGTACAACGAAGCGACGAACATGACGAACAACGCTGACCAGACCGTGTACATGGTCGCCGACGGAAAGCACTGGGGCGACGCCTGCTGCTTCGACTTCGGCAATGCGTCGCGAGACAACTGCAACCAAGGTGTCATGAATGCCATCATGTTTGGAACCGGTTGGTGGGGCACGGGAGCTGGCAACGGCCCATGGTTTGCGGGCGACTTCGAAGGCGGTGTTTGGACGGGGGGCTCGGGTCCCTCGACAGACAACAACCCCAACAGCCCGTCCATGCCGTACGATTTTTCCTTCGGAGTATTGAAGAGCAGCGACATGGCCTACGCCATCAGGGTCGCCAACGCGCAGTCGGGGGGGGATCTGATCACCACCTATGACGGCCGTGCTCCCAAGCAACTGAATGCGCCGGGTGGGATCATCCTCGGGATCGGTGGCGACAACAGCAACCACTCGTACGGAACCTTCTTCGAGGGCGCCATCGTCGCCAGTCGCGTGGATGACGCGACGGATGCTGCCGTCTTGGCCAATATTCAGGCCGCCGGGTACGAGATGTAGGCGAAAGGGTTCAACAAGGGTGAGCCGGTGAAGGCTGCCAAGCGTTCACCGGGGCCCGAGTTGGCCGGACCGCCGATATTTGACGCCGGAACCTCACGAATCACCAACCCTTGCCGCACAACAAGGTTAGAGTCTCAAAAATCAACCCAAGCCAATTACCGTCCGTTGCCCCGTGAGGCCTGCCAAAATCTGGGCTGGCGGGGGATGCAGTTCTTCACAGGAGATGTCATGCGAACCCTATCCTTCGAAGCCATCGGTGGTCTCACCAGTCTGGGCCTTTTGCTCCTTTCCTGTTCTAGCGAAACGACCACGCCAAGCGGCGATTCGGGCATTGGCGGCAACACGGCCGGCGGCAGCACCAATGGTGGCAGCACCATGAGTGGCGGAATGGCCGGGCTCGGCGTTGGGGGTATGGGGACCGGTGGTCTCGGTACCGGTGGAATTGGGACGGGTGGCGCCGGCGTCGGTGGTGCCAGCAGGGGTGGCGCTGGGACCGGCGGTGCCGGCTTTGGTGGCTCTGGCCTCGGCGGTCTCGGTATGGGGGGCTTCGGCGTTGGAGGCATTGGCACCGGTGGAATTGGCACCGGTGGAATTGGCACCGGTGGCATCGGTACCGGTGGCATCGGCACTGGCGGGGCGCAGCTCCAGGGTGGAGGCCCCGGCTCCGGTGGTTCTGGTGGTGGAACAGGCTCCTGCAGCCCCAGCGTTCACACGGGGGATTCATGCAACCTGGCAATCGACGTGGAACAATGCCAGCTCAGCGATCGGACCTGTGTGTGTGGAGGCGTCAATCTCTGGACCTGTACGCCGATCGGTCCGGGCACGGGCGGGACGGGGGCTGGCGGAGCGGAAACCGGCGGCACGGAAACCGGCGGCACGGAAACCGGTGGCACGGGCGAAGGTGGCAGCGGGGAAGCTGGCACCCCAGGCCTCGGTGGCGCGCCGCCCGGATCGACCGGTCCTTGCGACATCTATGCGGAAGCCGACACGCCGTGCGTGGCCGCGTACAGCATGGTGCGGCGAATCCTGAGCACGTACTCAGGGCCGCTGTACCAGGTCAGGAGCGGGAGCTCGGCCCAGAACACGGGCTCGGGTGGGGAGGTCCACGACATCCCGATGACCGCGGATGGCTTCGCCGACAAGGCTGCGCAGGACGCCGCTTGCGGCGGCACCACCTGCACGGTCTCGCTCCTTTACGACCAGACGGGCAACGAAAACAACCTCCCGGTTGCGAAGGGCGGGCGTACGGATGGCGGACAGTGGGCGGACGACGACGATTTCGAGTCGATCGCCAACGCGGGCCCGCTCACGGTGGGGGGGCATCAGGTCTATTCGCTCTATATGGACCAACGTCAGGGATACCGGACCCCGGTTGGTGTCCGGGGCAACCAGATGCCGCGCGAGCAAGAAGCACAAGGGATCTACATGCTGGCGGACGGGACCCATTACGGAACGGCCTGCTGCTGGGACTTCGGTAACGTCTCGCCCGATCCCAAGTCGTACGGTGTCATGAACACACTGTTTTTTGGGGAAGCGTTCTGGGGCTGGGGCGCAGGCGAGGGCCCCTGGTTCATGGCGGACTACGAAGCGGGCGTTTGGGCGGGCGGTACGAACAAGGGCGACCCCGGTTGGGGAGCACTCAACGACGAGCACCCCCAGAACCCGGCAAACCCATCGTTGAGGGTGCCGTTCGCCCTGGGCTTCCTCAAGACCGATCCGCAAAACTGGGCCCTGAGAATGGCCGACGTGCAGACGGCCACCAGCATCACCGAGGCCTACCGAGGCGGACTACCCAAGGGCATGAACAACGAGGGAGGGATCGTCCTGGGGGTTGGTGGCGACAACAGCAACAACTCCTGGGGAACCTTCTTCGAAGGCGCCATCACACAGGGCTGGCCCACTGACGAGGCCGAGCAGGCGGTCATGGAGAACATCCAGGCTGCTGGCTACGGACAATAGGCACCAGTTGCCCGAACCTGTGAGAGCCTTCCCCGGCTCTCACAGGTCGCGTGCCCCAATGCCAACCAGGACGCGCCGGCTTGTCTCAGCGGGCACCGCCTGACCAGGCGGCCCTTTCGTCTCGCACACCGCTCATTGCGGTCGGCTGGTGAGGTCGCTAAGGCGCCGCCTGGGCCCTGGGCAAGCGGTCCGCTGCGCCGGGCACGTCGTCTGTGTGCCCGGTTGCCACCGCCGCAGCGACGACCGGTGATCACCAGCCAAGGCGACAGTGCTCTGCACTGTCGCCCTGGTTCCTGCTTCCCGAGGGGAGACAACTACTTCTGAAAGACGATATCCCCGGTCACCGTGCCCGTGTTCAAGGTGGCTGGCGTGATGTACAGCGTGCTTCCGGACACACAGTAGGGATACGCGAGCTCGTTGATCGTCAACGTACTACCCGCAACCGTGTAGGTACCGGTCTCGGAATCGGTCTTGGTTACCACGCCAAGCCCACCCGTCTGATTGATGACGCCCGTGCAGGTGCAGCCAGCGGTGGCAGGGTTATCCACGCAATTTAGCGATTCGTAGCCCAGGGCTCCCATGCCCCGGCCGGCTCTATCGCAGCGGATCGTGGTGCCCGACAGAAACAGGCACTCGCTTGGCATTTCCATGATGGTCTGGCCCGTCGCGATCGTGCCGTCGGTGAACGTGTTGTCCGCGTTGGCCGTGAACGTCCCGGTGACCGCGACAGACGCCGTGGTGATGGTCGCGATGTCGCAGGCCAAGCCCGCCGCCTTCATGTTCACGGTACCGCTCACCACCAGGTTGCTCGAGGCGACGTTCCAGGTGCCGACCAGATCCCCACCGCAGGGCCCACCAGCTGTACCAGCACCACCCGTGCCCGTTGCGCCGCCAGCGCCAATTGGGTCAACCCCACCACCGCCGCCAGCTGGTGCGACCCCGCCACTGCCGCCCTTCGCTTCGTCATCAGAATCGTAGTCGCTGCAGCTCATGAACGACAGAGCGGAGACCAGCAAGATGGGTAGGCTGACAACGGCGAGGTGGCGTCGATGTTTCATGGGCTTCTCCTGGACGGGACGGGCATGAGCACGTTAGCGTTCACAACCCGTCCATTTTGACTCACTGTGACAAGGCACGCAACAGAGCGCGCCGTTCCGAACAACCATCAAACTGTAAGAATCCGCGGTACCACCGACGCGGGCCGATGGGCCTGCGGGGAAGACCCGATTCCCTTTAGTGTAGTGCCTTGATCGCCTCGTGCTCGATGGCGAGCCCTCGCCGGTGGCGGGCGAAGAACTCGGCGAAGCCTTTCACGTCTCGCGGGTCCGGATTGACGGGCTTGCCGATGCTCTTGGCGATCCGCGCGTCGAGGTATTCGGGCAATGAATGCTCCGCGTCGCCGCTGAGCATGTAGGCGGCGAGCACGGCCATACCCCAAGCGCCACCCTCACCGGCGGTTGCCGGGATGCTGACCGGCACGTTCAGTGCCGCGGCCATCATGCGCTGGCCGGTGTCACCACCCTTGAAGAAGCCACCGTGGCCCCGGATCTCCTCGATGATGACCCCCTCACGCTCAGTGAGGATGTTCATGCCGGTCCGAAGAGCACACAACGACGAATAGTACATGGCCCGCACGAAATTCTCGAGCGTGAACCGGCTGTTCTGATTGCGAGCAAACAGCGGCCGGCCCTCGGTGAAGCCCGTCATGTGCTCACCGGAGACGTAGTTGATGCAGAGCAGCCCCCCGGCGTCCGGATCCCCTGCTGCCGCGAGCGGCAGCAGCTTGCCGTAGAGCTCGTCGAGCTCGATATCGGAACCCAGCGCCGTGGCCACCTGGCGAAAGAGGCTCATCCAGGCGTCCAGATCGGAGGAACCGTTGTTGGAGTGAGCCATGGCGACGGGCTTGCCATCGGGCGTGAGAACGATGTCGATCCCCTCGTGGACCCGGGACAGACTCTTCTCCAGAACGATCATCGCGAACACCGAGGTCCCTGCCGAGACGTTCCCGGATCGCGGCCGCACTGCGTTGGTGGCGACCATCCCCGTTCCGGCGTCACCTTCGGGGGGGCAGAGTGGAATCCCGGCTGGGAGCTTCCCAGTTGGGTCGAGCAGCTTCGCTCCCTCGGCGGTGAGCTGTCCCGCGGGACGACCGGCGGGCAAGACCGTGGGGAGGACGTCCCACAGCTTCCACCCCAATTTGCGCGGCGCGATGAGCTCGTCGAACTTGGCCATCCGCGCCGTGTCCCAATCACCCGTTTCCGGGTCGACCGGGAACATGCCCGACGCTTCTCCCACGCCCATCTTGTGTTCGCCGGTGAGCTTCCAATGAACATAGCCGGCCAGCGTGGTCAGGTGGGCTAGCCGCGGGAGGTGGGGCTGCGACTCTAGAATCGACTGGTAAAGATGAGCGATACTCCAACGCTGCGGCACGGCAAAGTCGAGCAGTGGGCTCAGCTCGGCACAGGCCTTGCTGGTGATGTTGTTCCGCCACGTGCGGAACGGCACCAGGAGGTTGCCCTCGCGATCCAGAGCAACATAGCCGTGCATCATCCCGCTGAAGCCGAGGGCCGCCACCGTCTTCAACTCGACGGAATAGCGGGAGCGCACATCCTCGACCAAGGAGGCGTAGCACGCGGCAAGACCCTGCCAGACGTCCTGCATGTCGTACGTCCAAACCCCATCTTTTAGCTGGTTCTCCCAGCCGTGCGAGCCCGATGCGAGCGGCGTGGCGTCCGGCGCTATGAGGGAAGCCTTGATACGGGTAGAACCCAGCTCGATACCGAGGATGGCACTACCCGCCCGGATGAGATCCGCCGCATTGCCCTGAATCTGGTTCACCGCTCCCTCCTCCGCAGGGCCCCGGCCGCGCCCGCACTGGGTGTTCCCACCCTGGTCTTCACTTCTGCCCGTAGTACGCGCATTGGCCGTGCTTGCGCTCGAAATGCTTCTGGATGACCCGCTCCGGGAGCCGCGCTGCGCTCGGATCCAGAGTCTTGGTGATGAACGCCATTTTCGCTAACTCCTCTAGCACGACCGCATTGTACACGGCCTTCTCCGGCGACTCACCCCAGGTGAAGGGACCATGGCCGGCCACCAGTACCATGGGGGATTTTAGGGGATCGCGGTTCCTGAAGCACTGCAGGATCTGGTTTCCGGTTTCGACCTCGTAATCACGCTCCACCGCCTCATCCGACATGATCGCCGTGCAGGGGACGTCCTCGGCCAGGTGATCGGCATGGGTCGTGCCGTAGATGGGCATGGGGAGGCGCGCCTGGGCCCACCCGGTTGCGAAGGTGGAATGGGTGTGGACGACGCCGCCCAGTCCCTTCCAGTTTCGGTATAGGACCAGGTGGGTTGGCGTATCGGAGGAAGGTCGAAGCCGCCCCTCCACGACCTGGCCCGCCAGATCGACCACGACCAGGTCGTCGACGCTGAGCCGCTCGTAGTCGACTCCACTGGGCTTGATCGCCATGACCCCGCGGCCGGCGTCCCATGCGGAGACGTTTCCAAACGTGTAGATGGCCAGACCGCGCCGCGGGATCTGTTGATTGGCAGCCCAGGCCCGTTCCTTCAGCTCCCGATAGGGGGACGTCATGGTCTGGTGCCCAGTCGGAACGCGACGTCGTTCCAGCGCAGTTGGTCGCGGAGCGCACGCAGATCGAGATTGGCGTCGAGCCGGATGACCTCCAGCCCGACCATGGTGCCGAAGTCCTCCCATTCCTCGGCGGTGACCGCCTGGCAGAAGGCAGCGTGATGGGCCCCACCCGTTTCGATCCAGGCCTGGCACCCGCGCTTGAAATCCGGTCGCGGGATCCAGACGGCCCGCGCGGTGGGCAGCTTGGGCATGGGGTGTTCGGGCTTGGTGACGTCGAGTTCTGCGACGATCAGCCTCATTCGTCCCCCCATGTCCACCAGCGTCACATTGACCGCCGGTCCTGGTCGGGCGTCGAAGACCAACCGTGCCGGATCGGCCTTGCCGCCGATGCCCAGCGGGTGGACCTCCAGCGAAGCCTTTTTCTCGGCGATGGAGGGGCAAACCTCCAGCATGTGCGCGCCGAGCACCCGCTCCTGGCCCTTGACCAGGTGATACGTGTAGTCCTCCATGAACGACACACCGCCGGGACGCCCCGCCGTCATCACCTTGCCCAAGCGGACCAGGGCGGCGGTTTTCCAGTCGCCCTCCGCGCCGAAACCGTAGCCATCCGCCATGAGTCGTTGGCATGCCAGTCCGGGAAGCTGCTTGAGCCCGTGGAGATCCTCGAACGTGGTCGTGAAGGCGCCGAAGCCACCCGCCTTCAAGAAATCGCGCATGGCGATCTCCTGGCGGGCGGCATCGCGCACGCTCTGGTGCTGCTCGCCCCCCTTTCGGAGCGAAGCGGCCAGCACGTAACTCGATTCGTATTCCTTCACCAGGCTGTCCACTGCGGCGTCAGAAACCTCAGCAACCTGGGCTACCAAGTCACCGACCGCATAGCCATTGATCGACCAGCCCAGTTGGATCTGCGCTTCGACCCGGTCGCCACCGGTGACCGCCACCTCGCGCATGTTCATGCCGCCGAACCGCGCGATCTTGAGCCGGCGCGACTCGGCCAGCGCCAGGGCGGCGCGCGCCCAACCCGCCAGCTCATCGAGCACGTCCGCATCCTGCCAGTGGCCAACCACGACCTTGTTGTTCAACCGCAGCCGCGCGCCGATGAACCCAAACTCTCGATCGCCGTGGGCCGACTGGTTCAGATTCATGAAATCCATGTCAATCTCACCCCAGGGCAGCTCACGGTTGTGCTGCGTGTGAAGGTGAGCCAGCGGCTTCTGCAGGCGCGTCAAGCCTGCGATCCACATCTTGGCGGGCGAAAAGGTGTGCATCCAGGCGATGACACCCACGCACTCCCGAGCACTGTTCGCCGCCAGGCACACGTCCAAGATGGCATCCGGCCCGGTCAGAATCGGCTTATGGACCACCTTGACTGGGAGTCTCCCGGAGCGATCCAGAGCCTCGGCAATCTGCTGCGAGTCGCGCGCTACCTGCTTGAGCGTCTCGTCACCATACAGATGCTGGCTGCCAGTGAGGAACCAGAGCTCCTGCGTGTTGTGCTCGGCCACGTTCGTCATCCAATTCTCGCACGGCCCGCGGCTGGGGCCGTGCGTATGCAAGGAGGCGGCGCAGCCTCCTATCGGTTCTTCAGGTGCCCGGCTGGAGCGCTAGGCCTCAGCCGTCTCTTGACCACCCCGCTGCCAGCGAGGTGGCCATTCGATACTGCCAACCCGGGCCTCGCGCCGTCCCAGAATGCATGAATAGTTTCGTCGTAATCCTGCACAAGATGCTACGCTCATGCGCCTCTCGGCCGGCGAGCCTGGGCCTTACAATAAGCATCCCAGGGCAAGAACAATGTTAACGCTCACATGAGGTGTGTCAAGGCTGGTAGTATGGACGAGTCCGAGTTCCAGCGACCTGGCCGTCCTCTGGCAGAGGAGCGTGTCATGAACGACGACATTCGAGGCACAGCTGCGGGAGCGAAGATCACTCCGGTCTCGCGCTCCCGACCGGAGAAGCACCGTTCCGCGGTGATGGCGGACGTGGCGCGGCTGGCCGGAGTGTCCCACCAGACGGTCTCGCGGGTTCTCCACGATAGCCCGCATGTCCGAGGGGATACGCGTGAGCGTGTGTTGGCTGCCATCCGGCAGCTTGATTACCGCCCCAATTCAATGGCGCAGGCCTTGGCGACGGGACGTTCCAAGACGCTCGGGGTGGTCAGCTTCGACACCACGCTGTATGGGCCCGCCTCCACGCTCCTGGGCATCGAGTTGGCGGCGCATGATGCCGGATACGCCGTGAGTGTCTCCAGCCTCCGGTCGCTCAACCGCGGTACTGTCCTGGCGGCCATTCAGCAGCTGCGTGGCCAGGGCGTCGATGGTGTGGCCGTGATCGCGCCACTTCGGGCGGGGGTGGATGCCCTGCGCCACGTCAGGCCGGACTTTGCAGTGGTGGCCGTGGAGGCCGGCCCGAACTCGTCGATTCCGGTGGCGACCGTCGACCAGAGGGCGGGTGCCGCAGCTGCGACGCGGCACCTGCTGAACCTGGGCCACAAGACCGTCTGGCACCTCGCCGGACCCAGTGATTGGAAGGAGGCGGAGGAACGTATCGAGGGATGGAGATCGGTCCTCAAATCCGCTGGTGCCCCCATCCCACCGCTGCTCCGGGGTGACTGGACCCCGCGCTCTGGTTACGAGATCGGCCAGGGGTTGCTGCAAATCCCGGAGTTGACGGCCGTGCTGGTGGCGAACGACCAGATGGCGCTCGGGCTCCTGCGCCGGCTGCACGAGGCAGGGCGCGAGGTTCCTCGCGATCTGAGCGTGGTTGGCTTCGACGACATCCCGGAGGCAGCGTACTTCACGCCCCCGCTCACCACGGTTCGTCAGGACTTCGCGGAGTTGGGCCGGCGCTGTCTGCACATCCTGCTGGCCCGGATCGAGAGCGAAACCGCGCCGACCCGGGTCGTGGTTGCCCCGGAGCTGGTGGTGCGCAACTCGACCGGCGCAGCTCCGAGGCGGTGAGGATTGCGGGCCGCTACTCGGTCGAGAACCGATGAATCATCGTGTGCTTGTACGTCTGACCCGGCTTGAGGACAACCTCGTTCCGCCAAGCCGGAACGTTGATTGAGTTCGGGAACTTCTGCGTCTCCACGCAGAAGGCCTCGTAACGCTGGTAGGCGTGGCCCTTGCCCGTGAGCTTGCCGTCCAAGAAGAGCCCCGTGTAGAACATGATACCCGGCTGGTCGCCTTCAACGGTCATGACGCGACCGGACTTGGGATCCTTGAACCGCGCCGCGGCACGAAGGGTGTGGGGATCGCCCCTGACCACCCAGTTGTGATCGTAACCCGGCGGGTTGCCCTTGATGACCACGGACATCATGTCCTTGCCAATGACCTTCGGCGACCGAAAGTCGAAGGGCGTCCCCTTCACGGGCTTGACGACGCCGTTGGCTACGACCGGGGCACCCGGTGTGTACTCATCCGAGAAGAGCGTGAGCTCATGGTCGGCAATGGAGCCGGAGGCGTGTCCCCCGAGATTCCAATAGCTATGGTGCGCCATGTTCACGATGGTGGCCTTGTCCGTCGTGGCCTCCATGTTCACCGCGAACTCATTGGAATTGGTGAGCGTGTAGGTCACCGTCGCGGTGACATTGCCGGGGTATCCCTCTTCACCGTCCTTGGACAGATAGGTGAGCTTGATGGCGGGACCCTGAGGTGTTTCTTGTGCTGAGACGACATCCCAGACGACCTTGTCCCAACCCTTCTTGCCACCATGCAGAGCGTAGGGAGGATCGTTGGCGGTCAGCTGGTACGTCTTGCCCTCCAGCTGGAACCGCGCATTCGCGATGCGGTTGGCGCAGCGGCCGATGGTGGCGCCGAAATAGGGCGTCTCCTTCACGTAGCTTTCGAGGTTCTCATAGCCCGCGACGATGTCATCGAGCTTGCCGTTGCGATCGGGGACACGAAGCTCCGTCACGATCGCGCCGTAGTTGGTCACCTTCATGACCAGGCCCTTGGCGTTGGTCAGGGTGTAGAGGCTGACCTCCTTGCCCTCGACCGTGCCGAACGCACCCTTGGTGACCGCGGGGGGCTTGGGAGCCTGTGTGGCGCTGGCTCCTGGGGCCGCCGTGGAGGCCGGCGCCGAGATGGGTTCCGGCGTGATTGGCGCTGGCCCAGGTGCCGCGGGAGGTGGGGCTGCCTGCTGTCCACAACACTGGGTCAACGACAGGGCGGCGAGCATGGTCGAGACGGCTCGAAGGCGGAGGACAGGTCTCATCGATTCTCTCCTAGTCGGCCCCGAGGGCCAGCAGCATTCGTGGTCACACCATCATTCAATCGAACGAACAAGCGCCAATGGGGCTCAGAACGTAACCTCGGCTTGGACCCTGATGACGTCCAGGTCAGGCGTCTTGTACCTGCTGGAGTCCTGGTAGTACCTACTACCCGGTATCATGTAGCCGCCCCAGGGCCAGGTTCCAGCCAGCGTCATCTTGTCGCCGTAGCGATACCGAGTGTACTGAATGTAGATCCTCTCACTGGAGAGGAAGTGGGAAGAGAATATCACCCGGGGCGTGATGGCGGAGAAGACGTATCCCGAATTGTCCATGTCGTAATTCACCGAGTCATACCGGGCCATGACACCGAGCCAGCTCAGGGCCTGGAGTGTTACGTCCGCCCCGTACTTTAGCTGTTTGACACCATCCTGCCCGATGGTGGACCCATCCGGCAGATCACGACGGGCCTCCGTGAACAGCCCGAAGAGGTTCAGCGTTACCTCAGGCAAAACAGTGCCCTTTTCCTTGCCCTGGATGCTGGAGAGCGTGTTCTCATAGAGGAAACCGAGGTTGATCATCGAACCGCTGCCCGTGCTGTCGGACACGGAGCCGGTGTAGGCCATGTAGTTGTTGGCGATGCCCATGCCGCCAATCGAATGCATGACCTCGGTGCCGGCCTGATCGAGCGCCCAGCCATTGCGAACCGTCAGGTACGACGGTGAGAACCACAAGCGACCGGCGTAAGGTGCCCAGAGATTCGCCTCGGCGCCGACCACGCTCAAACCGGCGCGCCGGGCATCTGCATAGCTCTTGCCCTCCGCTCCGCTCATGATCAGGAACGGATCGCGGGTCCACTCCGTGTTGTAGTGAAGACCAACGTCGACGTACTTCTTGTAGTTGGCGCTGAGGTTTACGTAGTGGATCAGATCCAGACCCACCGTGCTCTGGAAGGGGGCGGGGGCGCTGTTGTTGAACTGGCCATCCCGGTTGGTGCCAAAACCATGCACCAGGGCCACCTTCACATCTTGATTGAAGGGGACGGTCAACTTGATCTGTTCGCCCAGTTGGCGGAACTGCCCGAGCGTATACGTGTCGTACTTCTCGAAATAGCCAAAACGCGGCCACCAGGCGCCCACCGTCCACGCGATGTTCGGCTTGAGGCCTCCGACCTCTAGGTCGGTGTCAAGCGTCAGATAGGCCTTGCCAGGCAGCCAGGCTGCATCCGAATTGCGGAAGCCCGCCCCCTGGTACCAATAGCCCATCCACCCCACCACGGCCTCGGCGTGCTTCTTCTTGACGTGGAAGCTCATCTCCGCCCAGTCCTGCTCCTGCAACCGGGTGTGGGCGAAGCTGTAATAATCCGAATCGAGGGTGCGAGTCGGTCCGTAGGATATTTGTAGCTGATCTTTGCCAGTGAACCTCTGCGCGGCTGCATCCCAGGTCTCGGGATTCGGGCGGGAGCTGATGCCCATGGCCATGGGGGCCCGGAAATAGCCATGGACCTCCATCTCCCATCCCCCGGGTTTGCCGGCGGGCTTCTGTTCAGCGGCGGATGGAGCGGTGGCTTCAGTGGAAACCTGCACCGACGCCTGGCCCTCAACCTGGGGGGATTCGTTGGAATCCTCAGCGGTGGCTTCAGTGCCCTCGGCGGCGGGCTTCTGCTCTTCGGCCTTGGGCTCCTCGGCGGTGGCTTCAGTGCCCTCGGCAGCGGGCTTCTGCTCTTCGGCCTTGGGCTTGTCCTTGGGCTCCTCGGCGGTGGCCTCGGCGCCCTCTGGAGCCGCCTTCTGGTCGTCAGTCTTGGGAGTGGTGGTGGTCTCTTGCGCCTGGGCCGGAGCTGCCGCCACCCAGCATCCCAACACGAAGAATGCCGAAAATCTTCGTAGCATGGCTTCCCTTTCTTCGAATCTGACCGGACTCTCGTCGCACGCTAGTAGCAAAAGTGAACGAAGGGGTAGCAGAACTTGCAGGGCAAGCAGAAGGGGCGATGAACTTCGCCCCTTGGGGGACCTGGGCCGGCCCTCAGCCTGCCTTTGGGTTCGCTACTTGCCGTATCCCGCGGCCACGATGGCAGCCTGGAGGGCATCCACGACCTCTCTCGGGGCAACCCCGTTGCCCATGATGCCCTCGTAGAAATGTCCCCCGCCCCAACCCGAAGCGTCCCCGCCAATTCCGAGGATGATCGAGCCCTGTTTCTTCATGGGGTTATATCCAGGCTTCTCGGGGCGGATCCCGTCGTACATCTCCTTCAATGTACCGGTTGTCGCATCGCCGCCGTAGATGGCGAAGCGACCCTTGCCGCCGTTCTTGTCCGCCGTGTCCCCGATGATCACGCCCGTGACGAAGTCATGGAAGAGGGTCGTGTTGGTCGAGATTCCCTGGTCCTGGCCATTCTCCCAGCCCGCGAACAAGCCGTCTTCGAGGTCTGCCATCACCCACGGACCCGGTACTTCACCATTACCCGTGCCCCACACGACGCCTCCCCCAAAATACACCGTCTCCATCGTGCCGCTGCGGTCGTTATTGCTGGTCGTTTCGGCGTTGCCATAGTCGAAGCAGCAGCCGTTTTCCAGATCATGCTGACTGGTTACCATGTAGATGGTCTGCGGCTCGTCGCCCTTGGCCGTTCCATCCGCAACCGTCTTCGTACAGGTGAGGCAGCCAGTGCGGTAGCCCATCCCCGGCCTGAACAGCATGCCATAGGCCGGTACGCCATTGATGGTCACCGGAAGACCGTTCGCCTTGACCGGATTGCTGGGACTGGGGTTATTGCCGCCGGGGGGGGCCGGCTCGAGATCATTCCCCTTGCCGGACTGATCATAGACTTTGGTAATGGTACAAGCGGCATCCGTGCAGAAAGCATCCTGTGTGGCGGTGTCCGCGTAGTAGCCCCCACACGTTCCGATATCCAAAGGAGTCCCTTTGCAGGAGGCCGGGCCACCCATCGAAGTCCCCTTGCAGACCTGATACAGGGGCCCGGCGTAGCCAGGGACGATGACCCGCACCGTGCTGTGCGCGGACACCACCGGGATCCCAGCGTCGTTGAGGACCTTGCCAGGTAACGTGGTGGGCGGAGGGGGTCCGTTGAATACGCCACAACCACCACCCGCCCCAACTCCACCCGCTCCACCGGTGTTGCCACCCCCCTGATCGTACGACCCGCATGCAACCGCAGCGACGCCGAGCGACACCGGGACGGACAGAAGGATGACGGGGACGATGGTGCGGTTCTTCTTCATTGCGACATCTCCGGTTGCGTGGGAGCGCTCGACATCGAGCGGGAGCTGGTGTCTGAGAGACGAGTGACGTTCTTCTAACATGGACCGTCCGACGCGACGACGCCCGTATTCACCGGTACAGAGCGCCGCCCGCCCCGTGGTTGACCGCCCAACCCAAGCATCGCGGATTCTCTCGCAGTTTCCAGAACATGAGGAACTGACTCAGGGCAAAGCATAGGGTCCAGGTTCGAGACTCAGGAACGGCGGCGATGAAGGCCCCCAAGACCGCCTGGAGCGTTTGGGCGCGAGCTCGAACGACGTCGTTTCCTGCCATGCCTCCCCTTGAACGTCAACAACCGGAGGGGCCTGACTGGTGGCAGGTCGTTGCCAGCGTCGTCCCGCGCCCTTGGCTTCGGCATTGATCCCATCGCGGTTGTTTCCATTTGCGTCTTTCGAGGTCGTTGCGTCCATTCGAGGGGAGAATTTTATCCCCCGTATTCTAGAAACCTCCATGCCGAGGGGGAGGCGTTCCGGAGCTGCCTCTCCTGAACCCGAACGTGCGCATCGAAGACGCTCCGCTCGGCAAGGGTCCTCGTGTCAGAAACCACGAGCAACCGATTGACCATTGACCGACGGCGCTGTGACGCGCAGTGGCGCTCACGCAAAGCCCGGGATCGATTGACGTTGCGCCGAGGAAACCCCGGCTGCCACGATGACCCGCACCAACCTGGCTTCTCGATTTTCTGGTCGACGCATTGGTGCCAAGGCATCGTCACCGATCGTGCGCGAGACAGCAGACCGGTTGAGAACCAACGGGAACCGCGTCGCCCGACGATCGTGCGCGAGACAGCAGACGGGTTGAGAACCAACGGGAGCCGCGTCGCCCGACGATCGCAACCAAGCAGTCAGCTGCGACGCACAGGCACCAAGGACCCAGCGAGACGGCCAACACCTCGAGTACACCGGGGAATGCTGGGCTGCCGCCGGACCGGGATCCCGAACCGGTGCCCACAGACCGGTCCCGCAGCGGGGCGGATCACCGCGGAATCGCTGCCTAGCCAGAAAGCCAGCAAAACAGCGGGGTCCTGGCTCTTTCGCCGGACCAAAGAGCCTGTTATAAGCCTCTGTCGAAACCATCGACCGGTTTCAACGTGACGACCACGGGAGGAAAGATTGATGAACCACAAGATCGCGTTATTGATGGCGGCCGGCTTGGCGCTACTGCCCGTCGGATGCAAGAAGCTCGCCGAGCTCCAAAAAGCCGGTGAAGCGGCGTCCAGTGCCGCGGCGCAGGTCGCCGAAGGCGTCGATCCCGAGGAGCAGAAGGACTCCGAGCTTTCCGAGAAGATCAATGGCTATATCGAATGCCTGAACCGGGCCAGCCGGGACGCCGTTGATTCGAAGGAAGCGTACCTGATGCGCATCGACGCGACGACAGGTCCAACCGGCAAGGAAAAGGGCGTGTGGATCCGACAGTTCGATCCGAGCTCCTGCTTGCAGGCGCTGGACAAGGCCAAGGGATTGCCTCCGCCGCTGCCCGAAATCGAGGCCACGGTGGGACCGTACCGTGCGGCGCTGGAAGCTCTGGCACCCCTGGTGAAGCAAGCCTACGAGTATTACGATCGCAAGAACTTCTCGGACGACAATTGGGCCAAGGGCAAGGAGATGCACGCCCCCTTGATGGCCGCCTTCGCCAAGCTCAAGGAAACCAACGAGCCCTTCGAAAAGAAGGTGGTCGCGCTGAACGAAGGGATCCAGACACGTCGCCTGGCGCGCCTGCAGAAGGATCCACAGCGCAAACTGCAGTACCTGGTGGAGTTCTCGGTGCAGGACGCCAAGAAGCTCGTCAAGCTCGCCGAAGTGAACGAGCTCGAGAAGCTCGATGCCACCGCCTACGCCGCTCAGCTGGCCGCGTACGAAAAGGACATCAGTGAGCTCGATCAGTACGTCACGGCTCACAAGGACCAGGCCGACAAGGTGCTCCTGTTGAGCATGTTCACCAGCGCCTCGAACGACTATTTGAAAGCAGCCAAGGAGCTGATGCGTCGCAAGCGCGACAACAAGGACTTCAACAAAGAGTCCTCGGGGAACCCCACCAATGTCGATGGACACCCGGCCCAGGTGCTCGACAAGTACAATTCCTTGATCGACCGCGTAAACAGCCTGACCTTCCGCGGCTAGAACGCTGCCTCTTCCCTATCGCTCCCCGCGTTTGCCCCGAATCCATCGGACCCAAGCCAACGCGGGGGGCGAGCCGCATCACAGCTTAGTGACCGTTTCCCGACCATCATATACAATCACCCGATCCGGCTTGGCGGAAAGTCCCATCCCCGCGCCGCGGCCCGGGGTGACGATCACCACATGGAAGCGGCGCTGCTTCAGCATCCCAGGGAAGCTACCCTGTCGGGCGCCGATGGTGAGCTCGCGCCGCGCATCGTTCCAGTTGAACGCGATGGTTGCATAGGCGCCCTTCTCGTAGGCGTAGCCGTCACCCTCGTCCTCGTAGAGCGTGAATTGGCCGTTGGCTCCGGGGTAGACGCGTAGCTCCATTGGGTCCGCGGGCTTCTCGGCGGCGTACTGGAGATCGGGGCCCAACGGAAGGATGGCTCCAGTCTTGACCAACAGCGGGATGCGATCGATGGGAGCGGCGGCGGTGATGGTGTTGCCACCAGCCAGCGTCCTGCCCGTCCAGAAGTCGATCCAGGAACTGCCCACCGGGAGATACACGCTGCGCGTCTTGGGTCGAAGCTCGACTTGTTTCTCCTTGGCGTAGAGCTCCGGCGTCCGCCAGAAGAGTTGCGCCTTCACCGCACCCGGTGTGGGGTTCTCGATCTCCATCACCAGGTCATAGGCCCGCCCGGCCTGAAGCTGCAGCGGGTGGGTGTAGCGCTCCAGTGTGTCGTTGGACAAGAAGGGTAGCTCTTTTCCATCGAGGAACAGGCGGCGTGCGCCGAAGCTCTTGACGTGGAGCTGATGCGGACCGGTCTTGTTCGGGACCAGCTTCCCCTCCCAGCGGATGGAGAAGGTGCTGGGCGTGGCGTAGTCGGGGCGCCCCGTATACCACCACAGGTTGATCTCTGGCTCGGTGCGCTGCAGTGAGATGGTCTTGTGTTCGACGTCCTTGGAGTAGGTGACGAATACGCCGGGTCTACCATCCCGGGTGCGCAGGTTTGCCGTCGGTACCAGCACCGTAGGCTCCGGGGGCCGATGAACCATGTAGGCGGTCACCGGGCAGACCATCATGAAGGGACCGAACAGGAACTGATCGTCGATACCAAAGGTCCTTTCGTCCTTCGGGTAGTCCATGGGCAGCCCACGCATGATGGACTGGCCGTGGGCGGTGACCGCGAAGGCCTGAGAATAGAGGTAGGGCAGGAGCCGGTAGCGCCATTGGTTGGCCTTCAGCAGGGCGCCGGAGAACCTGCCAAACGTCCAGACCTCCCGCGGTCCCTCCGAGCCATGGGCTCGAAAGATGGGGCTGAACGCGCCGAGCTGGAACATGCGCGTGTAGAGCTCCTGGTATGCGGGCTCCTTGATGCCGCGATCGAAGACACCCCCGTAGCTACCCAGCACGAAGCCCCCGATGTCGAACGTCCAGTAGGGCACGCCGGCCATGGAGTGATTGATGCCTGCCGAGATCTGCTTTCTGTAGATCTCCCAGCTGGCTCCGATGTCACCCGACCAGGTGACGGCAGCGTTGCGCTGCTGGCCCGCGAACGTCGAGCGGGTCAGGATGAAAGCGCGCCTCTGATGGTCCTCCCGGCGAAGCTGGCCATAAAGCGCCCCCGTCATCGCGAGTGAGTAGGCGTTCAGAGTGCGCGCCCAGGAGCCGAGGTAGTTGTTCTCCACCCGCTTCATCTCGAACTCGGACGATTCCTTGGTGAGCGCGTTGATGATGTCTGGCTCGGTCGAGTCGATCCACCATCCGTCGATGCCCTTGGAGTACAGGCCCTCTTTCAGGTATCTCCAGTAGATCTGGTTCGCCTCGGGGTTGAACGCATCGTAGAACTTGAACCCGGCCCAACCCGTGGGCTTGAACAGAAAACCCCGCTGGTCCATCTCCTGGTGGATCGCGGTGTCCGGTCCCAATCCGCCCCAGACGGAGATGGCCAGGTGCAGGTTGAGCTCGTGCAATTCCCTGACCATTCCCTCCGGATCCGGGTAGCGATCCTTGGTGAAGTACATGCCGCTCCAGTCCCGGATCCCTCCCCAGTAGTTCCAATCCTGGATGATGTTGTCGATGGGGATCCGGCGCTTGCGGTATTCCCTGGCCACCGCCAAAATCTCATCCTGGGTATGGTAGTGCTCCTTGCTCTGCCAGTAGCCGTAAGCCCATTTGCCAAACAGCGGTGCCGCGCCAGTCAAGTCACGGTAGCCGGCGATGGCCCCGTCGATGCCCCGACCATCGACCAAGTAGTAATCGACGTTGTCGCCGATGTCCGAGGTGACCACCAGCCCATCCGAACCATCCGTGAACACGGTCTTCGACGTGTTGTCCCACAACAGACCGTAGCCCTGGGACGATACAAAAAAGGGGATGACCGCCTCGGTGTTGGTCTGCACCAGGACGACCTCGCGACCTCGGTAATTCATGTGGCCATCCTGATGCTGTCCAAGCCCGAAGATGCCCTCCTTCGCGTCGAGCAGGAAGCGTTGCCGAAGGCTGTAGCCCTTATCCCCGCTGTAGGTCACGGGTGAAAGCGTCGCAGCTCCGGACTCGCGAAGCACGACCTCGCCAGACGGCCTGAGGAAGGTGACGCTACCATCCGTCTTCGAGATGCTCACTGCCAAGGAGGGGGAGCCAAGCATCACACTCGACCTCGATTCCCGTCGCTCGAGTTCGAGCCTGGGCAGCTCCTTCTCCACCACGACGAGGCTTCTTTTTGCCGGTGAGCCGCGGGAAAGCCACTTGACGATCCGCACCGTGTTCGGCGCATAGAACTGGGCCTTTACGTTCCCAGCCGGGGTCTTGACCAGGACGCCGTTGGGGACGGGGGTCTCGGCGGCCCACGCGACGGTGGGCAGCAGGCAGCAAAACGATGCTATCAGGGACAACCGTACGGACATGGGCGAACCTCGTGAAGAGTGGCAGGCATCATAGGGGGCTGGCGCCTGGTACGGCCGAGAATTTGCCCTCCCGAGCGACGATTGGCCCGGCGAACGACGTCCAACCTGGAGTATTCTTTACGGCTCATGGCAACGCGCCGGAACCGGTCGAAACAATCCAGCCTACCGCGCAAGCACGCCACGGTGACGCCGGTCTCCCTGGAGGTCATCCAGGCAGAGGATGGGGCCTTCCGGGGTGCCCCGGAGATCGCAGTACTGGTTGGCGTCTACCGAACCAGGCCCCTGGGTGCCAGTCTCGCTATCCGCCTGGTGATTCGTTGCAGGGTAACCGACCGTCTTCCGTGTGTCGTTGCTCTCGACGAGCCGGTGGGCAACATGAGTGCGCGGCTGGAGTCCGACGAGCGCTTCGTGGTTCTGGCGCTGGCGTTGGAAGAAGACTCCGGGGACGGGCTCAGACGCCTTTATGGAGCGCTCGAGGATCCGTCTCGGCTGCGCCTGTGGACGGCAAGCGATGCGGTGCCCAATCCATCCGAGCTCGAGCGATGGAGTCCCGAGGGGATCCTCGCTCCCCAGGCCGTGCGCGTGGAGCTTCTGATCGACGAATCAGAGCCCGCCCAACTGGCAGATCCGGACGATTATCTCTCGGCCTCGGCGTTCACCGTTCCGGTTCCCCGACAGCGCTACGACGAGATCTGGCGTCTGAGCTTCGAGGATCGCGACCGGACCAACCAGTGGACAGCAACGCTCAGGTTTCGTCTGGACGGGTGAGGAGGCGGCGTGCGTCAGCGCCAGCGAGCCGGGCGGCCTGCCGTTGGTGAGGGCCCCGCACCTCGACCTGCTGACCCGATGGCCGTGGCCGATATTCGAGGCAAGGCGCCTGGAGGTGGCGATTTCCAATCGTTCGCCTAGACTTCGCTTGGTCCGCAAAACTGACGCTAACGGGGAGCACCCCGAGGGAATGCGGATGTAAGAGCCGCGCGTCTGGGCGACCACCAAAAGGAGCTCCTCCATGACCGCCCCGACTTCCGCTCTGTTCGCTTCCGATCCCGAGATTGCACAGCTGGTGCGTGCCGAAGAGACGTATCAGCGCGACACCATCCGCCTCATCGCCAGCGAGAACTACGTCTCCAAGGCCGTGTTGGAGGCGACGGGCACCGTCTTTGCCAACAAGTACTCGGAGGGCTATCCCAAGGCGCGCTTCTATCAAGGCCAGGTGAACTGCGATGCCCTGGAGAGCGTGGCCATCCAGCGCGCCAAGGAGCTCTTCGGGGCCGAGCACGCCAACGTCCAGCCCTATTCCGGCTCACCCGCGAACCTGGCCGTTTACCTGGCCTTCATCAAGCCCGGCGACACCATCCTGGGCCTGAATCTGAGCCACGGTGGGCACCTGACCCATGGCTCCAAGGCCAGCATCAGCGGGAAATACTTCAACGCCGTTCACTACAATCTGTCGCCCACGACCGGGTTGCTCGACTACGACGAGATCCGCAGCTTGGCTCTGCAGCACAAGCCCAAGATCCTGGTCGCGGGGCACTCGGCGTATCCGCGCCAATTGGACTTCCAACGCTTCCGAGCCATCGCGGACGAGGCGGGCGCCCTGCTCTTCGTCGATATGTCGCATTTCGCGGGTCTGGTCGCGGGGGGCGTCCATCCGAGTCCCATTCCGTACGCGGACGTCGTGTCGACTACGACGCACAAGACATTGCGTGGTCCGCGCGGTGCCATGCTCCTGTGCAAGGCCGTCCACGCCAAGGCCATCGACAAAGCCGTGTTCCCCGGAGTGCAGGGTGGCCCCCACAATCACACCACGGCGGCTATCGCTGTCGCCCTGGGAGAAGCTGCGCGGCCCGCGTTCAAGGCCTATGCCCAACAGGTGGTACAGAACGCCCAGATCCTGGGTTCGGAACTGGCGGCTCGCGGATTCCAGCTCATCAGCGGCGGAACCGACAACCACCTGTTGCTCATCGATCTGACCAACAAGGGGATCCCGGGCAAGCCCGCCGCGGAGGCCATGGAACGCGCCGGCCTGGTCCTGAATTACAACACCGTGCCGGGTGAAACCCGTAAGCCCTCCGATCCCAGCGGGATCCGCCTGGGGACCCCGGCGGTCACCAGTCGCGGCTTCGGTCCCGCCGAGATGAAGCTCATCGCCGGTTGGATGGACGAAGCCCTCAAGCCGGGAGCCAACCTGGAAGCCATGGCCAAGCAGACGCTTGAGCTCTGCCGCAAATTCCCGGTACCCGGGCTAGACAGCTGAGCACGACGGCCATGATCCGCGGGCGCGGCGGCGCATGGGTCGTGGTTCTCGTCACACTCGGGTGTGGCAAGGCGCCGGTCGTGGCAACCGAGACAACCCCGGTGTCACCTCCGGCGCCGTCCAGCCAGAGCAGGCCCGAACCACCACCCGAGGTTTCGGCGGCGCCATCCGTCGAGCCATTGCCTCCTCCCTCGGCAGCCCCAGCCACCCCGTCGGTTCCCTCCTCCTCCTCTTCGCAAGCCACGCCGGAACCGGAACCCGAGTCACCCCCCTTGGATTGTGAAAAGGCCGAGATCTGCACGCCCGGCGACTTTCCGCGGGACAAGAACGGTCGGGGGATCATGAAGCCCAACCACACCGTGAACTGCAATCACGATCCCTGCGGACCGACGGATGTTTGCATCACTCCGGCCTCCGCAACCCGTCGCAGACCCGCCTTTTCGCACACCGGACCCCGCGGAGCCCGGTTGACCTTCGGGTGCTATCCAATTCCCCGGCAGTGCGGAGCTCCTCCCAACGTTGCACACGACTGTCTGCGCCAGTACTTTGGGCTCAAGTGCCACCGCGGCTATTACGTCCACATCGACGTCGGTGACTATCCGTCGGTGACCTGTGAGCCGATAGACTAAGGCGCGCCAGAGTTGGCATTGGCCGAGCCGAAACCCGGCCTGTCTCGTAATCCCCAACTCCCCATGGCATCCTTTTGCCATGCAACCCGCATCGACGTGGTTTTCGCTCCTCGGCTTTCTGCTCGCGGTGGCCTGCGGCAGCGACGATTCGAAATCCAACCGTGACACCGGCGAGGAAGGGGGGCGCGCCGGTGCGGCAGCCGCAACGAGCGATGGAGGAAGTCCCGACGACAGAGGCGCCGGTGGGAGCTCGAATGACGAGGGCCCGCGCAGTGAATGCAAGCGTGGGGTCGCCTACGGATACCATTGTGAAGCCGACATGGCCGCACTCTCCAAGGGAGTGAGCTGGTGGTACAACTGGGACGTCACACCGGACAGCGACATGCGATCCGGTGTGTATCGGTCGTACGACGTCGAGTACGTCCCCATGATCTGGGGGGCTGGCACGGATCGAGCCGATGCGCTGGCGAACATCCCCGAAGATGCGACGGCCTTGCTGGGGTTCAACGAACCCAACTTCGGCTCGCAGGCAAATATCTCGGCTGCCGATGCCGCTGCCCTCTGGCCAGAGCTGGAGGCCATAGCGGACGAGCGGGGGATGCTCCTGGTGTCCCCGGCCGTGAATTTCTGCGGGGGTGACTGCCAGGACACCGATCCCTTCAACTACCTGGACGAGTTCTTCGCAGCCTGCGAGGGCTGCCGGGTAGACGCCATCGCCCTGCACCTCTACGTGGGCTGCAATCCCTCTGGAAACAACCACGCAGAGTGGCTCATCAACCATGTTGAGACGTTCAAACAGCGCTTCGAGCTGCCGCTGTGGCTCACCGAGTTTGCCTGCGACGATGCACAGAGCGAGGCGCAGCAGGTGGCGTTCCTGAAGGACGCGGTCGCGTATCTGCAGGACGAACCGAGGATCCAACGATACGCGTGGTTCTCGGGCCGGGCTGGCTTCATGGCCAACGTCAGTCTGCTGGGCGCCGATGGAGAGCTCACCGCCCTGGGTCAGGCCTATGTCGACGCTCCCCAGGATGAAGCCTGCGTTCGATGACCCGACGGCCATGAATGGACATGGCGCCGCGAATGGTCGCTGTGGCCCGGTCACCCTGGGACACTTCCATCAGGAGTGCTGCAAAGGTGAAACCAGTACCGTGCAGGGCTATGAGTTGACCATCCGGATTTAGGAGATTTGGCACACAGAACCGCGAATTGGATTGCGGCAGCTCGGGCCTGTCATTTCCAACGTTCGAGAAAAGCCTCGGACGTGGAGCTCTGCATCAGAATGATGCGCGCCCGCTCCTGTTGTTTGTGATAGCAGACGGGGATGAGAGCGTCTTGTTTTGCATCCTGGGCCAGCCTGGCAACCGTCGCTGCCTTCACCATTTCCTGTACCTCGTCGTCGGTAACACAGGGCGCTTCGCAGGGGGGCAACAGCGGGAGCTCCGGGAGCTCAGAAGTGGGCGGCGCAGGCCGCCCAACATCCTGGGCGGGCGAAGCCGGAGAAGGCTCCGGCGGTGACGCCGGGGCAACGGCTCAGGGTGGCGACACAGGAAAAGCAGGCTCGACAGGAATAGCAGGAACTGCCGGTGAGGCGGGTTCCACGGGTGGTGGCGGCTCGACGGGTGGCGGCGGCTCGACGGGTGGCGGCGGGGCTGCGACTGGCAACGGTGGCAGCGCAGCGGAGGCCGGAAGTGGAGAAGCGGGCTTGCCCGTCGCATTGGGTGGCGCCGCGCAGGGTGGCGCCGCGCAAGGTGGCGAACCAGAAGAAGGAGGCGACGCGGGAACGGCGGGAGCCTCAATCGGCTGTACCGTGGGTGACACCCGTTCCTGCGCCGAGGATGGGTTCCTGGGACGGTGTGCCGAGGGAACCCAGTCCTGCCAAGCCAACGGTGCGTGGGGCGCCTGCTCGCTGCAACCGCAAAGTGCCGACACCTGTGTCGAAGGCAACGATGATGACTGTGATGGCAATGTCAACGAGAACTGCGCCTGCCTTCAGGGTGAGACCCGTTCCTGTGCGGCAGCGGGACTACAGGGCAACTGTGCGGGGGGGTTCCAGACCTGCGACGCCAGTGGCGTTTGGGGCGAGTGCAGCGTCGAGGCAGTGGCCCAGGACAGCTGCACCCAGGGAGATGACGCCAACTGCAACGGAACCCCCAACGAGGGCTGCAACTGCGTCAACGGTCAAACGCAGCCTTGTGGCACGGCTCCGGACCTCGGGAATTGCCAGAGGGGTACCTCCACCTGTGTGAACGAGATCTGGAGCGCCTGCGCGGACGAGATCCTCCCGTCGGCTCGTGATTGCACTTCCTCGGCGGACAATGACTGCGATGGCATAGCGGACAACACCATCGACGCGGTGTGCCAGTGTTCACAGGGCTCAACGGATCCTTGCCAGACCCATCCCGGGTTGGATGGTGTTGGGATCTGCACAGCCGGTGAGCGGCGATGCGTGGTGGCCAGCAACCGGAGCTCGAGCTCCTGGGGAGACTGCGCCGGCTCGGTCGGCCCCAGCACGGATCGGTGCGACTCGAGTGACACCGATGAGGACTGCGACGGGCACGTCAACATCCAGTGCAAAGGGACCAGCTGCGACAACAGTACCGACTGGGCCTGCCAGTCGAGCCTGCTGCCCGGTGGCACCTTCCTCATGGGGCGCAGCATTTCTGGCAGCGACGCGTACGAGGACGGGAATTCCGGTGAGCTCCCGGAACACGCCGTCGTCATTAGCCCCTTCTACCTGGACAAGTTCGAGGTCAGCGTGGCTCGCTTCCGCAAGTTCATGGCGGCCTATACCGACGGCTGGCGCCCCTCGTCCAATCAGGGTGCCAACCCCCACGTGTCGGGTTCGGGTTGGAACACCGGCTTCTCTCTACCCTCGGCGGCGGATCTGCTGACCTCGCTCACCGACGGAGGCTTCAATACCTATTTGCCCGATTCCATTTCCTACATCAGCGACCACCTGCCGATCCTCAACCTCGATTGGGCGGTTGCATTCGCGTTCTGCATCTGGGACGGCGGCCGGCTCCCGACCGACGCCGAATGGGAGTTCGCGGCCGCAGGTGGGAGCGAGAATCGCCTCTATTCTTGGGGTTCCGACACCCCGGACAGCGTCCTGGGCAACCACGGTTGCAGTAGCGATGGAGATCCCAACTGTGACATCACCGATGTGATGACCATCGATACGTTTGTTGCCGACGTTGGCCTCTGGGGTCACTACCACCTGGCTGGGAATGTCGGGGAGTGGGTGCGCGATTCGGGTGTGAACGAGATGACTTGGTACTCCGACGGAGGCGCAAACTGCAACGACTGCATCGATCTGACCGACGATGCCACGGCCAGCCATTTCTTCCGAGGAGGTGGCTGGAACACCAGTGAGGCTCTCATGCGCTCGGCATCGCGCGTCATCACCAGCAAGTACATCAACCAGACCTCCGTGGGTATTCGCTGCGCGAGGGATCTCTAACGCAGCGCCAGACAATCCCGAACCGATTCAACTGCACCGGCCAGACCCGTTGGCACGTGGATCGCCCAGCTGCTGAGGTATTCCGCGGCGGACTGTGTCTCGAAGTGCGGCCACAGGTTCATGTATCTGACGGCACGCCAGCAACGTTCGTCCTTTTCGAAGACGGGTAGCAGTTGACAGGCGACCACGCCATTCTCGAAGCGTCGCGTCGAGCAGGCCGCGAACAGTGGTGCCTCGCGCTTGGACCATTCGGCGAAGGACTCCCCCGCCAATCGCTGGGCCACCTCGACGCGACGCTCTTCGACGTAATCGGAAAGCTTGGGGGCGTATTCCTTCCAAGGGGAAGGGTGGGGCATCGCGCCCCAAGCCTCGGATATCCGTCGAAGCGCGAACAGTGACGCCAACTCGCAGATCGACTCCTCCAGCCACCGGGAGGGATGCGTGAAGGGCTCGCGAAAATTCGCCATCACGTGACACAGTTCATGGCTGAACTGGAAGGCGAAACGCCCCCATAGGCCACCCCGCGCTCCCAACCGTATGATGACACGACCCGAGGGGCTTCGTCGCAACAGCGTGATGGGTGGGTCGCTGGGGGCTCGATTCGGACACACGCACACCGGCTCGATGGGCCGTTCCTCGAGGGTGGTCGTGAAGCTGTCAGCTGCGAGGCCCAAGACGTATTTGATGTCTTGGGTGCTCGTCCCACCCCAGTCACCCTCTTCGACTTCCATCGCGAACCCGCTCATGGCGAGGCTTCTAGCTATCGCTTCCCCGGCCGAGGGTCAAACCGACCCATCAACTCCGACGGTTGGCGCAACAGCATCCGCCAGATCTTCAGCCTTGCAGCCGAGGCACATTTACTCGAGGCCGCTCCTCAGTAGCAACCCGACGCCGGCCTGCTCGGTGGTTCATTCGAAGGTGATGTCGGTCACGCCATTGGCGATGTTCCAACTCGCGTCCGGGTCGGTCTGGCTGGTGATGGCATTGCCCTGAATCGTGACGTTACTGAAATGTACGCCGTCGATGGTGCCAGAGGTCCCCGATCTGCCGTGGAGCTGAATGGTCCGGTTCGAATCCGAGCTCACGTTGGTAAAGTAGGTATCGATGTAGGTGCTCTGATTGGCCGCGTCCCGCCAGTCGGGAGGCTCGTCCAGCGCGAGCTTGATGAACACGCCGGACTGCTCGACCCGGACGTCCTCGAACGTCGTGTTGCGTACCGTTGCCGTGTCGTAGCCCTCGATGGTCAGGGCGCGTCCGGCGTTCACCACATCGATGTCCCTGAACACGACGTCATCCATGCTCTGGCCCATGGTCTTGGTTCCAACCTTGCAGCCAACCGAATTGCTGTAGGCCACCACATGCTCGTGCAGGATGTTGCTGGTGTTCACGGTCCCGGATGGCTCCTCGTTCTTGGTGGCCATACTGTCGTCACCGGTGTAGAGGAAGGCATTGCTGAGTACGCCATCCGTGGACTCGTCGAAATCGACGCCATCCGTATTGTTCCAGTCCGCGTTGGGTCGGCAGTTGATCATCTTGTAGTTGCGGATGGTAACGGCGTCGCTCCGATAGATGAGCGTGTTCCAGAAACTGGAGTCTCTCACCAGAATTCCGTCGATTTCCAGATTGGAGCTTTGCTCGATCTTCAGCAGATTGATCTTGGTGTCATTCTGGGCCCGAATCGACTTGCCATTGCCGTCGATGATGCCGCGCCCCAGAATCTTCGCGTCGTGGATCTGGAACATGCGGATGACGCCGTGCGAACAGCCCTCGATGTTGATCCCGCCGTTACCGGTGTTGAAGTCCCCGGTACGGTTGGAGCCGTACAACAGGGCCCCCCCGGCGAGGTACAGCGTCATCTCGCTCTTGAGCCACAACTCGCCAATCTGGTAACGACCCGGGGGGAAGTACAGGATGTTCTGCGCAGCGCCCGAGGCCGCATCGATGGCTTGTTGGATCTTGGTTGTTTCCAGGGTGGCGCCGGTGTTGTCCACGTCGTAATCGGCGATGTTCTTGACGTTGGCGTCACCGAGCTGGGGCGGATTCTCTTCGGGGGGGTCGAAGAGGAGGAACAGCAGCTCCTTGGAGTCGACCTGCAGGATCAGGTAGTTGGGGCCGGTTTGGAAGGCGATCGTCGATCCGTTCTTGGTGGCGTCAAGGCCCCGGCTGGTGGGGCTCAGCTTGAAGGAGTTGAAACTCTCGTTGACGGTGACCTCGACGGTTGCGGGGCTCGACAGCGAGCAGTGTGCGTAGTGAACCTGCATCTCCGGGGCGTATTTGCTCAGCTTCTCGACGAAGAGCGGCGTTCCGTCCACGGTGACCGTGTACAGCGAGCTTCGCTCCGCGCCTGGCACGTCGGGATAGGCGATGACCGTCGGTGTCTCGCAACCGGCCCCGCTGCAACCGCCGCTCCCCCCGAGCTCGGCGCCCGCAGCTCCCCCGTTCGCCTCTCCCCCCGCGGCGTCCCCGCCGTTGGCAGCACCAGCAATGGGTGCTCCACCGTTGGCGGCACCAGCAATGGGCGCTCCACCGTTGGCCCCTCCGCCCGCGGCCTCCCCCCCGTTGGCGGTCCCAGCAACGGGCGCTCCACCGTTGGCGGTCCCACCCGCCAGTATGCCACCCATCGCGTCGGCGCCACCGGTGGCAAGTCCACCGGTCGCACTGCCACCGCTCGAGGCACCCCCTGGCGCGACACCGCCGGCGGCCGTTCCACCCGACGTGGGCTGTCCCCCCGCGTTAGGGACCCCGCCCGTGAGCGCCGCGCCCCCGGTACCGGGGGAGTTGCCTCCGCTGGTCGCCTGTCCCGCGGTGGAGGCGCCACCCGACCCCAGTGACCCACCTGACGCAACGCGTCCGCCGGTAGCGCCTCCAGTCGACGTGTCGCCAGCCGAGGCGAAACCGGCCCCACCGGTCACGTCACCAACGCCGGTACCATCTTCGTCGCCTCCTTGGCAGGCCACGGCCATCAGGAAAGCAGAGAAGAGACAAACACTTCGAACGAGGACTGAGCTTGGATTCATGATGCTGTTCTATGGGTCTTGGTCGGTCGGCGGGATCGCGTCGACGGTCAGTCGCGAGTCACGTGGAGCGTACCGTGAGCTCGCACCCCCAGGCAGGAGAACAGCTCCACCCCCGCGAGAAGAAGATTTGGCGGGGGTGGGGAGAAAAAACAACCCGGTGCCCAGATCCCCAGGATCCTGATGACTTGACCTCAACGGACCGGGACCCATGTGATTGCAGGCATAGGTACTCGACGTGAAGGGGCGTGCGCGATGTCACCGGTTTCTTTCCAAGTAAGCATGAATACTGGGGCTTCCCCAGAGCACGTTTGGTCCGTGCTGGCGGATTATGGTCGTGACCACGAGTGGCGGGCGGGTGTCGAGATGCGGCAAGAGCCGCTAGGGCTGGCATCGCCGGGGGCCCTGACCTACGAGCGCCTGAGATTTCTCGGCTCCGTGAAACGGGTCGTGGCCCGGATCGAAGAGGTAAAGCCCGGCGTCTGTCTCCGCTTCCGCAGCATCGAGAGCGACGTGCCCCTCTGTGGGGAGCGCCGTGTCGAGCCCTGGGGGACGAACGGTAGCCGCGTCACGGTGCGGGTGGAGATGGCCCCCACCGGGGTCTGGAAGCTCTTCGCCAAGCCCATGGCAAGCCTCTTCAAACGGCGTTTCGCCAAGGATCTGGAGCGCCTCGCAAAACTCGTCGCCTAGCTCGGTGGGTTGTCCCCGAACTCAAAGGGGACGGCAATGCTGGCCCCGCCGCCGCGTCTTGTCGGTGCGGCGTAATTACGTCGCACCAGCCAGCTGCAGTCGAGACGGAATCCGAGCGAACGAACCATTCCCAAAGACATCCCCGGTCGTTGACGCGCGGAACGGCTCAGCGTAGTGTCACGTCATGTTCGGGCGACGTTGCGGGGCTTCTCCGAGTGTGATTGTTGCGCCGGCTCTGGCATTGCTGATGACCAGCGGCTGCAGTGAGGACCGAGGCGATGGCGACTGCGAGCTGTCATGCTCGGTTACCTCAACAGGTTCCTACTCATCGAGTCTGAGCTGCGGATCGGGGTCGGCGACCACCGAGAGAGACCATTTCGACGCGTACGGAAACCCAGGCACGTACCAAGTCACGTACGCCAACGGGGAGACGTACCGCTGCTCGCTTGACTACGACCAGACAGGCGACGTCGTTGGCATTGATTGCACCAGTGAACGCGGGTCATGTCACGATAGGGAGAGCGGCGCCGCGGGGTCCGGGGGCATGTCGGGTGCGGGTGGCTCGACGAGCAGCGGTGGCACACAGAACGGGACCGGTGGCGGCGAAGCGTCCTGCACCGATTCAGACCAGTGCGGTGGCGACCTGGTGGGGATCTGGAACGTCACCTCGTCGTGTCTGAAGGTGGCCGGTGAGGTGGATCTGTTGCCGGTTGGTATTGGGTGTGCGACGGCGCCGATCACAGGCGGGGAACTCCACGTCACGGGAACGTGGGCCGCACACGCCGATGGTTCGTATTCGGACCACACGACCACGATGGGAGAGGAGCAATTCACCCTAGCCTCCGAGTGTATCGAGCGGGCGGCCGTCATCATCGAATGCGACGATCGCCTTGACGACGTCATCGCCGCAGCCCTAGGCTATTCTTCGGTTGTATGCACAGGGACCGAGGACCGTGGGTGCGACTGTGTGGCCACTGTCCAGCAGGAGGGCACCATGGGGGTGCCATCCCTTGGACCATCCACGGAGGGGACGTGCGCGACCTCGGGCCATGTGGTTACGACCTCCGGCGACCCGGAGACGAAGTACTCTTACTGTGTCCTCGGAAGTACCATGACCATGACCCCAGAGAACACGGGCCGTATCACCACGGGGATGATCGTGCTGGAGAAGTAGTGACCAGGCCCAGGGCGCGCACCAGCAGCGAAGTCGGCCTGCGCGAGCATCTGGCTGTTCAGTGCCCCGATAAGTGGTCTTTGCTTGTCGCGAGATCCGAAGAGCACTCGAACCCACTGTTTCCGACTACTCGCTCGTATCGACCATGAATGTGGCCACGTCCTCGTAAAACTCTTTGGGCTGAGATGTCGTCACCATGTGTCCCGCGTCGTTGTAGGTCGGAAAGCGGACTTCCCGAACGTCCGACGCGGTTGCTCCCGTGACACCTTCTCCCGAGTAGTTGACTTTGAACCACCCCGGACGAACGACCCCATTCCTGGGTGCCAGGTCCACGTCGATGCTCGTAACCAACGAGACGGACGCAAACGCCGTTTGGGCAAATGTCTCGAGCGTTGCCGGAACGGCGTCCGCAACAACTACCGCATCGAGCATGGCTCGCGTGATGAAGGTGTCGACCCACACCAGGTTTTCGAGAAAGGCCCAAGCGGCAATGGCGCTAGCCCCGCGGAAATCCATCGTCCTTGGCACATATCGATTCAAGGCAACGTAGTAGCGATCATAGTCGGGCAACGTTCCGTACGCATCCGTCCAATCTGACGTCATGTCTCCTAGCCACGCCGTAATATCGGGAGTGAGCGTTCCTGCTCGAAAAGCTCCCGAACGACCATTGGCTTGAAGCTCCGGGATCTGATCGGAACCAACCCCAATC
>CAZYKT010000012.1:140858-141779 GCA_964648165.1 uncultured Polyangiaceae bacterium | reverse complement strand
CGGCGCGGCACGACAGGGGACGGCGCGGCACGACAGGGGACGGCGCGGCACGACAGGGGACGGCGCGGCACGACGGGTGACGGCGCGGCACGACGGGTGACGGCGCGACGCCGTGCTTGTACGGCGGCCGCGACGGGTGGCGCCGCTTGAACGGCGGGTGACCACAGCGCTCGGCTCTGCCGTCGTCAACAACGTGGTCGCCGAACCGAGGGGCGCCAGGCTCCTTCCGTCACGGAGATCTTCCCGTACCGCCTCCAACCCTGGGTAAGCAGCCAGGTTCGCGCCCGCGCGACCGGAGGGAGCACGGGAGGAGCACGAAGAACCGGTTCGCGAAATCCGTCGAACCATCCAGCCGAGGTGCAAGGGTCGATGCAACTTTCCGGATACCGACTACCGCCGTGGTGGCGCCAGTTGCCCAGGACGTAGACCAACGCCACCCGTGTCTCTTTCGGAGTCCGCAGAATCCTCGAGTGGTACCGGTCGGCCCAAACCCTTCCCGAGCGGTCGTGGGCGCGATTGAATGCCCTCGCCATTCGGATGGCGAGACCTCTGATGGCGCGCGACAGCGCGACACTATCCCGAGCCTCGCAGAGCAGATGGACGTGGTTGGACTGGATGCTGAAATGGACGATCCGACACCCGAAGCGCTCGCGACCCGCAGCGATGGCTGCGGTGAGGACGCGGCGAGATGACCGCTCCCGCAAAGAAGGGAGCCCAGCCAGGGCGCGCAGGGTGACATGGACCGGAAACCGAGAAGCCAATGGTGCCCTTGAACGATGGGGAACACCGGCGTTGCCGGTTCGGTGCCTACCGGCGCCAGGTCTTGGGCCGCCCCGCCTGTGCAGCGGGAGGGCCAGCTGCGGGGACCGCAGCTGGGGCGACTTGGTGGATTGTCTCTTGGCCACGAGTGGAACCGGAGGG
>CAZYKT010000012.1:134008-140758 GCA_964648165.1 uncultured Polyangiaceae bacterium | reverse complement strand
CGAGGGCGAGGGCGAGGGCGAGGGCGAGGGCGAGGGCGAGGGCGAGGGCGAGGGCGAGGGCCGCCCGTATTGAATAGGGCTATAATAGCGCAACCGCACCACTGATGCAAACCGCCCCCTGACCGACATACCCGCCGTCACGCGCCGTAGCCCACGGTGACGCGCCGTACCCGCCGCACCCGCCGCGCCGTCGCGCCACGCACGCGCGTTGACGCGACGCGCCCGCCGTCTTGCGAGGGACCGGATGCCTCGCGACGCGCCCGCGGTGATGCGACGCACTCCCTGTCACGTGGGGACCCTCGTTTCGCGCCGTCGCGCGCCGTAACCCTTCGCCCCGCACCGCCATCCGTCACGCGCCGCACCCCGCCGATTCACGCCGTCACGCGCCGCGCCCCGCCGTGACTTGCCGCGCGCGACGCGCCCCGCCGTCAACCGAGGGATCGTCGTTTCGCGCCGCGCTCCTCGTTTCGCGCCGTCTCCCCCCGTCCCTCGAGGGATTGGGCCGCGGTTTCAGCGGAACGACAGGATTCGTTGTTCGATGGCGTCGATGGAGCGGCGGGGCAGTTGCCCGACGCAGGCTGCGGAGAGGTTGGACCCGGCTAGGACCTGCTCGGCGGCGGTGCGCAGTTGATCGGGGCTGACGCTGTCCAGCTCTGCCACTCGCTCAGCGGGATGGGCAGTCCCGAACAGCGTCGCCGAGCCGTAATAGGAGGCCAGCTCCCCGGGATCCTCCACCAGTTCCCGCATCTGCCAGCGGGAGCGTTGCTTGGCGGTGGCGAGCTCCTCGGGGGTTGCACCCTCGTCACGCAGGCGCACCAACAGCTCGAGCAGCTCGGCGATCAGCACCCCGGTCCGCTCGTGGGCGGACTCCGCCGTAATCTCCAGGACGCCCAGATCGTCCCAGGCCTCGTAGTAGGCGCCCACCTCGTAGCAGAGGCCCAGCGTGTTGCAGATCCGATGGTAAAGGCGGGTGCTCATGCCGTCGTCCAGGATGCCGAGCAGCAGCTCGGTGGCTGGCTCCAGGGCGTCGTGCATGCCGGGGGCGCGGAAGGTGAGGTTGACGGAGGTCTGGCTGCCCGTGTAACGCACGGCCTTGAATCGGGGCTCGTGCTGGGGCGGCGGGGGCTCCACCACGGCCCGCTCGCCACGGGGTAAATCGGCGAAGCTGCGCTCCGCCAGCTGGAGGATCCGCTCCACGGGGAACGAACCAGCCAGGGTCAGCACCGCCCGGGAGCCGACGTAGGATTGGCGGTGATGAGCGCGCAGGATGGGCTCGTCGAATCGAGCCAGCGCCTCCACCGAGCCGGTGATGGGACGCCCCAGGGGGTGCTCACCGAAGCACAGGCGGCGAGCCACGTCGCTGGGGTCGATGAGAGTCCCGTCGTCGTCCAGGGACTCCAGAATCTCCTCCTTGACGATGCTGCGTTCCACGTCGAGCCCATGCAGCAGAGGGGCTTGGAACACCTCGCACAGGGCGGGCAGCGTCAACTCCAGGTTCTCGGGAGGGATGGATAATGCCAGGGAGCCGGAGTCGACGGCGGTGGCCGCCTCCAGCATCCCTCCGAATCGCTCGAAGCAGAGGGCAAGCTCATGGGGCCCCGGATAGGTCGGCGTCCCCCGGTACAGCATGTGCTCCAGGAAATGGGTGATCCCGCCGAGGTTCGGCGGGTCATGGCGCGAGCCAACCGCGGTGGTCAGCTCGGCGACCGCGCTGGCCGTCTGACTCATGGGCACGCACACGACCGCTAGACCCGAGGACAGGGTCTGCTGGACGATGCCACCGGTGTCGCTCATGGTGCGCCTCGGGACGGGAACGTCCGAGGGAGCAGCTCGACGGGCCGCGGCGTTGCCGGAGAACCGGTCAGTCGTCGGACCCCTTCATCTTGATGTCCTTCAACGAAGCGTCGATGCGAATGGTGCTGCTGGCGGCCTTACGCAGTCGGCCAACGTAGGCAATCAGAGCGTCCCTCGATTTTCGTTCACGCAGCTGGGAAGACCAGGCTCGCGGCTCCTTGTCGAAGTCCGCGCGCTCGGCCGGCTCCTTCTTCACCAAGGCAACGACTGCCACGCCCTTCTGGGTCACGATCGACTCGGGAACCAGACTGTTGGGCTCGGAGAGGGCGAAGACCTTGGCTCCAATCCCCGAGAAGGGGGAGATCCCCGCGCCCGGAGTGCCGTCGATGGTAAACGGCATGGAACGTTCGACCTTGGGGCAAGCTTGGTCGGCGCGGGCGGCTGCCGCCAGCTCTGACTTCGCGGCAACCAGGTTCTCCGCGATGAGCTCTTGCACGGCCTGTTCCAGGGACTCTCCCTGACCGGCCCTGGCCCGCAACCCGTCAGCGAACTTGCGCGTGGCATCGTCCGCCAGCAGGCGAACGGCGATGCGCCGCGCCGAGTAGAGGCGCCCCTGCGCCTCCACGTCGGCCTCCGCCAACGGCCCCTCCGAACGGAGGATGTGGAATCCACGCGGCGTCTCGAGGATGCCGGAGAGCTTTCCGGCGGCGAGCTGTCCCGCCTCCTGCAGCAACTCCTTTGCCCCCACGCCGTAGGATTCGTCGAGGCAGCCCAGGCTGCCACCGGCCAGCGCCGCGTCGCCGCGGCTCATCTGGCGGGCCACGACTTCGAACGGCTCCTTGCCCTTGGTCAAGCGTTCGAGAGCCTTCTCGGCGTCAGTCCGGGCCTTGACCTTCTCCTCGTCAGTCGCATCGGATGCCACCGGCAAGAGGATCTCGCTGACCCGAGGACACCCGGCCTTGAAGCGGGGCTGATCGTTCTTGTACGCCTCATCGACCTGCGCCCGGTTCTGGCCAGCCCAGCTCTCGATGGCAGCGGCCGAGCTGTCGACGACGTATTTCGCAAACCAGTTGCGGTCCAGGCCAACGGCGTCGGTCACCGCCTTGGCGTTGGCCCGCTCGTAGGCGGCAAAGGCTTCCTGCTGGGACACCCTCACGCTACCCTCGACCAGGTTACGCAGGCGCATCGCCAGAAGCTCGCGATATTGCATCTCGCGGTACTGCTTGGGCCCGCGGTTCATGGTCGAGCGAATGGTGCGCTCGTAAAGGGCTGGATCGAACTGGTTGTCGCGAGCCCGCCGGACGGGCAGAAGGCGGATCATGGGGCTGGAGGCAGGGCAGCCTTCCATCCGATCGGTGGGGAGGCAGAGCCCCAGCTGCATGCCCAGCCAGGAGGAGGAAACAGCGGGCAGGGACGCATGGGCACGACCGGAGGTCAACTCGAACTCCAACTGCTCGTCACTGACGCCCATCCCCAGGCGCTTCGCTTCGTGGACCAGCAGCTCCCGCTCCACCAGGCCCTCGATGATCTGCTCGACCAGCTTCATATCCTTGAGGCGCTTGCTGGAAACCCCGTGGGGGGTCACCAACAGATAGGATGCAAAGAAGTCTTTGTGGCTGACACACTGGTCGTACACCTCGATCGCACAGTCATCCCGCTTGGCCCCGCCGGTCGGGCCCCGAGCCGTTCGGAACTCGATCACGAAGACGACGATGATGATGGTGGCGATGACAGCAACGATCCAGCTGCCGGCTCCCCCGCGTCGGAACATGTTCATCATGGGCATGGGAGCGTGATCCTCTGGCCGCCCCCGGGATCGGCCGAGCCCAGCTCGGGTTGGACGGAGGCCGCCCGCTGATAACACGGAGACAGAAGTGGGTCGAGACCGGCGCCGCGCTCAGCCCCGAGAACCCGGGGAAACCACCTTGGCCAGGCCCAAAACGAAGCGGATCTCGGGCAAAAGCTCGTTTTGGTCCGCCACGGTGCGGGCAAACGTGACCTCGAACCAGGTGTCCAGGGTTCGCTGGGGAGCGCCCGGGTCGCGGATCGGCACCACGGCCCGGTCAACCACGTCGTAGCCCCGGGGCACGGCCCCCTCCCCCTGGAGCCGAGCCCGCTCCAGCAGGCTCTCCTGGCCCTCCGCGGGGAAATCGCTGCCCTGCGCCCTGGTTACAAACCGGACCGCCAAGCCCGTCTCGCAGTCGGCGCTGACTCCACTGTCCATGAGCAGGTTCTCCCGAACCCTTTCGGCCAGGTGAACACAGGAACCGACGGTCCGGTAGACCTCCAGACCTTGGGACATAAGGAATTTCTTGAGTTCAATCGGGGTCATGGGACGCTTCCCTGTCGAGCTGGTTGGGACGATTTCACATCGAACCGGCCGGTTCGTCAAGTCTGGTAGGCTGCGCCGCACAGGCCATTCGACCGAAAAGCGGCCTTCCCGGCGGCTAGATTCTGGCCCTCCGCGGCTAGGGTCTGCTAGAGGCTGAGATACCTTGGCGGAAAAGGCCCATCCACCGGTGCCGCCGACCCCGGTGACATTGCGTTCCCAACGTCGATCGCTGGGCGGGGCGCGTCACGCCGCGTCCGAGAAGGTCGTGTTGACCGCCGCCGAAGGGGAGTTGACGGGGTGGATGCTCAACGTCAGTCGCGGGGGTGCCCGGATCGTACTCGAGGAGTCGGTGGAGCGCGGCTCCGACTACGTCGCCCTCATCGGTGACCAGCAGACTGCGGGACGTCCGGTGCGGGTGGTGTGGGTTCGTGAGGAAGCCGGCGGGCAGATCGCAGGACTGCAGTTCTTGGACACGGAGGGAACCATCCCGCCGATGGACGAGGGCGACGAGAACTCGTGACCCGAGCAACGGAGTTGCTCGGACCCCAGGGTCCCCTGGCTGCGTGTCGATCGAACTACGAGGTTCGTTCGGAGCAGATCGAGATGGCCAGGGCCGTGGAGCAGGTTCTCGCCCAGGATGGTATCCTGTTGTGCGAAGCCGGGACGGGCACGGGCAAGACCATCTCCTATCTGTTGCCCGCGCTGCTGAGCCAAAAGAAGGTGATCGTCTCGACCGCCACCCGGGCCCTGCAAGAACAGATTGTCCAGGAAGATCTCCCCTGGCTGGAGCAGAGCCTTCACACCAAGGCGAACGTGACCGTCATGAAGGGTCTGTCCAACTACATCTGCCTGAGACGCTTGAACGAGCGACTGGCAGAAGGGGGGTCACCTGACCGATTGGCGGCGCTCGCCCGGCTCCGGGACTTCGCCGAGACCAGTGAAACCGGGGATATCGCCGAGCTTTCCGAGCTCCGGGAGGACGACCCCTTGCTGGCCGAGGTGACAGCTCACAGTGAGCTTCGCATCGGGGCCACCTGTCAGCACTACTCGGAGTGCTTCGTCACTCGAATGCGCCAGCGGGCGGAGGCGGCCCAGCTGGTCGTCGTCAACCATCACCTCTTCTTCGCTGACCTGGCCCTCAGAGGCGCTCACCCGGGGCACGTGCTGCCCGACTACGATGCCGTCATCTTCGACGAGGCCCATCAACTCGAAGACATTGCCACGGAGTTTTTTGGAACCACCGTCTCCTCCTTCCGCCTGGATCGAATGCTCAGCGACGTGGAGCGAGACCTGGAACGATGTCGGGCCTTCGACGACAGCATGGGGCCCGCCACGGTGGGGACGTTGATCGGAGAGGTGAAGCGAGCGGCGCGGCGTTTCTTCGATGACCTACGGCCCGCGCGGACCGAACCCCTGGGCAGGCACGAACTGGACGTCGCGGTGTTGCGGGGTCCGGCCCAGTCGGCTTGGATCGAACTGGATACGACGCTGGAAGCCCTGTTGGCCCTGTTGAACTCGGCGCAGGGGCACCTGCCCCGCGGTCGCGCCGTCGAGAAACTGACCCGGTTGACCGAGGCGTTGGAGCTGTTGGGCCGCCGGATCGCCGAGACCCGCGCGGGACTGGCTGAGGTGGTCGATCCGCAAGGACAACGGGTGGTGTGGGCGGAGTACCTGGAGCGGGGCGTGCGGCTCACCTCCTCGCCCCTGGATCTGGCGGCTACCCTGCGCAGCCGCATATTCGACGCGGTCCCGGCGGTGATCCTGACCAGCGCCACCCTGACCAGTCCATCGCCGTCCCGACCCGGTACCGAGACGGATCCGTTCCTGTTCCTCAAACGACGGCTGGGTATCGACCCGGACGTCCACGTCGTCGAGCAGCTCGCCCTTTTGTCACCCTTCGACTTCGAGCAGCGGGCGCTGCTGTACACCCCCCACGACATGCCCGATCCGGGTTCCAGCCAATTCCTGGTGGAAGCCGCCCAGCGAATCGCGGAGCTTATCCGAGCCACTCGGGGTGGAGCTTTCGTTCTCACCACCTCGATTCGCTCGATGCTGGGCTTGTACGAGGATCTGCGCCAGCGTCTCGGGGAGTATCGAGTGAGCGTGCAGGGCTCGGCACCCAAGACCGAGCTGTTGAGGAGCTTCCGCGAGGAACCGGGGTCGGTGCTGGTGGCCACCTCGAGCTTCTGGGAGGGCGTGGACGTACCCGGTCCATCCCTGCGGCTCGTGGTCCTGGAGAAGATCCCGTTCCCGGTGCCGACCGATCCCCTGGTCCGGGCCCGCGCTGGCCAGATCGAACAAGAGGGCGGAAACGCGTTTCGGGAGTACCTGGTTCCCGTGGCCTGCATCGCGCTCAAGCAAGGCTTCGGTCGCCTGTTGCGCACGCGGACCGACGCGGGAGTCGTCGCGCTGCTGGACAGCCGGATCCACCGGCGTGGCTATGGAGAGCTCCTGTTGCGCTGTCTGCCGCCAGCCAAGCGCACGCTGAGCCTCGACGAGGTCAAGTCCTTCTGCGCTGAGCTCCCGCAGGCTTGACGCTCAACGCTTGCCCCGCGACGGACCCTTCTTCGCGACGGGCTTCTTGCCAACCTTGGCGACGGGCTTCTTGCCAACCTTCGCGACGG
>CAZYKT010000012.1:95321-133790 GCA_964648165.1 uncultured Polyangiaceae bacterium | reverse complement strand
TCTTGCCAACCTTCGCGACGGGCTTCTTGCCAACCTTCGCGACGGGCTTCTTGCCAACCTTCGCGACGGGCTTCTTGCCGACCTTCGCGACGGGCTTCTTGCCAACCTTGGCGACGGGCTTCTTGCCAACCTTGGCGACGGGCTTCTTGCCAACCTTCGCGACGGGCTTCTTGCCAACCTTGGCGACGGGCTTCTTGCCGACCTTCGCGACGGGCTTCTTGCCGACCTTCGCGACGGGCTTCTTGCCGACCTTCGCCGCTGGCTTCTCTGGCGGGGAAACCTGCGGTCGGGCCTTGGCGGGCCCCCGTCCCAGGGTGACCGGTTTGGGTGTCGACTGCGCCGAATCGACCCTCTCGGACACGGGCTGACTATCAGTCGGAGCAGAGTCGGCCTTCTTGGTGCGGGAGCTGCGCTTGTTGCCTTTGGCCGGTGGAACGATGGCCAGATGCGGAGGCTTGGGTGGTTCTTCCGATTGCATCTCGGCCAAACGAGCGTCCACGCCCTGGACGATCTCGATATCGGCGCCATCCAAACGCCCCACCGAGTCCTTGCGCAGCTCGAGCGTGGAAGCGATGGTCTGCTCCAGCACCGAGAACTCGAAGGGCTTGTCGAGGAACGCGTCCGCGCCGTACAGAGGCGAGGTCATCTCGTTCAAGGCCTCCCCGATGGCGGTCAGCATCACGATCCCGGTGTGAGCCAGCGATACGGTCTCGCGAATGCGCCGGCACACCTCCCACCCGCTCATCCCCGGCATCATGACGTCGAGCACGACCAGATCGGGGAGATGCTCGTGGGCCATGGCCAGAGCCTCGTCTCCATCTGCCGCTTCAACGACAGTGTAGCCACGTGAACGGAGATGTCGGGCGACCATAGCCCGAGTACTGGGTTCGTCGTCCGCAACGAGCACGACTTTGTTGCCGAGATTGACCATGGCGCTCCGACTCCCTGCTGGATACCGGGGGCTATTTGGGCAGCCGGAGGGTTCCGGGGTCAAGGGTGATCGCTACACCCGCCCAATGCGGTAACGTGCCCCTCTCGGCCCCCGGTGGTTTACTCGGCGCAGGCAACCCATCGATGCCGCGCCGCGGGGAGCCCTCGGCCCCCTTGGGGAATCATGGCCCGACCTCGACCCTCCTCTCCCAATAAATCCGCTGAAAACCGCGGTTCGTGGGAGCCCGGGCTCACCATGCCCGGCCTTCGGCCGTTGTGGAGGCTGGTGGCGCGCGCGGGGTGGCGGCTACGGGCCAATCGGGCCCTTGGGGCAGCCTTTTTGTGGGCTCCGGCGGGGCTCCTGGGGTTGTGCCTGCTGGTCGTGGCACGCCGGCTCGGACCGTCAGCCGCAAGCTGGACACCGGTCCTGAACTGGGTGGGTTGGGCGGGAGTCGGCCTGTGGGCGGCCCCGGTGCTGGGGGCCCTGCTGCGGCCTCAGCCCTGGCTGCGGGTATCCCTGGAGCTCGATGCGCGGTTGGGGATGGGCGACCGCCTGACCAACGCCCTGTGCTTCGGAGGTTCTCCTCGCCGAAGTCCGCTCATGACTCTGGCCATCGAGGACGCGCGACGTCTGGTCGAAGTCGTGGAGCTGTCCAGGCTCTTTCCCCTGCGTCGTCCCAGACCCCTGTGGCCAACCCTGGCGTGCCTAGCTGCCCTGGCCGCAACCTTGAGTTACTCGCCGCCACCCACGCGATCCGTCCGACTGCCCAAGGTGCCGAAGCCCTCGGTCGACTATCGCATTGATTCCGACGATCTCTCGCTATTGCGCACGGAGAGTCGCAAGCTGAAAGAAACGGCTCGGTCACCAGAACAACAGCGCGCCATCGCGGAGCTTGAGCGATGGGTGGCCGACCTTCAAGAACAGCGCCTGCCCCAGGACGAAGCGTTTCGTCGCCTCGCCTCCATCGAGGCCCTGCTGGATGAAGGGTCGGCGCAGCTGGACCAGCTCCGTGGCGCAGCGCTGATGGCTCGTGCGGAGGCCTTGCAGGGTTCGGGTCTCCTGCGCTCCACGGCGAAGTCTCTGACCGAAAATCAACCATCGAAGGCAGCGCGGGAACTGGAGAAGCTGGCCAAGAAACTGGAGGCGCAGACCTCACCGCCCAATCGCGCCGAGCTCGCGGAACTACGCAAGGCGATGCAGCGGCTGGCAGAGCTGCGTGCCGAGAACCAGCAACGAGACGCACCGCGGGAAAAGAACCAGCCCAAAGGCGCTCCGTCCCCTTCAGCCAAGGACGAAGGACGTTCCCTGCCTGGCGCCGCGGTCCAACCACCCCGCTCCCTGGACTCGACGCTTGACGCCGCCCAGCGGGTGGAACGGGAGCTATCGGAGCTGGATCGGTCCCTGTTGGAGGCGGCCAAGGAGCTGCTCGAGGGTCACTCCGATGCCGCCCGAGGCTTCCAACAGGCCGCCCAACAGCTGGACCAGCTCGAGCTGTCGCGCCTGACGGAGGAACAGAAACGCGCCTGGCTCGAGCGCCTGCGCGCCATGAAGGACGTGCTGCGCGACCCGGCAGGACATAACGCCCAACGCAGAGCCCAGAAGCTAGAATTCGCAACGCGAGCCCACGGTCGAGACAACGGACAGGCCACGCTCGCTGTCCCGATCCCGGCGGGCTCCCGGGGGGCCAGCAGCGGGCCAGAGCAGGGTCGGTCTTCCCCCACCGATTCACCCGGGGCCGGAGCCGGGACGGAGCACGACCCGTCGCTCCTGGGTGACCCAACGCGACGCGGCGCGACCCCGGTCGATTTGCAGGTCACGGCCGCCGACACCGGTCAAGACACGGTAAGCGTTGACGTGGTGGCTGACGCTGCCTATCGGGGCTTCGCCGGTTCGCGCTATCAACGGGCGTATCGAGAGTACGAGTCCGTTGCAGAGACGAACCTGGCTCAGCCACAGGTTCCTCCCGGGGTACGCTCCCGCGTCCGCCGCTATTTTCAGTTGATCCGCCCTCGCCCATGACCCCAACCGAACCTCTCACCCCAGGAGCCCGCGAACGAGCCATGAACGACCGCTTGGATGCCGAACCCACCAAGGCTGACGTGGACGAGCTGCTCAAGGATCTTGGCCTGGTCCGAGAACAGATGGCCGAGGTCATCGTGGGCCAGACCGAGGTCATCGACGCAGTGCTGGTGTGCCTATTGGCTGGTGGCCACGCCCTGCTGGAGGGCGTCCCCGGCGTGGGCAAGACGCTGCTGGTCCGAACCCTGGCCCAGGTCCTGGGGCTCGAGTTTTCGCGGATCCAGTTCACTCCTGACCTGATGCCCGCGGACATCACCGGCACCACGGTGCTCTTCGACGGCCCCGACGGGAAAAGGACCTTGGAGTTTCGCAAGGGTCCGGTGTTCGCGCAAGTGGTGCTCGCCGACGAGATCAATCGCGCCACCCCCAAGACCCAGAGTGCCCTGCTGGAGGCCATGCAAGAACACCACGTGACGGTGGGCGGGCGCACCTTCCCCATCGATCCCCCGCACTTCATCCTGGCCACCCAGAACCCCGTGGAGATGGAAGGAACCTATCCTCTACCCGAGGCCCAGCTGGACCGATTCCTGTTCAAGATCGATGTCCCCTTCCCCTCCCGCGAGGAGCTGGTGAGCATCCTGGAACGAACCACCCATGGAGTGCCCGTGGAGCCCCGCCCAGTCATGGACGGTCCTCGACTCCTGGCCTACCAGCGTGTCGCCCGTCGAGTCCCGGTGGCAGAACCCCTGCGCGACTACGTGGTGAGGCTGGTACGCGCCACCCACCCGGATCTGGAGGGGGCTACCCCTTCCATTCGTCGCTTCGTACGCCTGGGTGCGTCCCCGCGGGGGGCCCAGGCGCTCCTTCTGGGAGCCAAGATCCGGGCCCTTTTGTTGGGGCGCTTTGCACCGGGTCGCGAGGACGTCAAGCACGTGGCGAACTGGGCCCTGCGCCATCGAATCCTGCTCAGTTTCGAGGGAGAGGCCGAGAACATTCGCCCTCAGACCCTGATCGAGGAGCTGGTGGATTCCCTGGCCGTACCGAGTTGAGTGGATCGAGCCGATGGGAACCTGGTTTGGTCCGTGGTGGAAACGCAAGGGGACGCGACAGCCATCCGCAGCAACCCCACCATCCTGGTTCGATCCGGACCTGCAGAAGAAGCTGGAACTTTTGGCCCTGGTGAGTCGCCGGGTTTTCACGGGGCGGCTCCGCGCCGAGCGCCGGAGCAAGCGTCGGGGCAGCGGGATCGAGTTCGCCGATCATCGCGAGTACCTTCCCGGTGACGATTTTCGGCTGATTGACTGGAACGCCGCACAACGGCTGGATCGCCTGCTATTGCGACTCAACGAAGAACAGGAGGATCTGAGCGTCTACCTGCTGCTCGACTGCAGTGGCTCGATGGGGTTCAACGACAACCGCAAGTTCGACCAGGCCCGTCGCGTGTGCGCGGCGCTCGCCATGGTGGCGCTGGTCCACCTGGATCGGGTGACGGTCGTGGCCCTGGCCGAGGGGGGCGTCCTGCGGCTCGCCGCGGGCCGGGGCAAGAACCAGATCTTCCGGATCGTGCGTTTTCTGTCGGATCTGGCGCCGAAGGGCACGACCCGTCTGGCAGCCTGCTTGAAGTCGTTCGCTTCACAGCACACCCGCCGCGGCGTCGCCATCCTGCTCAGCGACCTCTTCGATCCAGCCGGTTTCCAGGGGGGCGTCGACGTGCTGCGTTACGAACGCTTCGAGCCCACCATCCTTCATCTCGTCGATGCGCGGGACACCGCCGCCGCGGTGAGGGGCGACGTTCGAGTGGTGGACTGTGAGACGGGACAGGCTCGAGACGTGACGGTCACCGACGGCCTTCTGGCTCGGCTGAGCCAGGCGCGGGAACGGAGCCGACGTGACATTGCGGAGTACTGCCGCTCCAAAGACGTCCCCTATCTGTTGGCCGACGTAGACACCCCCTTCGACGAGCTGGTCCTGACCTGGTTGGGTCGGGGAGGACTGTTGCGGGGATGACGTTCGGCCATCCATCACCCCTCTGGCTGCTCCTATGGCTGGTCTTGGGGGCGGGTGCGATCATCTGGCTGTATCTGCTCCGCGATCAGCGTCGAACCCTCTTCGTGGCGTTCCGCGATCTGTGGGATCCGGTCCTGGGAGCCGAGGGGGCAACCCGCTGGCGCGCTCGCCTACGACGCATCCTGTCGGTGCTGCTGCAAGTCCTGCTCCTAGTCCTGTTGCTGGGGGCTCTGGCGGAGCCTGCATGGCAAAGGGAAAAGTCAACGCTTCGCCACTGGGTCTTTCTGGTGGACGCCAGTGCCTCCATGAAGGCTCGAGACGTCGCCCCGTCCCGACTGGGAGCGGCCAAGAAGGAGCTTCTTCGCTTCATCGACTCGATGCAGGCCGAGGATCGGGTCCTGGTGGTCCGGGTGGACTCGGCCGCCACCCCGCTCTCCCAGTTCAGCTCGGATCGGGCCCTGTTGCGCCGGGCCGTGGATGGGCTGGCGTGCCGGGACGTTGGAGCGAACTGGTCACGCGCCTTGGCTCAGGCCCGCGACTTGCTGCGGGGGTTCTCCGATCCGCGGTTGGTGTTGGTCACGGATGGTGCCCCCAAGACCCGCCCCGTCCCCGGAACCGACCTGGATCTCGGCAAGGTCCGGCGGTTCGCCATCCCCATCGGGACCAGTAGCACCAATGTCGCCATCACGGCCATGGCCGCCCGCCCCAGTCTGGTCCGCCCCCACGAGAACGATCTGTGGATCGAGACGTTCAACGCTGACTCGGTGTCTCACCGCGTGCAGCTGGTATTGCGCGGCGACGGGAGCGTTCTGGACGTGCGCCACGACGAGCTGGGACCTGGCCAGCGCCGACCGCTGGTCATCGAGGGACTCGCGTCGGCCTCCCACCGATTGGAGAGCGAGATCCGCCTGACGGATGGGGCCAAGGACGCACTCGCTGTGGACGACAAGGCCTGGGCCTTGGTGCCGGAGCAGCGCCCCATCAAGGTGCTGGTGGTGAGTCGTGGCAACACCTACCTGCAAGCGGCTCTGCTGGTGGATGGCCTCGTCGATGCACACTGGGTGAGCCCCGAAGAACCGTGGCCCCAGGGTCCCTGGGACGGCGCCATATTGGATAGTGTCGCCCCACCGGATTCCTTTCCGGGTCCAGCGTTGATCCTGGGCCTCCCCGAGGGAAACCGACCGCTGCGAACCGGAGCCAAGCTCCGGGACTTCGGGTTCGACCACACCGACCGACGCGACCCACTGTTGACCGATCTGGCTCTGGAGGATGTCCAGGTCCAAACCGGGCACGCCATCCTCGTCGAGCCGGGGGACCGGGTCCTGGGCGCCAGCGTGGATGGCCCGATTCTGGTTCGTGCCCAGCGGGGTGGTCGTCCCCTTTTGGCTCTGGGTTTCGACCCTCGCCGCAGCGATTTCGTTCTGCGACCGGCCTGGCCACTGTTCATCACCAATGCCGTCCATGGCTTCCTGTCGCGACGAACCGACTTCCTGTCGGCCTTCACGACCCGAACCCCCGCGCGGGTCACGGTGCCCTCACAGGCCAACCGGGCCTGGCTGGTCGGACTCGGAGAACAACCTCGACCGGTTCCCATCGTCAGCCACCAGGTGACCATCCCGTTCGACCGGGTGGGTGTGTATCGACTCGAATTCGAGCCCCAGGGTGCACTGGGAAGCGAGCTGGCCGTCAACCTGGGGGACGCCGAGGAGAGCAACATCGCCCCTGCCTCCAACCTGAAGTTTGGGTCCCAGGAGCTCCCCAGACCGGAACCAACGACTGTGGGCGACAAACGCCCCCTGTGGTGGCTCCTTCTGGCGGTCGCCGCCACAGTCGTCCTTTTGGAGTGGCTCAGCTACCACCGAAGGTGGACGGTATGAATCGTCGCTGGCGCTCCAATGCCTTGCGGCTGGTTCGGGCAATGGCCGGTCATTGGCCCAGCTGGCGAGCGACGTTACTGGCAACGTTGGGCTCGGCGGTCCTGTTCTGGGCTATCCGCCGCTGGCTGGGAAGTTCGGGATCTGCGCTGGCCATCGACCGACAAGGTACGATGCTGCTCTTGGAGCCGCGGGCCTTGTACGGCCTTTCGGCAATTCCGTGGCTGCTCTTGCCCTGGCTGTCCTCGCTCTGTTGCCTTTCCCGGTGGCGGCGGCTCCTGTCGCTCCTTTTGCGCAGCATGGTCCTGACCAGTCTGGTCGTGGCGCTGGCCCACCCGGCCAAGAGCCAATGGGTGCGCCACGACTGCACGGTGGCGCTGCTGGACGTGAGCTTGTCCATGTCCGATGAGGCCCTCTCGACCGGGCGAGCCTGGGTGGAGCGTATGTTGACCCGGGCTCGCCCCGAGCACTCGATGAGTGTGGTGGCTTTCGACCGCGAACCGCGGCTGTTGGCGCTGGCCCCGAAGCCTCCGCGGCTCGCCGAGGCATCCAGGCTTCGAAGCCCCGACGACACCGAGGGCCGCGGCCAGGCCTCTGACTATCAGGCAGCGCTCGACATGGCGCTGGGGCTTTGCCCAGAACAGACGCGCAAGAGCCTGGTGTTGCTGGGCGACGGCCTGGAAACCCAGGGCAGCATGCTGGCAGCCGCGGCGCGGGTCAGGCAAGCGGGAGCCGTCCTGCACGGGGTCCCTTCCAGGGTCGCGCCCCCGGCCGAGGTGGCGGTTCGCGAGCTGAAGTTCCCGGAGTCGGTGGCGGTCAACGCCATCTTCACCGTGCGCGGCCTGGTTCACTCCACCCAGCCCGCATCGGTTTCGGCGCGGCTGTTTCAAGATGGCCAACCCAACGGGCTCGGCTACGAACAGAAGCTGCTCTTGCCCGCCGGGGACTTCGAGATCCCTTTCCGGAGCGTGGTGCGCCTGGGTGGCAAGGTTCGATATCGGCTGGAGCTTCTGCCCGGTGGACCCGACCGGTTCCCCAACAACAACTCGGCCACCGCCATTCTGGAGGTACCGGGGCGTCCCAGGATCCTGCATGTGGAAGGCGAGCCGGGGCGCGTGCCGATGATTGCCTCGGCCCTGAGCGTCCAGGGTTTCGACGTCGAGGCGCGCACGCCGGAGGCCTTCCCGCTTTCCTCGGCGGAGCTCGAACCGTACGATTTCGTGATTCTCTCGGACGTGGCGAAGGCTCGTTTCGCGCGCAAGGCCGAGGACGTCCTAGAGCGACAGATCCGCCAAGGCGGGCTGGGCCTACTGTTCGCCGGAGGGAGCTCGGGATACGGACGGGGCGGCTGGGCGAACTCCAAGATTGCCCAAATCCTTCCGGTGGCCCTGGGGACCTCTCGACCTCGACAGAACCCCTCGGTGGCGCTCGTGCTGGTCATCGATCGCTCCGGATCGATGACCGGGCTCCCCCTTTCCATGTCACTCGACGCCTGCCGGGCCACCGTGGCCACGCTCAGCCCCGAGGATCAGATCGAGGTCATCGCCTTCGATGCCGCACCAACTCGCACCGTGCGAATGCAAAAGGTGCGCTCGGCGAGCCTGATCCAGACCGATCTATCGCGAATCCAATCGGGGGGCGGAACCGAGATCTTCCCTGCCCTGGACATGGCGTACCAGGACTTGCTGGCGACGACCGCTCGTCGCAAACACATCGTGCTCCTGACCGATGGCCAGTCCCAAAGTAGGGGTTTGCGGGAGATCGTCAAGGCCATGATCGCCGAGTCCATCTCGCTCACCGTGGTGGGCCTGGGCTCGGGCGTCGACACCGATCTATTGCGCGGCCTCGCCGATCTGGGGCAAGGCCGTTACCACGCCGCACCAACCCCCGAAAGCCTGCCCCGCATCTTCACCAGGGAGGCCGAGCTGGTCACTGAACAGGCCGAGGCCGAGCCCGCCTTCACCCAGGTCAGGGTCCAGTCGCCGGCCGCGTTCCTTCGCGGTATCCCCATCGACTCCGCCCCCTATCTTCGGGGGTACGACGCGACCACCGCCCGTCCACCCCCTTCGCAGGTCATCCTGGTGAGTGACAACGATGAACCGATCCTGGCTCGTCGCCGGGTTGGCTCGGGATGGAGCCTGGCTTGGACCAGTGACCTCGGTGGCTTGTGGGCCTCCGACTGGGTGCGGTGGCCTTCCTATGCACGGTTCTTGGGACAACTGGTCCGAGAACATCTCCGACGTTCGGAGAAGGACGATTGGCCTCTGACGGTGGAGCGGAGCAACGACCAGCTGCGCATCTGGTTCGACGCCATCGACGCCCAGGATCGGTTCGTCAACGGACTGTTTTCGACGCTGACCGTCAGTGCGGAACAGTCCCGGAGCGTTCCTCTCGAACTGCCTTTCCAACAGACGGCACCGGGGCGTTATGAAACGACCCTTGCTCTGAGCGAACCAGGGAGCTATCAGCTACGAGCCGAACATCGACAGCTCGCCGAGGATGGAGCCAGGGTCAAGGTGGGTCAGAGTCGGGCTCGCTTCAACTGGCCCTACCCCACCGAGTTTGCCAAGGTGGAGCCAGATCGTGAGCTCTTGCGAGCGGCAACCCTGGTTGGAAAGGGGACGTTCGATCCCGATCCGTTGGTGGTGGCGAACCAGGAACGTCCTCGGATTCGGCAGGTGAGAGAGGCCTGGCCGATGTGGGTCGTCCTGGCGCTGGGCTTGATGTTCGCCGATCTGTTGGTGCGACGGGCTGGATTCCGAAAACCCCTTTGACGGCCCTCCCCATCTCGCGTCGTGGTGCTACGGAGCCGTCCATGTCCACTGGACAGACGTTGCTTCTCTTCCTGGGTGCCCTGTTGGCAGGTGCCATCAATTCGGTTGCCGGTGGAGGCACGATCATCTCCTATCCAGCTGCCTTGGCGGCCGGGCTCTCGCCGATCACGGCCAACGCCACCAATACGGTGGCCCTGGTGCCGGGCTCGCTGGCGGCCGCTTGGGGCTATCGTCGGGAGCTGGCCCACAACTTCGGGTGGGTCCGGCGCTTCCTCTTGCCATCACTCGTCGGCGGGGTGGTCGGTGCCTGGCTGGTCGTGGTGGCCCCCGAACGGGTCTTCGAGGCGATCATTCCCTGGCTGGTCCTGTTTGCGACACTGCTCATCCTGTTCCAAGAGCCCATCCGTCGAGCGCGAGGTTCGGGCGGCGGCGGGTCAGCACCGCGGTCGTTCTGGCCGTGGTTGGCCATCCTGGGCATGGCCATCTACGGTGGCTATTTTGGCGCCGGAATCGGCATCATCACGCTGGCCGTCCTGGGCGCCGTCACGCCCATGGATCTCCACAGCCAGAATGCGACAAAGACTATCCTGGCCAGTGTGGTGAACGGCGCGGCGACCATCACGTTTCTGCTCAGCGGGGCCGCCCATCTGACAGCCGCCGGGATCATGACCATCGGTTCCATCCTCGGCGGATATCTGGGTGCGCGTGCGGCACGAAAGCTCCCAGCTACCCGCGTGCGACCCGTCGTGGTGGGGATTGGGTTGTGCCTGACCGCGGTGCTGGCTGCCCGCTGGTTGCGCGGGGCTTGAGCGAATTTGGAGCCACAACACCGGGGCAGCCGCCGGGCCGAACCAAGGCATCTGTCCGTCGGGAGGCAACCCGTGCCATCATCGTTGGACCCGTCGATGGGATTCGATCTGATTCGCCACCGTCTGATCCGCGGACGCCCTCTGGTCCTCGACGCCGACATCGCGGCGAGCTTTCGGGCGCGGTGTGTGGCTCTGGATGCCCCGGGTGCCGTGGGCATGCTCTTGCGCAAGAGCCCAGCCGAGGTCATGGCTCACTATCGGGCGGAAATTGCCAGCCGGGTCGACGTGCTCTGTGCCCTGACCGTCGACACGACCCCACGCGCCCTGGCCGAAGTGGGGATGCAGCATCGGGCTGCTCTGCTAACGGGCCTGGCCGTGGATCTGGCCATGGATGCGGCTGCCGAATCCAAAAAGCCCGTCGCCATCGCGGGCGTCCTGGGCAATGAGATGGTGGCACCCGTGGCGGCGGATCGACTGCACGAGGAGTACACCGAGCACGCCGAGCGCCTCGCCAACGCGGGCTGTGAGTTGATCCTGGCGCGCGGTCAGGGCTCACGGTTGGGACTGATGACCGCCGTGGTCGCAGCCGCCGGCACCGATCTACCGACCTGGGCGGTTGTCGAGTGCCTCCCCACCGGGGAGCTGATGACCGGCGGGGGCGTGGCGCCACTAATCGAGGCCCTGCAGGACGCGGGAGCATCCGCCGTCCTGTTCGAAGTCAGCTCCATCGACACGGGGATCGACGTACTGGAGCGTAGCCACACTGCCATCACCGCCGAGGGGTTGGTCCCCGGCGTGCTCTTGGCCGCGAGCTCGGCCTGTGTTCGTGGCTTCCCCGACACCAGCTCGCCTCCCGAGCCCTGGGCCCAAAGGGCTCTGGAGCTCGACGTCCACGGGGCTCGAATCATCGGCGGCGGAGCCGGTACGACCGAAGGGCACACCGCCTGCTTGGCAGCGGCCCTTGGGGAACTGCATCCCTCCCTGCCCGTGACCCGTTCTGATACTGAATTCGACCGCGAGCCGCCCGGCCCTTAGGGGACTGGCACAAGCCCTCGGGCAGCCTTAAAGGGGTGTGAGATGCTCCAGCCGATCGTGACCGGTAAGGTGGATCCCGTGGAATCTCCAGGGCGGTTGCGGCGTGACGACCTGGTCTCGGTCTTCGTGCAGGCACAACGCCCCCCCGAGGCATGGCGGTTGGGCCTGGAGTCCGAGAAGTTCGGGCTGTGGGTCCCCGAGCTTGTGCCGGTACCCTATCGGGGGTCGCGAGGGATCGAGAGGCTGTTCGAGAGCCTTGAAGCGCGCGGCTGGACCGTACACCACGAGCTTGCGGGGGCACCCCCGATCGCCCTGAATCGCGGCGAAGCATCCATCACGCTGGAACCGGGTGCGCAACTGGAATTGAGCGGCGCACCGCACGCTGATCTGCACGCAATGGCCGCCGAGCTGACCGCCCATCACGCCGAGCTGCGGGAGCTCTCCGAGCCGCTGGGTCTCGAATGGCTGAGCCTTGGTTTCCATCCGTTCGCCCGCCGCGAACAGCTGCCCTGGGTCCCCAAACAGCGATATGCGGTCATGCGCGAGTACCTGCCCACCCGTGGGCACCGTGGGCTCGACATGATGCAGCGAACGACGACCGTCCAGGTCAACTTCGACTACCAGAGCGAACCGGATGCTCTGCGCAAGCTCCGCATTCTGCTCCGACTGGCGCCGCTCCTACAGGCCATGACTGCCCATTCGCCAGTGGTGGAAGGGCGCTTGTCCAATTTCGACAGCGAGCGCGCCCAGGTTTGGCAAGACGTGGATCCGGACCGGTCGGGCCTTTTGACTCGCCTCTGGGATCTTCCCCACCCGGGCTACGAGGATTACGTGGAGTGGGCCCTGGATGTGCCCATGTTCCTGTTCCTTCGCCAGGGCCAGGTGATTGCCAATACCGGCCAAACCTTCCGAAGCTTCTTGGCCGACGGCTATCGGGGTTACGAGCCCACCCTGGCAGACTGGCGCGTTCACCTCAATACCCTCTTCCCGGAGGCTCGCCTCAAGAACACGCTGGAGATCCGCTCTATCGATGCCCAGCCTGCCGAGCTCATCATGACCATCCCGGCCCTCTTGGCGGGGCTTCTCTACGATGAATCGAGTCTGGACCGAGCCGAGGCCCTGGCTCGTTCCTATACGCTCGCCGATGTCGAACGGCTCCGTCACAGCCCGAACGGTCAGGGGCTCAAGAGCCGAGTGGGCGACCGAACGTTGGCCCACTACGCCGAGTCCTTGCTCGAGCTTGCTGAGGGTGGGCTTCGCCGCCGAGCTCTCAAGGCTCCGGACGGCCAGGACGAAACCAAGTACCTGCGGCCCTTGCAGGAGTTGATCGCCGCGGGACACACCCCAGCAACTCGGCTGCGACAGCGACTCGCCGCTTCACCCCTGTCCTTCACCGAGACACTCCGAGCCGAAGCTCGGGTTGGTTAGGACGGCGCAGGGGACGATCACCGGCGCCAACGGTTCAGACGTTATCCGGCCAGCGCCGCTGAGTACGGAGCGCGTCCGCCAATCGTTGCAGGCGGTCCCGATCCAGGTCCGATAGCTGTCTTGTTCGCTCCTCGTCCATGTCGATTCCAAGCAGCTCGCACATCGAGCACACTGCCAGCAGAAGACCCCTGGCTTCTCCCTCGGCGTGTCCCTGCTCCCACGAGGATCTGAGCAGATGGCGCTGCATCAACACCGCTGTCTCGCGCTCTCGGGCCAGGCGCTGCGCCGTCGGATCCGAAGAGATCTCATTCAACGCATCCTTCGCAGCGCTCATGATGGCATCCCTTTCGGCCAGCTCTTCCAGCTCCACTACCGTCCGGGCCTGCAGGAAGCGGGCCCACCGATGGAGTCTAGCTTGCCGGTCAGCCCTCGCCAAGGCCAGCTTGGGCAACTCCAGAACGTGAAATTCGATCTCGCGGCTGAATACCTCCTGCGTCTCGTCTTCTGCCAGGTGAAACACCGAGTGAAAATGGGGGCCTCTGAGCATCTTCTCCTTGAACCACAGAATCGAGATGCACGGCCGGAGCGCCACATAATCCTCACCGCGAGCCAGCGAATCGGCAAATCCCTTGGCCCAATAGTAGAGAAACCGAGCGCGGGTTCCGGGAGGAATCGTGGATTGCATCTCCAGGTCGATCTGGCGGCCATCGTGGAGCCGCACCCGAACGTCGAGCACCACGCTCTTGTCCCCCGGAAACTCCTCCGGGATCTCGGGGTTCTGGACCTCGATATCTCGAAGGGGGAAGGGCAGGTCGAGCACCGCCTCGATCATGTCGATGAGCAGCTCGCGACGCCGAAGCAGGAGCAGCTTGAAGACGATGTCGAGCGTCGGGTCGAGGAGACGGATGGACATGGAGAACCCGGGCAAGGCCCGCTGGCCCCATTAGGTCGGCCGTCACAGGAATCAGTTGCGTGGGAAGAGCCAGAGCGTCGTGGTATGAACGGCTGACGATGGAAGGGATCTGGAGGATGGCCTGGCTGCACTGGTTCCCGTGGCTCATCGTCGGCTGCTCCTGGGGCGGCACCGACCAGCGTCCGCCGCAGCAGGATGCCCCGGATGCCGTCCCACGGACCTCGTCATCGGCGCCCCGGTTACCATCTGCGCCGAACCAAACCAACCAACCAACTCTGGGTTCATCCTCCGTCCCGACGATCCAACCGGAGCGAGAGCTCCAATTCCCCTTCCGCCCCCAGCGCGGTCCGGTCGGTGCCTACCGGCTCACCGATCCCCGCGACCAACATCGCATCCTGGTCATGAAGGGAGTGGCGCAGGGCAAACCCAAAGCCCTGCTCGCTCTTCATGGCCAGCCGAGCCGCCATCAGAGCCCGAGAGATTACGCCTTCCTCGAGACGGTCCAGAGGCTCTCGAGAGAGATGGTGGAAAGCGGAGAGATCGAGCCCTTCGTCCTGCTTCTTCCCGTCTTCCGTTTCGAGGGACAGAACTGGCCCGGGTTCGATCTCGGTGAGTTCCTCGAAGAGGCCAACCGACGGCTGCATGACCTGGGCCTTCAGATTGAGCATCCCTACGTGGTCGGGCATTCCGGCGCAGCCGGCTGTGGAGGCGAGGGGATGAATGGGGTTGCCGCTCTCGAACCCAGTGCGGTCGGCTTCTTGGATACCTGTGTGGGGGCGGGTTTCCAGCAGGCGGTGAGGGCGTTGACCAAGAAACGAATCCCAACCCTGGTGCTGCACAGCGTGGAAACGGCAGCCTTTCGACCACGTAACGCCATCGAATACGATCCGAACTTCGATTTCGGGAGGGTCTATCGCCCCCTGGGGCTCAGCCCTTCGGTATGCCCCGAGCAGCTCCCCGAGGTTCCCTTGCGTCCTCTCGCCTATCGCTGTGCAACCGACCTGAATGGCACCACTCGAGCACTGGTCATCGATACCGGGACTGGAGAGGCCGCTCACAATCGCGTGGTACCGGTGGGGTTACGGTATTTCTTGCGAACCGCCGTCGTACGCTGAGTCATTCGGATCACGGTGCGCTCGTGAGTCAGTAACCTGGTGGCAATGCCGCCACCTCAGTGCTGAACCAGGGGTGACGGCATGAAGAGTAGAAGGAATAGACCGAGGGTAACGTAACCAATGACGCGTCGGCCCGGGGAAAGCCCGGGCTCGTCAACCGGCGGATGTTCGGCACCGGCACGATTGCGCATCACCACGATCAACACCAAGAGCACGAGCCACAGCATGGTGGAGGTGATGCTCTGCGTGATCTGCCCCTCGCTCACCGAGGAGAAACCGCCCCGGTAGGCCTGAATCAGCAGGCCCCGGGCGTGCTCCCAACCATTGTACAGGATGAGTAAGGCGGGCACCCAGACCATGCGTCGGGACCAAGCGTCGTGGCGACGGTTGAACAGCGCGTAGGCCACGTGCCCCCCGTCCAGCTGCCCAAAGGGCAAGAGGTTCAGGAAAGTGACGAAGAAACCGGCCCAGGCGGCGAAGGCGGTGGGATGCAGCATGACGTCGTGGGTTTCGGGGATGGGACCCAGAACCACGCGCTTGAGCAACCAATACAGAAGACTCTGCCCTTCTTGAATGTAGTTGCTGGTGGAGCGCGGCTCCACCGGACTCAGGGACAGGCCCAGAATCATCACCGGAATGGCCACCAGCATGCCCGCCAGAGGCCCCGCTGCTCCGATATCGAGCAGGGCTCTGGCCGAACGGATGCGCCCCCGCATCAGGATCACCGCACCCATGGTGCCGAAGGGGCTGAAGAGCGGGAAGGGAATGAAGTAGGGCAGCGAGGCGGGAACCCGGTGGATCCGGGACGCGACGTAGTGACCCGCCTCGTGGGCCATGAGGATGGCGAGCAGCGGGACGGCGAACGTCCAACCGGAAAACCATCGCGCAACGCCGCTGCCCTGTGCGCTCATGCCGGTCACGAAGACACTCACCACAGTGAGCACGAAGAGGATCCAGGGGACGAGGATCCGTTGAGGTCCTACTTCGTCCGGCGATTGGCTTCGACTCATGCGGGAAAGCTCCGGCGCAAATGCTCGACCAGGGTATCCAGCTGCTCGCCCAGATCCGCCTTGAGCGTCCCGACGTCGGTGACCAGACGCAGCGAGCCCAGCGACAGGGCTGGATCGGCCTTGATGTCCAGCTCGAAGGGGACGCCCGGCACCAGATCGACCTTCAGGGGGCCGAGGCGTTCGGCGTCGCCGGGGGAGGCGAACAGGGTGACGCTGCGGGCTCCGCGAACCTCGGAGAGAACCTGTTCTGCCAGGTTCAGGATCCGCTCTGGAGCAACCGTCAGCTCGGCACCCACGATGCGCTCGGCGAGGACTCGAGCCACACCGAACCAACGTTCCTTCTGTTCCAGCAGGGTTCGTTCCTCCCGCGCCACCAGGGCCACCATTCGCTCGGCCAACTCGCGCTGGGCCGTTTGCCGTGCCCGTTCCAACAACTCTGCTCGTTGCAGTTGGGTGTCGCGTTCGGCCTGAGCAACGATCGCCTCCGCTCGCTGGTTGGCCTGGTCGATCACCGCAGCCGCACGCTGCTCGGCATCGACCAGGACCTGGGGTACCACCCTGCCTCGCCAGGGGGCTGGGACCGGGGCTGCCACGACGGGTTCCCCGGCGGCTCGCGAGACGCGGCCCCGAGTCAGTCTCATGACAATCCCTTGGGGATCGCCGAGCAGCGGTCGAGCATCACGATCAGGTGACCCAACTCGGCTGCCAGGGTCCGGGCTCGAACGGTTCGATCCTCGGACCTCAACCCCGCCAACCAGCGGCGAGTCTCCCCGCTCAAGGCCAAAAGGCCCTGGCTCAATTCCGGCCCTCGCGAACCGAGCAGGTAGCGACCGGCGAGATAGCCCCGCTCCCAGTCAGTCGCGTCGTCACGCGGTCCCATCGGTTCATCCGAGCCCAAGATTGCGACGGATCCGAGCCACCGGCTCAACGGAGAGATGGGGTCGGAAGGGCTCGCCGGTAATGGACTCGACGGCCTGGATGTAGCGACTGGTCGCCTCGACGCGCACCTCATCGGGAAGCTGGGGGGCCGGACCTTCGCCCTTGAATCCGCGGCTGGCCAGCCACCTTCGCACGTATTCCTTGTCGAAACTGTCCGGATCGAGCCCCGCGTCGAAGCGTTCCTGGTAGGTGTCGGCATACCAGAACCGCGAGGAATCGGGGGTATGGATCTCGTCGATCACGACCAGATCTCCCTCCGGGGTCTTGCCGAACTCGTACTTGGTGTCGACCAGAATGAGTCCTCGCTCCGCGCACAACGCCTGACCACGGCGGAACAGCGAAAGGGCCATCTCCGCCGCATGGTCGAAGTCCTCAGGGCTGACATTGGCCTCTTGCAGGATCCCCTCCCGCGACAGCGAGACATCGTGAGCTCCCTTGGCCGCCTTGGTGCTGGGGGTCAGAATGGGTCGGGGTAGCGCCTGGTGTTTGCGCATCCCGTCGGGGAGCGTGTGACCGCAGAAGGTTCGCTCGCCCCGTTCGTAGTGGACCCAGATGCTGGTTGACGTCGTGCCCGTCAGGTAGGCGCGAACGACCATTTCCACCGGCAGGGGCCGGCACTCGCGAACCATCATCAGGTTGGGGTCGGGCAGGCTCAAGTAATGGTTCGGAGCAACCGCGGCGGTTTCTCGAAACCAGAAGTGGGCGCAGTGATTCAAGAGCTGGCCCTTGAGCGGCAACGTCCCCAGGACGCGATCGAAGGCACTGATGCGGTCGGTCGTCACCAGCAGACGTCGCCCGTCACCCATCGAGTAACAGTCCCGTACCTTGCCTTCGTAACGCGAACCGAGCTCGTCAAGAGAGGTCCGTTCGAGCACATGGGGCAGCATCGAAGCGATGATTTCGCGGCTCACCGAGGTCACGGTGGGACACGCTACCACGGCCTTCCGGCCCCGGCGATCACCCAGAGGCGGCAGGCCCTGTGCCCATTTCTCGGGCTGGGCAGGCCCCGTGGGGGTGTCGGACCACTGAACGCGTTCCCAGAGCCATGCTAGAGACCGGGTCTCGTGGCCCACCAGACCCTGCCCCGGGGTCTGGACAGACCGCGCGGAGAAAGAAAGACCGTGGGAGCCCCAGAGCCACCTTCCGACTCGTCCCCCAAGATCGTGCTCGGAACGCCACGCCGGTTGCCGAAGGCTTCCCACCTTCCCGGTCGGGTCCTGGTGCTGGACATTGCTTTCGCTGGTGTCCAAAGCGGCGGGTTCGAAAAGGTCACGCTGCCCTTCATCCGGGGCCTGGGGGATCGACTGCGAGCCTGGGTCGATCACCATGACCACGACCAGCATGTCCAGTTCCGTGATGATCCGCGCTTCGTGCTGGCCAAAAAGTCCGATTATGGAGCCTGTCCGGAGATGATCAGCCCCGAGCTGGTGGCCCGGATCGGTCCCATCGACACCATCTGCTGTCACGATGATTTCGATGGCCTGGCCAGTGCAGCCAAGTGGATTCGGGGCGGCCACGAGCCGTACCCGGGCTGCGACGCGGACGCCCGCTGCATCGACACCCGCATCGGGGAACCGTCGGCGCTGGCAAGCACGATGGATCGGGCACTTCGTGCGCGCCCCAAGGACCAACAGCTTCGGGTCCGCATCGTCCGGGTCCTGGCCTCGGGAACCCCCAGTCCCACCGATCTTCAGGAGCTGCGCAGCATCGCCGCCGAACTCTTGCCCATCGAGAGGGATACCCGGCTGGCCGCGAGCCGCTATCAGCTCCTGGCCCCGAGTGTGGCAGCCGTCGACGTGACTGACGGCTCGACAACCCTGGACAAGACCCTCTTGCTCCTGCTGGGTCAGGAGCTGGCCGCCGTCGCGGTGGTGGTTGACCGCAATACGGTCAGCGTCGCTACGCGATTCGACAGCGGCGCGAACTTCTTGACCCTGTTCGGCGTCACCGGGGGAATGCCGACACGGGTGGCGCTGTCACGCGCCGACCTGCCCCGGGTCCTCGGCCTTCTGGGGGTACCCACCGAGGCGGCGGCCCGATTTGCCGCCAGGTAGCCCGGGGCTTCTGCTGCAGAACCGAAGAGGTGTTACGCTCGCCGCATGCGAAAGTCCATTGGGCCAGCGCTTGGCCTCGGCTTGATCCAACTCCTGGCCGTGTCTCGGACCATGGCTGCCGAACCGCCGCGGCCGATGCCCGTGGCTCGCGCCACCCTGGGGGATGGCCCTTCCGAGTTGGCCGTCGGTTGGAATTCGACAGGAGAGCTGCGAGCGACGGTATGCGCGGTCAAGGGATGTTCGCTCGAGCAGGGCCTGCCCCTGGATCTCCCGGCGGATCGACGGAACCAGCCCTCCGCCGTTCGGTTCGAGATAGTCCCCATGGCAAAGGGTCGGGTGGCGGTGATCGTCACGGCCAACGGCGCCATCCCGGGTCGAGCCTGGCAGTCCATCGTGGCAGCCGGCACGGGACTGGGCAGCCCCAAGATCGTGTTTCAGGGCGAGACGGGTCTGATTCGAGGCGAAGAGGGACTGCGAGCCGGACCCATCGTGCAGGTCTCGGGCAGCGTCGACGAAAAGGGATCTCGTCGCATCGTGGTCGGTGAGCAACGCGAGGATCTGACCCTGTGCGGACGCCCCACCATCCTTTCACCCAACATGCTCGATCCCACCGATCTTTCACTCAAGCCAGCCAAGGTGCAACGCCTGGGATCCGAGGAGCGCGCCGCCGCCCCCAGGTTGCGAGCGGAACGGCTCGTCTCCCCAACCACCGGAACCGATGTCGACGCCATGACCCTCGGCTGGGGGAATGCCTCCCTGCTGCGCGCCGTCTCCGCCTCCAGTGCCGTCGGCTGGCCCGCGGCCTTGACCGATGGCGATCTGGAGTCGAGCTGGGGCGAGAATCGGGGCGGCGCCGGACGGGGTGAGTTCGTGGTGCTGCAGGCTCCAGGCGACGTCCCCTTTTCGGCATTCGATCTGGTGGTGCGCCCCAGCACACGCGAAGTCAAAAACGGGGCCGGCCCCAAGGAGCTCTGGATTGCGACACGGCACTCCGTTTACCACGTGGCGTTCGAAGAGGACCCCTGGAAATTCCCGAAGGCAGTCTGGCACGTCAATCTCCCCAAACCCGAGCCAACCAACTGCGTCGCCGTGGTGACCGAGTCGAGCTACGAGCCGGCCACCAACGTCCAGGTGACACTGACCGAGATAGCGGCGCGCTCCGAATTCGCCGACAGCTCGGTGGACGCCCTGGTGGCGGCCCTGGCCGGGGGCGGACCCCGTGCCCAAGCGGCAGCCAGTGTACTGGCCTCGCGTGGCCAGCCTGCCTACCAGGCGGTGGCCCGCGTGTTTCAGTCCTTGGACGAGTCGGGTCGTCGCGTTGCATTGGAGGTCCTCGACAACGCCCCCTGTCCCGAGGCCGCACCCACGTACGTGGTCGCGCTCTGTGGTAAGACCTCACAAGAGGTCAGGCACGCCGCAGATCGACTGCGGCGCTGCCGGGAGCAGGCCGCGCCGGCGCTGCTCGATGCCTTAACGCGCGCCAAACCCGAAGACCGAGCGAGGATGGGCGAAGTCTTGGCGACGATTGCGCCGGCGGACGCGCTCCGCGCCCTGGTGCCGAAGCTGGTGGGGCCTGCTCCCAGACGTCGATCGCTACGCGACATCGTGGCGCGAGCCGCGCGGGCGCCTCAGGCGCGAGCCGCCATCGCGGAGTTGTTGAATGAGCCCAGTCTGACACCTCAGGCCCAGGTCGACTTCTTGCGTGCCGTGAGTGGGCAGCTGGTGGGTCACGAGGCACAGGCCATGGACGCCGTGGGGCGCCTACTCGCCAGCCAACCCGACTGGCGCTGGCGGTACTTGCTCCTGGAGCCCATGCAGGTACTGGCGCTGCGCGAGCCGAGAGCCAAGCAATGGCTGACGTCCACCATCCGGCGTGACTCGAGTCCTTTCGTGCGCGCGCAGGCAGCCGCATCGGTACAGAACGTGACGAGCTTCCGCGAGCCCTTGCTGGGTGCCTTGGTGGACCGGGAAGTCCGTGTTCGAGAATCGGCAGCTTCGGTCCTTGCCACCCCCTCGGGCTCATTCGCCCAGGCACCCTTGGCCAGCATGCTCGCAGACGACGATTGGCCCATCGCGCGGGCTGCCGCGGCTCGCTCCCTGGGCGCTTTCACCCCATCCGTGGCCATCCGCGATGCGCTCCTGGAGGCCCTGGATGACGACTCCGCGCTGGTCCGCCAGAGCTCAGTGGAGGCGCTGGTCCGCCATTCCCCGCAGGAGGTGGGACCCGAACTGGTGGATCTCTTGGAGGATGACAAGGAAGCCCTCGGAGTCCGGGTCGCTGCCGCTCGCGCGCTGGGGCAGCTCTGTTACGCACCGGCCGCGGACGCTTTGACCGACCTAGCCAGACACCTCTCCAGCCCCGCCTTGGAGTTGACCGAACGAGCCCTGGGGGGACGGGCTTTGGCGGCTCTGGCCCAACTGCACCCAACCGATCTACCAGACCGGCTCAAGCCCCTGCTGTCGGGAGAGCAGGTGCCCACTCCAGCGCGACAGGCAGCACGGGCAGCGCTGGCGGTTAGGCGGCACTGCCGGAACCGATGAGCTGGCTCGGGGGTTGGGGCCTTGGGCCGCCCCGGCGAATGTCCTGCACCCCTTTGCCTCGACAGTCCGGGCGGAAACCGAGCTTCGGTCCCTATGGCACCAACGGCACGGGACGCGGGCTCGGAACGTGCGCTCCTTGTCGCAAAATGGCAGCCTGACAGCGGTACCCAGGGAACACCGCCGGGCGCGGGTTTCCCAGCCCAAGAACCCGAAGACCCATGGACAATCCCGCCACAGTCCCTCCCCCTGCGCAGCTGCGCATCGTGGGCATGAAGGCACAGCGACCGGCGATCCCCGCGACGTCGGCCTTGGGGCTCGGGGAGGGCTTCCTGTTCGGGTTGCCGGGTGGCGCGCTTCTGGCAATCCCCGTGGCAATCCGCGTCCCGGGAACACTCTCGCAGATGCTGTTGGTGTGGCTGGCGGCCCTCGGTTTGTACGGTGTGCTGCTGGGCTTGACCACGGGCTTGCTGCGCGGTGCACGCCCATTGCCGCGCCTGTCGCCATCAGTCCCGCTGGGGTTTGCCATCGCCTTTGGTCCGCTGTGTCTGCTGACCGCAACGCTCCACTCAAGTACCCATCATCGTCCCTTGGGAGCCGCCACGTTCGCGCTACTGGCCGCTGGGATCGGGCTCTTGGCCATCGTGGTCGGACTGCGCATCTGGATATCCATGAACTCGGCGCGCCGTCCGCGTCGGCTGCTGGGCATTGCGTTGCTCGGATTCGGACTGCTCTTCTCGGCGGCCACGGCCTTTCGCCCGTTGCTGGCCTTGCTGGGCGCCTTGAGCCAGAACCCCTTGGTGGGGAGCGTGGTGATCGATGGGGCCTTGGGTGTCTCGCTGGTGTTAGCAGGAGGATTCGCTCGTTTCCCGCGTAAGGTCGAGTTCGCGGCTCGCTCCGCTGGTCCGTTGGCTCTGCTGGTGTGCCTTCTCACACTAGCCGTGGCGCTGCGCACCGATTCGACGAGCGAGCTCTTGGGGCAGGGCTCGGCGCTGTGGGCATGGCTCCGGTAGCTAGCTGAGGAGGCATTCCCTGGTTGGCGCGGCGCAACCACGGCATTCGGGCGCAACTCCCTCGGCCCCACGACCACGGATCGAGACTGGCCCGGACGCCGGCCAAGTTGACGAGTGTTGGTTTCGTCCTTAACCTAAATGGTGATGTCGGTGCATGGTGCGGTCCTTCGGCATTGTCGATGGCAGCGCCTGGCCGTTTGGCTCAGGTTGATGGCCTTTTGGCTGTGCACCGGAACGACGGTTCTGGCCGCTCCCCCGCCAGGGGAGTCTGCGCCTCGGGCCTTGACCGATGTTCAGGCAAAAAGGGCGGATGGCGACGCCGCTACCGACGCTCCCGGCGATGCCCCGCGATTGACCAGTGGCGGCATCCGGCTGCCCGCCCCTCCCATCGGCTACAACCGGCATGTTCTGGGGTGGATCGACTTCGCCTATCCTCCCGAGGTCCGCGAACGCATTCAGCCCCTGATCGAGGATTCCGAGCTGGCGCGACGTGAGCTGATGGATCGCCTGGGCACCATGGTGTTGCGTGAGGTCCACGTGCGGGTGGCCAGGACCCCAGGCGAGATGTCGACACTGGCTCCCCCAGGAGCGCCCTACCCTGCGTTTGCCAGTGGCGTCGCCTACCCGGATCTGGGCCTGGTCCTGCTCACGCTGCAGCCACGTTACCCTCGGGAATCCCTAAACGTTCAGCAGACCTTTCGGCATGAGCTGGCTCACGTCGCCCTGCACGATGCCGTCAGGGGTCGCCCGGTTCCCCGTTGGTTCAACGAGGGGTTCGCCGTGTTCGCGTCGGGCGAAAGCTCTCTGCCTCGCCTGCAGACGCTATGGACAGCTACCGTGGCCGGAAACCTGCTGCCCCTCGATCGCCTGGAGCGCTCCTTCCCTGCGGATGCGGGGACGGCGTCCATCGCCTACGCACAGGCCGCCGATATCGTACGCTACCTGGTTCGTCGTCAGGATCATTTCCGTTTCAATGGTCTGGTGGAGCGGATGGCTCGAGGCACCCCGTTCGATGCAGCCTTGGAACAGGCGTATGGAATCGACCGCCGCGCTCTGGAACTGGAATGGCAGAAGGACGTGTCCCGCCGTTACACCCTGTGGCCAATCCTGGCCAGTACCAGCGTGCTGTGGATGGGCGTGATGGCGCTCTTCTTCTTCGGGTATCGGCGGCGCAAGGCCCGCAGTCGAGCAGTTCTGGAGCGCTGGCGCAAGGAGGAGGCGCGGGAGGACGCCCTGCGAACGGCCGTGCAGGCGCTGCAGAGTCCAGAGCGAGTACACGTGGTGCTGGCGGGCTCCCAGGTGAGGCTCGAGCCAAGTATCCACCCGGCCACGGTTGCCGACCCGGACGTCCCCAAGATCAACCACGACGGGCGCCTGCACACGCTGCATTAGGCGAGTTGCTCAGCCGCGAGCGTTGGCTCGCTGCTCGATGCGCCGCGACTCGTCGATGATCCGTTCGAAGACCCGCCGAATCGATTGGCGCTCCAGGTTGGGAGGCGCCAGGTTCATCAACCGTTCGATAACCTGCCGCTCACGTTCTGGATCGTAGACCTCCAAGGAGTGCTGTCGCTTGTACTCCGCGACGTGCATCACCAGGGTCACCCGGCGCGCAAACATCTCCAGGATGCCCTCGTCGATTTCGTCGATGGCGGAGCGAAGTGCCTCGAGATCCGAAACGCCTGTCACGGCCGGGCATCATAGCCTGACCGGTGCTCCCAGGCGAGGGGCCAGTTGGCTCCGTCACTGTACCGCAACCGAGAGCCCAAAAGTGCCGCCACTGGGCTGAATGGCCTTGACGACCACTACATAATCCCCAGCCGCTAAGTCGGTGAGGGTCAGTTCCGCGGCGAAGCCGGTGCCGTCGTCGCCACAGGCCAAGGCCTCCGCGTCTGGGGCATCACAGGCCGAGAACACGAACAGCCCCGTGTCCAGATCGGTCTCTGGTTCCGCCGTGGAAAGCACGACCTTCGACGCACTCTGCTCCAGGTGCACAATGACGGCCGCATCAGGAGACGGTCTGGCGATGTCGGGGAGGCACCCTTCGGGCCCAGTCCAGAAACCCTTGCCTCTGAGCCACCCAGTCGCCAACGTCGAGCCGTTCTCGGGATCGAGCGTGGGCGCCTTGGCGCAGGCGTTGGCGCGACCCGTGGCCGTCGAGGTGCAGGTCCCCGAACCCTTGGTACTGCCCTCCACACAAACGTTGCCGGTCGTGCAGGGTGCGAAACCGAGGGTGTCGCAGGACTGCCCGACGCCGCGCGGCGAAGGCGTGGCGATGGACACCGACACTCGTTCGCTCTGCTGACCGCGAGAGTCGATCGCGGTCAGGGCAACCTTGGGGACACCATCCTCGAACCCCTCGGCCGCGTGATTGTAGAACGAGAAGGCGCCGCTCTGAGCCGTGAACTCCTGTTGGGCCTCGAATCGATCCGAGTCGACCTCTCCGTCACCATCGATATCGATGAGCCGGGGGTTACTGGAGGAGTCGAGAAACTCCATCAGCATCAGGATCACGTCATCATCGGGATCCGTGCCCTGGGCCACCATGATGGGGCCGTCTGCCTGACGCAGATAGGCTGCTCGCTCCAGGGTCGGCGGCGTGCCTTCGCGACAGGTCGGGGGTTCGCCGGAGCAGGCGAATCCCTCGGCGCAGCGATTGGTGACCAGCTCGGGGTCACAGGAGCCGTTCTTCTGGACGACAGCCTGACGCGACAGCTCGGCGGTCAGCTGTTTGGACTGGCGACGGTCCTTGCCGACCAGACTGACTCCCAGCAGCGACAGAGCCTCGAGCTCTCCGGCCTCGGGAACCAACACCTGGAGCGTGAACGAATCGGTGTTGGGCCAGGCAGCAGGCAGGACATAGCCCTCCGACGAGTCCGCCGCTCCGTCGAAGTCAGAGTCGAAGAACTCGACCGGATTCTGGTCCTCGTCCTCGAGTAGCACCTGGACGGAGAGCAGGGCGTCGCGCGGGGCCTCCCCGCTCAGCTCCAGTGCCACGTCGGTCCCGTAGCGACCCACCGTCCGGGCGCTCACCTCGCTCAGGGTGAGCTGGGCCGAGATGGTGGCACCTCCAGCGGAGAGAGGATTGGAGTTACCGGCACCGCCGTCTCCCGGGTTGCCATCCCCGCGCTCCCGGGTTGGAGCGGCTGCTTGGCAGGCGAGCATCACCGTGGCCACGGCCACGCCCATCAGCCGCCACCCAGACACGAGGATTCGCTTGGTCATCTTGGTCGTTCCCATGGTTTGAACCTCGCGGTGCACAAGCTCGAGGTTGTCACTATCGAACCCAAACGGCGCTCCCCTGGCTCCGAAAAGCCCGAGGATGCAGTGGTGCGGTTGCTCAACCAGCCAAGCAAGGTTCGTACCTTTTGAACCAGCCTCATCGAGGCTGGTTGACCGCGTACCGTCAAGTCTTTGACGCCCGAACACTCACGGGACGCCAAGAGCCCGACGGGGCATGGACGGCCGAAGGCCCGCGGTGTTTTGCACCACGGGCCTTCGGTCTTGTCTCACTCTTCCTTCTTGCCCGGTTCGGGCCAAGAAGGAACCGCGTGACTATCCACCGAACTCGCAGGACACGTCGGGATCTCCGCTGGTCCCGAACCCGATGTCGCCGTCGCCGTCACCGCAGGTCAGGTCGTCCGCATCGGTGCCGTCGCCACCTTCGAGGGTGTCGTCGCCTGCGCCGCCGGTCAGGGTATCGACACCAGCGCCACCCACCAGCTCGTTGGCACTCTCGTTGCCGGTGATGTCGTCGTCGCCGTCACCGCCGTAGACGTTCTCCACGTCCGCGTGCAGGTTGTCGCCCTCGGACTGGGCACCTTCCGTATCGCCATCGACGTCCGCAGTCCCGTCATCGGCAACCTGGACCAGCGAGGCTCCGGAGCCGGTCCCCAGGGTGACCAGCAGATCCCCGGCACGGTCGCTGTAGTCAACCGTGTCCACGCCTGCGCCACCCGAGATGGTGTCCGCGTCGGCGTCGATCGCGTCGGGCTCCACGGAGCCCTGCGGGAAGACATCGTTGCCAGCCGCGCCGCTCAGGGTGTCGTTGCCGGGGCCACCGTCGATCACGTTGGCCAGGGCGTTGCCCACCACCGTGTCCTCGGTATCGCCGCAGGTGATGTTCTCGACGTCAGCCTTCACGTTGTCCGCTTCGCCGTTGTACACGTCCTCGCCGTCGACCGAGTATTCGCCGTCGTCAGCAGCAACGCCGTCCATGGTGACGTGCACGGCGTTGACGTCACGACCGCTGTAGTCGACGTCGTCGATACCAGCGCCACCGTTGAAGACGTCCGAACCGCTGTCGGCTGCACCTTCCACGAAGGTATCGTTGCCGTCGCCACCGTTCAGGGTGTCGTTGCCGGCCGCGCCGGTGATGGTATCGTTACCCCCACCGCCGTTGATGGTGTCATCACCAGCCGAACCGGTCAGGGTGTCGGCGTAGGCAGAACCGGTCAGGGTCTCCACCCCGGAGATGACATCGGTTTCCGCCGCGACGCCCACCGCCAGGTTGGCCGTGACGCCCTCGGTGCGGTTGGCATAGGACAGGATGTCCAGGCCTTCGCCACCGTAGATGGTCTCGTTCGGCGTGGCCGCGGCGCCCTGGTTGAACGTGTCGATGCCGCCACCACCGTACACGGTGATCGGATCGGCGAAGGTGTCGGCATTGAATGTGTCCGCCCCCTCACCCATGGCCACCGTGAACTCGGTGTTGACGGCGGTCACCACCACGGAAACGTCGGGGTAGCTGTCGCGAGCCATGTTGATGGTCTTGAAGTCCCCGTCGTCGTTGGTCAGCGACGCAACCGAGATGATGTCGGTCTTGGACTGACCGCGAACACCGATCAGATCCCCGGCGTCGTCCCCTAGATCGACGGCGATCCCGACGCCCCGGGCGGAGCCGGTGGCGAACAGGCCGTTGGTGTAATCCAGGATCAGCGTCTGAGCTCCGGCCTCTCCGTCGGAAACGGTCACCGAGCGGACGCGGCTCGCACTCGGGAAAGTGTCACGGCTAACCCCGCAGCCTTCCCCATTGACAGTGACGGCCGAGTCGACCGTCCGCTTGGTGAGGATGACCACTTCATCGGCGGCCAGCGTAACGGCCAACGTGCCGGTCTCCGCGTCCCACGTGCAGGGGGTTGCGATTCCGCTCAGATTGTCCTCCAGAGAAACGAAGGGATCATCCGAGCTAACATTGGGGGTTTGGGTGTCTTCTGCGCAGCTTACGACCGTGCCGGCAAGCAGCAGAAGCGTCATGATGCCGAATAGGTTCTTCATGGCTATCTCCTTGTCCGGGTCGCTGCTCTGTCGCAGCCGCGGCAAAAGCTCGTTTCCCGATGCGTCCCCATGAACGGGAGGCAGGCTGGCACCTTGAGCGCCTTTTTTTACGTTCAAAGGCCTATTAACTCGGCCCTATTGCGGCCGTATGAGATTCCCCTGGCTTGTGACCGCAGGGTTCGCCGTCATTGGCCTCCCACCTAGTGCGACCGGTCGTGACAGGTAGGTCGCACGGCCACGGCAGCGGTCCCGTCGCGGCAGACTGCCCGTGGCAGGACCCGTCGCACGGCCACGATGGTCGTCGTGGTTCGACCATGGCCCGGGGTCGTTCGTTGCTGTTCAGAGTTGCCCGTCAGGCAGCCACGACGGTCTTCGGGTTCCACAGCGTGGTGCGGTTGCGCCCGGAACGCTTGGATACGTACAGGGCTTCGTCCGCCGACTTGAAGAGCTCCTCGAAGCTGCGGCCCGCCGCGGGGAAGCTAGCGACTCCCACCGAACAGGTCACGATCAGCTGGCCCCCCGGGACCGAGAAGCGAACCGCCTGGAGCTCGGTGCGGATCCGCTCGCCAAGCTGCAGGGCTCCCTGCTCCGTGGTCTGCTCGCACACCAGAACGAACTCCTCCCCACCGAAACGACCCACCACGTCCACGTCCCGTTTGACCCGGTGCAGAACCTCGGCAAATCCTCGGATCACGGTGTCTCCCATGTCGTGCCCGTGGGTGTCGTTGACGGACTTGAAATGGTCCAGATCGAACACCAAGAGGCTCAAGTTCCGGCCGAAGCGCTGGGCGCTCTTGAGCTTCTGGGCTGCCAGCTCGATGAGGGTTCGTTTGTTGTAAAGGCCGGTCAAGCCGTCGGTGGTGGCCAGCTCCTCCAACCGCCTGAGCATGCGGGCGTTGGAGAGGGACACCGCCAGGTGGCTCGCCAGAACCTCGAGGCTGGTCCGCACCGCCTCCCCGAACGCCCCTCGACGATGGGAGCCGAGCACGAGCGTGCCCAGGGCTCGCTCGTGCACCAGCAGCGGCAGCACCAGCAACGAGGGGACAGCCGGGGCGTCGATGCCCTTGGCGAAGATGATCTGACGTTCCGGATCGTGGTCACCACGGTAGGGCAGCGGATGTCGGTTGGACACCACCATCGACACCAGGCTGGTGTTGGAGGCGAAGCGCTTGCCGACCAGGCGGTCCATCCCCTCCCCACTCACGGCACGGATCTCGTGCTGAAGGCTCTTGCGGTCGAACAGGGTCACCGCGGCGCAGTCGAAGGCGGCGAACTCACGGGCGCTGTTGACCCCCGCCTCGATGACCTGCGCCTCGGTGGTGGCGGCTGCCAGGCGGTCGACGGCACGGTAAAGCTTGCCCTGCTCCAGCTTGGCCCGCTCCAGCTGGAAGAAGACCCGTTCATTCTCCATGGCGCGCAGGATGAAATGGGTGGTGGTCTGTAGCAGCTCGACCTCGTCGTCCGAAAAGGCGTCTTTCTGTACCCGGTCCACCACCAGGGCACCGCGTGGTTGTTCGTGGTCCATGATGGGCACGCCGCAGAGACTGCCGAGTGGCATGGTTGCCGGGTAGTAGGGCACGTGGCGCCCCACCCGCGGACCGTACAGCGCGACCGGACGCTTCTGGGAGATGACCGCCCCCAGAATCCCGTCCCGCGCATCGAAGGGACCCGGCATGACCCCGTCCTCGGCCGTGGACAGCTCCTCGACCCGCGCACGCTGTCCGGTCCCGTCCAGCCAGAGCAGCGCCGCGGTGCGCAGGCGTAGGCTGCGACGCAACAGATCCAAAGCAAACTGCAGCGCCAGGCGGATCTCGTCGACGCCCGATTGCATGGCGCGATCTTCGTCGCTGGCGAGGCTGGCCCGATGCTCCATCGCCGCGCTCGGTGCGGCGAGCAGGCGGTAGGAGCGAGCCTTTTCCTTCATCTTCCGGAGCTCGGATTCGATGTGGCTCCGGGAGAGGCGCCGTACCCGAGCGATCTCAGCACGAAAGACCAACAGGTTGACCGTGGTGAAGACCACCGCGAACCCCAACTTGGGCAGGAGGGTCACCTGCCAGTCGACCATTCCCTGAATCAGGCATCCGGCCGTTTCGAGGATCAACGCGAAGCCCAGCGTGACCAGAGCAGTGCGGGGACGGGCGAAGGCAGCAACCAGAATCAGAAGCAGATAGAGGGAGGGCTGAAGCGAACCTCTGAGCGGCGGGTCGAGCCACAAGAGACCCAACTGGTTCGCCGCCACCAACAGCACGAAGAGCGTCGCATCCGGGGGCCTTGCACCGGCTCGGTGGGACTTTCCGAGGGCTCGGAGACCAAGAACCACCAGGGTTGCGGCAAGACCCCCGGCCACGGCCAGATCCCATATCGGCCTGACCAGACCCGCCAGCCGCGCCAGGCAGTAAGCCAGAACGCCGAGGCTGACCAGGAGCCCGGACGACCGGGCGAAGGCAACCTGCAGGGTCAGAGCCACGCGGACCAGGGGATCCATGCGATCCCGAAGCGCTATCAGAACGCCGCGCGGGGGGCCCACTTTCCAGCGGGGGTGGCTGTCTGCGATGATGGTGGCGGTGCGACCGGGCCTTCGTCCCCAAATCCTCGCGTTGGTCGGCATCTTGCTCGGTCTGACCTTCGGTCCTTTGTTCTGGACCGCGTCGACGTTCTCGCGGCTGTCTCTGGAACGGTCCGAACGACGCTCCGCAACCGCCGTGGCCCACGCGGTCGGGTATCGCATCCTGGCAGCGCCGAGTTCCGTGGAATCGGCACTGCAGCCGCCGGTCGTCTCCATCGAGCGTCGCGATCCGCAGGGCGCCGTGGTGGGAAGGGTTGGTGCGGCGCCGCCCGCTGGGTTGCCAGACCGCCTGCCCGCTGAGGGCTTCCTGCAGGCGAGTCCTCCCACCGAACGGCTCTGGTGTGACGTTGCCGACCACCGGGGGCAGGCGCGAGTCGCCGTCTCGTTGGGCAGCGTCGCTCGCGAGGTGCAAACCACGGTGGGCTTGCTGGGTCTCTACACGGGGCTGTTGGGCACTGCGCTACTGCTCGCCACCTACTTCGCCCTGACTCGACTCATCGTCAAACCCTTGGACGCCCTGGGCCATGCGGCGCGACGGGTGGCTCAGGGAACGGGACCCTTCGAGGTCGGGGTGATGCCCGCCCGAGAGCTCGCGTTCTTGGGTCAAAGTCTCTCCACCATGACGGAGCGGCTGAAAGGGGAGGGGGTCGAGTTGCGGCGCCGCATGGAGGAGTTGGAGAGGACCACGTTGCACTTGGCCCAGGCTCAGGAGAGGTTGGTCCGCTCGGAGCGCCTGGCGTCGGTTGGACGCCTGGCAGCGGGTCTGGCCCACGAACTGGGCAATCCAATCGCTGCCCTGTTGGGCTTCGAGGATCTGCTGTTGGCCGGAGGCCTTTCGCCCCAGGAGCAGAGCGACTTCTTGTGTCGCATGAAGAGGGAAACCGAGCGGATCAACCGGATCCTGCGTGATCTATTGGATTTCGCCCGACCCAGTACCGGGGCGCACCCCGACGGCTCCGAGGAGCCGGGTGACGTGGCCCAGGCCATCGCGGAGACGTTGCAGTTGATGTCACCTCAGAAGGCCTGGAAGAAGATCCACTTGGACACCCGCGTCGGCCCCAGCCTACCAGAGGTGACCCTGGGAAGATCCCAGCTGGTCCAGATCCTGCTCAATCTGCTGTTCAATGCAGCCGATGCGGTGGACGTTCAGGGCAAGGTGCTCATCGAGGCCGAGCTCGAATCGGAGGGCGTAAGGATCTCGGTGAGCGACGACGGACCGGGGATTTCCCCAGCCGTCCGGGACCGGCTCTTCGAACCCTTCGCCACCACCAAGGATGTCGGCAAGGGGACTGGTTTGGGGTTGGCAGTGTGTCGAGGCCTGGTCGAGTCGGCGGGTGGAGTCATTCGCCTCGACGATGAGTATCGGTCGGGGGCTCGCTTCGTCCTGTGGTTGCCGGCCGCACCGGTGCCGGGTTCTTCGGACTCTCCGCCGGGACTCGATGCACACCGGTCGTCCCGAGCAGCTCCGAAAGCGTGACCGACCGCAGTCCCCGCTCCGAGAGCGCCTTGAGGATCGTCTCCAGCACCTGCACACCAGCTGGTACGTTCCCCTCCTTCTCGGAGGCATCGTGCAAGAGCACAATCGAACCGTCTCGGCAGCGCCGCAGCACGCGCCGGGCCACGCGGTCCGGCCGCGCCCCCGCCAACCCGTCCAGAGCCCGCACGTCCCAACACACCACGGTCAAGTCATGCTGGGCCACCACCGCGGCCAGGGTCGGGGTGAGGTGACCGACCGGAGGACGGTACCAGAGCGGTGGCGTCGGGACCCAGCGAGTGAGTTGCTCGATGACCCGGCGCAGATCGCGCCGCATGAACGACGCGGAGCGGAAGGCGGTGAGGCGATGATGCGTGTAGCCATGGACGCCAAGCTCGTGTCCAGCACCGACGATGGCCGTCATCAGATCGGGATGCCTCTCCGCTTTGCTGCCGATGACGAAGAAGGTCGCCCGGAATCCGTAGCTGGCCAGGGCGGCCAGCACCCGAGGGGTGGTCGAGGGGCTGGGACCATCGTCGAAGGTCAGCGCGATTCGCTTCTTTCCTGGCGACCCGCGCTGCACGACCTCCGCGTACATCTCCCATCGCGGGAAGAAGAAGCCCAGACAGCAGAGGCACAAATATCCGCCGAACCACAGCAGTGCGACGGACATGCTGGGCGGACCAGACACCCATGACTTGAGGGCCAACGCCAGCGAACCCAGCGTTGTGACCCAGAGTGCCATGCGCGCAGCGGACATGCGGAACAGCTGCATCGTAGCCAACGCTGCGTCAGTTGCCCGCATCGGCGAGACGAATTCCCCAAAGCCCGGCCGTGGTCTGGCCCAGGGACCGACCTGCCCACCGACTCAGCCGCATCTGCCCTTAGTTCTTGCCTTTACCCCCTGGCCCGAGAGTGCTTACCTCGCACCCCAACTTCCGGGCTCGCCACCGTGCTCTTCAATACCCTCGCCTACGCGCGCTTCTTCGGTTTGGTTTTCGTAGCCACCTGGCTTTTGGTCGAGCGCAGGAACGTCCTTTTGCTGCCCTGGCTCACCTTGGCGGGATACTCGGCGTTCGCGGCCCCCAGCTGGCTCTCCCTGGGACTGTCCACGGCGCTTTTGCTCCCCACCGTGGTCCTGTTGCAGCGCTCGGAACGCGGAGCCGCGGTTGCCTGGGTTCCCCTGTTCGGCTCCTTCACTCTCAACCTGGGCGCTCTGACCTTTCTGGCGCTTCGGGATTTTCGCCTCGATCCTTTGAGTCTGGCGCTCAGCAACCTCAATCTGCCGGTCGTCCCGTCTCGTTACGCTCAGTGGGTACTTCTCTTGGTGGTCGCGGTGGGCCTCGCCGTCGTCGCCCGCCTGCGCCGAATCCGCCTCGTCTTTCTGGTCGTCGTAAGCTACGTCTTTTACGCGCATTGGGATTGGCGGTTCCTGCCGCTCATCTGGGGCTCTTCCACCGTGGACTGGTTGTTGGGTAGGGCCATCGGGAACTCGGAGGACCCCCGACGACGACGCCTGTGGCTCGCTGGAACCGTCGCCCTCAATCTGAGCGTGCTCGGCATCTTCAAGTACTTCAACTTTGGGGTCGACTCGGCCCGAGCCCTCCTCGACGCGGCGGGGATCCAAATCCCCGAGATTACCCTGCGCATCGCGCTGCCGGTTGGGATCAGCTTTTTTACCTTCGAATCGATGAGTTACGTGATCGACGTCTATCGACGGCAGATCCAACCGCACCGGAGCTATCTCGAGTACCTGGGGTTCGTGGCGTTCTTTCCGCACCTGGTGGCGGGCCCCATCATCCGTCCTCGGGATCTGCTGCCGCAGTTGTCGGCTCCTGCCTGTTATCGGCCCAAGGAGGCGAGCGAGGGCCTTTACCTGATCGCCATGGGCCTGATGAAGAAGGTGGTGATCGGGGACGTCTTGGCCGTCAACCTGGTGGACCGAGTCTTCGATGCTCCTTTGATGTACTCGGGCTTGGAGAACTACGCGGCGGTGCTGGGCTATGCCCTGCAGATCTACTGCGACTTCTCCGGCTACACGGACATCGCCATCGGCTCGGCTCAGCTTCTGGGCATCCGCTTCCCACTGAACTTCAATGCGCCGTACCAGGCCACCAGCATCGCGGATTTCTGGCACCGCTGGCATATCTCGCTTTCCAGCTGGTTGCGTGACTACCTGTACATCTCGCTGGGCGGGAATCGAAAGGGCTCGGTTCGCACCACCGTCAACCTCCTTCTGACCATGCTGCTGGGCGGCCTGTGGCATGGCGCCAACTGGACGTTCGTGGTTTGGGGAGGGATCCACGGGGTCGCCCTGGGCGTCAATCGCATCCTGGAACGACGCCGGAAGGACAAGCCTTCTCCCTGGCGAGAACACCCGGCGTATCGCATCCTGTGCCAGTTCACGACCTTCCACCTGGTCTGCGTCGGGTGGATCTTCTTCCGAGCCGAGACCTTCACCAAGGCGGCAACGGTCTTTTCCCGCATCGCCTCCGGGACGACGTATCACCCCAACCTTCCCCCCTTGATCCTGGGCACCTTGGCCCTGGGGTTCGTCACCCATGCCCTCCCGGTGGCATGGGACCGCAAGGTGCGGGAACGCTTCGTGGGCCTGCCGGTGGTGTTGCAGGGACTGTGCCTACTGGTCGTGGCGATCATTCTGCGCCGAATGGCCAGCGCCGAGTCGGTTCCTTTCGTATACTTCCAGTTCTAGGGCCCATGACCGAGCCAGCCCGAAGCGAACCCGCCAGCGATTCCTCCCCGCCTGAAGGGGAGCCGGCGGTGCCATTTCTCGGCGGACTGCCCGACGATCCGCAGCTGGAGCCGCTGGTCGCCGCCTTCCAGGCCGGCAATTATGCCCTGCTGCGCCAGCGTGCCACCGCGCTTCTGGCCAATGCCGACTTGCCCGAACAGACGCGCCAGGCAGCCAAGGAGCTGGTTCGCCGCACCGAGCCGGACCCACTGATTCGTCCTCTGCTGGGGCTGGCGCTGCTGCTGCTGCTGCTGGTAGCCTGGTTCTGCTATGCGACTTCTTCGCATTAGGGGACTCGTCCTCGGGCTTGCCACCTTGGCTGGTTGCGGCTCCGCCGGTCCGGCTGCGTCCCCATCGACGGGTGCCGCCCAGAAGACGGAGCCCTTCTGGCCGTATCTGCCGCTCCTCGACGATACGGTGGCCGCCTTCGAAACCGAATCTGTCGATACCGGCGAACGCGGCATCCTGATGATGCGCATCCGCCGGCCCCGTCCGGGGCTGGCCGAGTTGGACATCGGGGGGCGGGTGCAACGGTTGGAGTTGACCGCCGAAGGGGCCCGCTTGGCCGAAGGGGGTTGGCTGCTGCGCGGCCCCCTGGTGGCGGGACAGACCTACCCAGGTCGCAATGGGCCCATCACCATCCTGAATGCCGACCGCAGCCTCACCGTACCCGCCGGCTCTTACACCCACTGCCTGGAGACCCAGGAAACCTCATCGGCGTCGACGGTTCGCACCGTCTTCTGCGAGGGCGTCGGCATCGCGGAAATCCACGTTGAAGGGGGCTCCGCGCAGAACCCTTCGGCGCTCACCGCGCGCCTGAAGTCCTACGGGCCGCGGATCGACATCGGAAAATCCGAACTGCGCGTGCTATCCAGCCCTTAACGCGACGAAGGGCGAACGCCGCAGCGTTCGCCCTTCGCTGGTTGGGGTAAACCCGTCGATTGGCTCAGTACCCGCCGTGGGCGTGACCGTGGCCAGGGGCCTCGGCCTTCTCGTCCTTGGGACGCTCTGCCACCAGCGCCTCGGTGGTCAGCATCAAGCCAGCCACGCTGGACGCGTTCTGCAGCGCCGAGCGAACCACCTTGACCGGATCGATGACGCCCTGGGAGACCAGGTCACCGTACTCACTGGTCGCAGCGTTGTAGCCGAAGTTGCCGCTGCCTTCGCGAACCTTCTGCACGACGATCGAGCCCTCGGCGCCCGCGTTGCCCACGATCTGGCGCAGCGGTTCCTCAATCGCCCGACGGATGATGGAGACACCAAACTGCTGCTCGGGGGTTACCGAGAGCTTGTCCAGCGCAGCCTGGGCACGAAGCAGGGCCACGCCACCACCGGCCACGATGCCTTCCTCGACGGCCGCGCGGGTTGCGTGCAGGGCGTCCTCGACGCGCGCCTTCTTCTCCTTCATCTCGGTCTCGGTGGCAGCACCCACCTTGATCACCGCGACGCCGCCCACCAGCTTGGCCAGCCGCTCCTGCAGCTTCTCGCGATCGTAGTCGCTGGTGGTCTTCTCGATCTGGCCGCGGATCTCCTGCTGGCGAGCCTTGATCTTGTCCTTCTGGCCCGAGCCGTCGATGAGCGTGGTGTTGTCCTTGTCGATCTTCACCGTCTTGGTCTGGCCCAGATCACTGATGGTGACGTTCTCCAGCTTGAGGCCGAGCTCCTCGGCAATCACCTGACCACCGGTCAGGATGGCGATGTCCTTGAGCATCTCCTTGCGACGGTCGCCGAACCCAGGCGCCTTGACGGCGGCGCAGGTCAGCGTCCCGCGCAGCTTGTTGACCACCAGGGTGGCCAGGGCCTCACCCTCCACGTCCTCCGCGATGATCAGCAAGGGGCGCTGCTGGCGAGCAATGGCTTCCAGAACCGGCAGCAGATCCTTCATGTTGGAGATCTTCTTCTCACTGATCAGGACGTAGCAGTCCTGGAGAACCGTCTCCATGCGCTCCGCGTCGGTCACGAAGTAGGGGCTCAGGTAGCCGCGGTCGAACTGCATGCCTTCCACGACTTCCAGGGTCGTCTCGGCGCTCTTGGCCTCTTCGACCGTGATCACGCCTTCCTTGCCCACCTTCTCCATGGCTTCGCTGAGCAGCTTGCCGACAGTGGCGTCGCCGTTGGCGCTGACCGTACCCACCTGGCAGATCTCATTGGCGTCCTTGGTGGACTTGGACAGCTTCTTCAGCTCCCCAACCAGGGTCTCGACGGCCTTGTCGATACCCCGCTTGATCTCCATGGGGTTGTGGCCGGCGGCCACCAGCTTGGAGCCCTCACGGAAGATGGCCTGGGCCAGGACGGTGGCCGTGGTGGTGCCATCGCCAGCGATGTCGCTGGTCTTGGAGGCGACCTCGCGGACCATCTGCGCGCCCATGTTCTCGAACTTGTTCTCCAGTTCGATCTCCTTGGCCACGGTCACGCCATCCTTGGTGATGGTGGGCGAACCGAAGCTCTTCTCGATGACCACGTTACGACCCTTGGGGCCGAGGGTGACCTTTACGGCATCCGCCAGCGCGTTGACACCGGCCAGGATCAGGTTTCGAGCCGACTCTTTGTAGACGATTTCCTTGGCAGCCATGGCTTTCCTCCGTTCACTTCTCGATGACGCCGAGGATGTCGTCCTCGCGCAGAATCAGGTTTTCCTCACCCTCGATCTTGACCTCGGTCCCGCTGTACTTGCCGAACAGCACGCGGTCCCCCGCCTTGACCTCCAACGGCCTGACGGTTCCGTCCTCGAGCACCTTGCCGTTACCCACCGCCACGATCTCGCCCTCGATGGGCTTCTCCTTGGCGGTGTCGGGGATGATGATTCCGCCCTTGGTTTTTTCCTCTTCCTTGACTCGCTTGACGATGACGCGGTCCTGCAGGGGTCGGATTTTCATGGTCTGGTTTCCTCCGTTGCTCGACTGAGACCGAGGTGACCGGCGCACAAGAGTGCGGCCTTAGACCCAGGCCTACTCAAATAGCCGGAATCACTTGGTTTACTGGAAAACTGGCACTCTCCCTTGGTGAGTGCCAACGAGAGTGCGCGAAAGGTGGGCACGACCATCGGTGGTGTCAAGGGGCACCCGTCACCTGGCCCAGCTGCACGTGGCCCAGCTGCGTCACATCCTGGCCACTCTGATCGAGATGCCCCGGCCGACACCGACGCGGCTGGCAGGCCAAACGGCCCCTTTTTCTTCGGGACGGGCAAATTGAGGGCCAATCGCCCCCTCGTGCCCGAGCCTCGGTGTCAGCTACGCCGTCAAGACACCAGACGGCATGGGGATTGCACTGTCGAATCAATGTTCCGTTGGCAGTCCCACTGCCCCACGCAAGAAGGAGAAATGCCATGGGTGCATCGCTCTCCGACCCAGTCCCCTCCGTTGCCCTCTGCGCTAACCTGGCCGGTTTCTTCCAACAGACGGTGGAAACGGTCAGACAGCGGCGTGGTTACGAGGCAACCGCCGCGGCGGATGCCTACCTGGCAGGCCTTCTGGCCAGTCAGGCCCTGCCCCAGGAGGGTCCCGGGATGCTGGACCGCCCCTTGGTCCTGGTGCTGACCGACACCCTGCAGAAGGCGGGTCCGGAGCGCTTCGAGGGTCTGCGCGGGATCGGCGACCGGGTCCTCTATACGCTCGGGTTCTTCGCGGACTACCTGGCCAGTCGCGGGCTGCACACCGAATACGCCGCTGCGCTGGGAGCCCAGGCCTACGGCGCCGCCAGCCGCATGGTGAACGTCCACGATCAACGCGATCCGGGGGTCCTTGGCGAGCTGTCCACCAACTTCCCCCTGTTCGTCGCCTTGCTCCACGACGTCGCGGACACGCTCAGCGTCGATGCAGCGCGCAGTCATCGGGCGTTGGTCGAGCTCTATCAGCGGTGGCTCCGCACGGGCAGCCCCGCCCTGGCCGAAGCCCTGACGGGGCGCGGGATCCTGCCGCGCCGCAGCGACGGCATGCTGCACTGAG
>CAZYKT010000012.1:0-95221 GCA_964648165.1 uncultured Polyangiaceae bacterium | reverse complement strand
GCCCTGACGGGGCGCGGGATCCTGCCGCGCCGCAGCGACGGCATGCTGCACTGAGCGGGTTCAAGAGAGTGCCCTTCGGTCATGTGATTGTTGGTTCGGCGTAGCCACGGTCTTCGAGCGCCTCGTCAGATCCTCATGAGAGCCTCGGCAGTGTTGAACGACATGCTGGGGCGCAGTAGCGAACCGAAGGCTGCGCGGGAGCATCGGAGGCCATAGCCGCTGCCGAATGCCGGGCCTCGGGAGCCACCGGTGGTCGTCTTTGCCACGAAATGCACCCTGTTGCCCTGCAATTTGGAAGTCCATGTTCCATATTGCCAGGTATGTGGTCCCGGCTGGCCACTCTGGACCGCATGCAACCAGAGTTTGCCGCCTTACTGAAGGAACCAGGACGGAGGAGGCCGGCAGCATATGTTGGGAGTTTCGACGGTATCCGCCGATTCTGACCGGCGTTTACTCTTCCCCGTCTTCTGCCCAACGCTCGGCTGCGGAGCGGCGAGCACCGCGCACCGCAGCCACTGAACCAGTCACCTAGACGCCAGGTGCGGCGCGGAACCCCGATCGCGTTGCCGGAGGTCATGACCCACGCTACGGCCAACGATGTCGGCCTCGCGCCGGACGGAACAGAGAGCCCGTCACCCGCCATCATTGCGGGCCACCGACAGAGGCTCATGGAAGCTTGAACCAGGCGCCAACTGAATGGCTTAGCTCCGCAGATGCTCAACCCTGACCGGATCAAGAAACAGCTATCCCGCCAAAGCTTGCGCAACGACTCGTGGATGAGCCGCAGCAACTTTGAGCAGTGCCCTTGCGGGTCCTTCCGGACTTCGACGTCCTTGCTCCCAGTTACGCAGCGTGGCGGCACTGACCCCAATCAACAGGGCAAATTCAGTCTGGGATTTGCCGAGGCGCTGACGGATCGCCTTGATGTCATCAGGGGCAAACTCAAATGACCGACTTGGCCGCTGTGCACCCTTGCGAATGCGTCCGGCTTGCTTGATGCTCTTGGTTAGCTTCGCGAATTCGTCGGCTCTCATTTGAACTGCTCCTCGACCAGATGACGCAGGATTCGCACCTGGGCTGGCGTCAGGTCAGACCGTTCGTTCTTTGGATACACGTACAGCATGTAGAAGACCCCGTCCTCGGGACACCAGAAGTAGATCACACGCACACCGCCACGCTTGCCGTGACTCGAACCAGCCCATCGTAGCTTACGCAATCCGCCAGAACCCTTGATGAGCGCTCCCTGTTCCGGGCGCAGAAGCAGAGCTACCTGAAGTTTGCGATAGGATTGGTCATCCAGTGCTCTGGTGATCTGCTCCGTGAAGACGGGGGTCTCGACGAAGCGCATGGCTGACTATACGCCATTGGCGTATAGTCGGCAAGCCACGACAAAGCGCATTCCGAAAACGGGCCGCGCAATGCCCATTTTTGGCCTTGAGGCAGGTTCCAGACGATGGGGGTGTCTCCCGGCGCGAACCGGTCGTTGCCGGTGGGTGTCCGTGCATACGGGCACCAGGCCAAATGGCGGGTCTGAGTGATGGTGAATTCTTCGACTACGGGATCACGAACCGATAGCCTTCCTCGTACCATGCGCCACTGATGTCATTGATGGGACCGAAGACGAGAATGTCACCCTGGTAGGGGAGGCAAACCTTCCAACCCACCTGCCACCTTATGCCGTCCATCCCCATCGGGTACCAGCGGTCTTGCTCGGGCTCATAGAGAGCACCGGGTTCCCCCTCCATGTCTCCGAACGCAACGAAGTACTTCCCGCTCCAGGCCGCGCAGTGTCCTTGCCCATGTGGCCCCCGCACGTCCATCGGCCGCCAGCGCTCCGTCTCTGGATTGTACGCCATCATCACGTCTCGGTCATGGCTCGTCCACACCAGCACCTCTTTGCCGGTCCAGGCTGCCGAAAGGTTGAAAGCGGGCGTGAGACGATCGTCTGGGGCCACCGGGCGCCAAGAGTCCGTCTCGGGGTCGTACAGCGCACCGTCGGCGAGAAGCGTCGAATCATCCTGGAATGCGCTCTCCCCTCCCCACACGAACAATTCCTTTCCGGTCCACAACCCGACGTGCCAGAGTCTCGGCGATGGGGCCCCTTTCTCCGCAATTGGCCGCCAGGTATCGGTCGCTGGATCGTACGCCGCCCCATCGCCGTACGGCTTGAGAATCACCATCGTGTTCGATTCTGGATCGCTCTGACCGCCTCCCCAGACAAGGAGCTCCTTTCCGGTCCACGCGCTCACCGGAAAGGCTCGAGGGCTTGGTCCTCCCTCAGTGGACATCAGACGCCAAGTTTCCGTCTCTGGGTTGAACGCGGCCCCGTCCGCACAGTCCGCAACCCAGGACTTTTCCATGCACCCGAGTCCGCCCCAATAGAGGATCTCTTCTCCGGTCCAGGCGGCGATCGGAGTCACGCGGCCCACGAAGCCAGGATTGCGCGGAGGAAAGAGCGCTGGCACCCATTCGAGAGAATCAAGATCAAGAGCGCGCCCCGAACTGCAGGTGTAGCCGCTGCCATTGCAGCTACCCTCGCCCCCCCAAATGACATACTGCTCGTCCGTGAGAACGGCGGACGCGGAGATGCGCATGGACCCCGATGTGTACGGCAGCTTCTCCCACCGACCGATAGGATCACCCTCAGCGTGAGGATAGTCCCGCCTGGCCTGCTCGTCGGAGGACGAGCAGGCCAGCAGGACGCTCATAAGAGCACAGGCAACCATCCGATACGCCATAGGATTCCCAAATGTGTCACTCCGGTACTGGGGCACAGCAACCTGCAAGGCAGATACCAGTAAGGGGGCAGTCGTCATGAGAATCGCAGACCTCGGTGAACGTGCAGGATGCACAAGCGCCGTTGACACATCGATCAGCGCAGTCTTCGCCACACTTACCACAATTGTCTCGATCTGACAGCAGGTCAACGCAACCGACCCCCGGACAGAAGTCCAGGCCCGATTCGCACTGGCAAGCCGTCGAGCTACAATGCCGCCCGGGCGCCGACCGCCCCAGCGGGAATGGATTCCCGCAATGGTCCCCGGGTCGTGGATCGAGATGATTCGCGCGCTCGATGGATTCGATGTACGCCATCGCCCGCAAATCGGCGGGGACCCAGGCGCGGGGGCGTTCGGCAAGGTCACAGTAGAACTCCCTTTGCACCTGGTAGGGATTGTGCGTGTGGTCGTAGAGGTAAGCGTGACCGATGTCGTAGCGGGAATGCTCGTGGTTGACGTCGCATTTCATGTTCAGGTCCCACGGGCATGGCTGATGACCATAACTTTCTTCATCCTGATACCTCACCTCCCAGGAGTGCTGCCCCTCGTGGACAAGGGTACCAGCACGCACCACGGGATGAGCTAGTGGATTGACTTCACCCGGAGTCGGTCCATTCGGATCGAACAGTACGCAGTACAAATCGACGTTCTCTTCGCCGCTGCCTAGCCAATACTCGGCGGAATGATGGCCTCGTTTGCCACCAGGGGATACCTCCCAAATCCGTCGCCAGGGTGTGTACTCGTAGTGCGACGTGGTCTGGCAGCTCCTCGACAGGCGGCGGTAGTCCCTTCTGCCGTGACGAGGGCGTGGAAAGTCGAAGCCTGGCGGTTCTTGCATCCAGCCCTCCTGTCCCGTGGGCATGACGCGACTGTCGACCCCAAAATCCGTGAGAGCGGCCGCGTTGGACCACTTTCGATAGACGGTATAGGGCAAGGCAGGATTGTACCATCCCTCGAGGTACTTCCTGTCGCCCTCTCCGATGTACTTGTTCCTCAATACCTTCCACCAGTTGTCTATCCCACCCACGCTGATGTCGCTCCAGACGTCGTAGAAGATCTCGTCTCCGTTGGTTGGGAGGGAGGCTCCGGGACAGTTGGGGTGTGTAACCGGCCTGGGCGGCAGGCCCAGCCGGCATTCGGTCTCGTACATATGCCGGCCGAACGGCGTCCCGTCGGTGTCCCAACAGTACTCCATGTCGGCCTGCGCCGCCGAAACACCGAAGAGGAGCGCCAGGCCGAGGGTGGATGCGCTGCGAACGTGCTTGGCTGTGATTGCGGATTTCATGACCTTCCTCCTCATGGCTCAACGGGGCAAACCTGGGTTGGGTTCTCGGGCACGATGGGAGGTGGTGGGACCACCGATTCGGGGTGTTTCTGGCGATACTCCTGTTCGCGCTGTACGATGTTGCGGTCGTCGGCGCCGTTGATTGTCTCGTAGCGGTCCAGTTCCCATTGACGGGACTCGGGGAGAAGGGACAAGAGCTCCTGCTGGCCCTCTTGCTTGTAGAACAGGACGTAGGAGCGAACTGCCTGACCGGCGACGACTGGGCTTGGGTGGGAGACTGCGGCGTCGCGAACGGCTGCGCGGCTCTCTTCGGTGCCAATCCAGCCGAGGCCCATCACCGCCTTGGCCTGGAGCAGCTCGTGCCAGACGGTCTTCATGGGGCGCCCGGATTCTGGGTCAATCAACCCACCGGTTGGTGCCGGTTCCTGGACCAGGTCGGTGAGGAAGGCTTCGCTCTCCGGTCCCTGGAGCTCCGCCAGCACCTCGAGCGCAACCAGCGCGCGAGAGTACTGCATGGAGGCTATCGCATTGGCGGTCTCTCCCACCAACGCGTTTACCACGTCGAGCCTGGTATTGCCCCAGCCCACCGCCTCGCGAACCGCCGGCATGTCCGAGGGCGTCGCGTGCTGCACCCAGGTCATGAAGGTGGAGGCTCTGGTGGCGAGCGGAACGTTGTCATCGAGGAGATCTGGAGCGGGGCCCGCGGTGGTTGGCAGGTCGAGCTCTTCCAGCTCGACGTCAGGAGCATCGACAGGCAGGTCATCCACTTGTTGTGAGGCGCGGAGCTCCAGGCGCACGTCCGGGGCCACGTAGATCGAGCGACCGTAGATCGCTCCCTTGTACGGCGCCTGGGCGCTGTCAAGGGTCACCCTCGCCGAGGGTGCAATGACCGTCCCCGTGAAGGGCACACCGAGCACCACGTCGCTCCCGGCAACGAGCAGCTCCACGTCCGCGGGCACCTGGGGGAAGACGATGGGGCCCCGCAGAGTCACGGAGTTTTTCACGGCGATCTGCACGGTGTTGGGGGCAGCATCCGCGATATGGACCTCGACCCTCCCACCGGGTTCGATGGCCAGGGACTCGAAGGAATACTCACCCTTGAAGAGATGCAAGACGGCGGCCCTCTTCACCGACACGTTGCCATAGAACGAAGGCCCAATGGCTCGGGTCTCGTTGGGCTCGAGATTGACATGGTTCTGGCACGCCCCAAACTTCAGATCGAACTGCCGGGTCGCGATGTTGGGGGCTCCCCAACGCACGGTGACCGGACCCTGGATCTGCACCCCATTACCCTTCACGGGTTTCGCGCCAGCTTCGATACTCCCTAGCACGTGGCTTCGATCGGCCAGGTTCACGCCCTTCGACGACCAGATGCTGGGCGCGTAGGCTTCCACGCCCACACGCATGCTCTGGCAACCGAAATAGGCAACGACCGCCCCTGTGCCGCTGACCCGGGCGCGATCGGAGATTTCGAGGGACTCCGCGGCGCCCAGAACCGTTTTGTCGACAGCCCAGTTGGCGGGCACCTTCAGCGTCTTGGTGATGACGGACGCCGAAACGGCTTGCTCTATCGTGTCGCGATCCAGCTCATCGACGGATACCTTGCCGAAGCATCCCGCGACGGTCAGGCCTGCGACGACCCCCCCAAATCGGCCAGTCAGACGAACGAAGCTTCATGACATCCTCCTTCTGTGGTGTTTCCCAACGGCACCGTGCCAAGAAAAAGGATCGACGGTCAGGATTCGCTCGTCAAGGGGCGAGCGCTCTGACGCAGGTTCCTCGTGGAATCGCCCACTGGTGAAGGGGGCCCTCTCGCGACGCAAAGAATTGAGATCGAATTGAGATCTCAAACCTTGCTGTCAACCTAAGCTATTGCGCCGTTTCGGCGCGTTCTTTGTATTTACGTCGTAGTGCCGCGCACACCGAGGGGGGAGCGTAGCGCTCCACGTCGCCGCCATGCCGACCTATCTCCCGCACCAGCGCGGCCGAGATGAAGCCGTAGTTGGTCCGGGTCGGCAAGAAGACGGTGTCGAGCTCGGGGGCTAGATCCGAATTGGCGTGGGCGATCTGCAGCTCGTACTCGAAATCGGAACCGGCACGCAGCCCCCGCACCAGAACGCGCGCCCCCACCCGCCGCGCGAACTCGATGAGCAGACCATCGAAGGCCTCGGTGGTGACGTTGGGGAACGGCTCGCAGAGCCGGGTGATGAGCTCCAGGCGTTCCTCGATGCTGAACAACGGCGTGCGCATCGGGTTGATACCCACGGCCACGATGACCCGGGAGAAGAGCCGGGACACCCGATCGACCAGGTCCATGTGACCGTAGGTGGGTGGATCGAAACTACCCGCGTAGATCGCAAGCTGTTCCTCTGCCATGCAAGTGCCCCGTCTTTTGCCACGTTCGGGGGGGGCAAACCAGTCGCGAAGTCTCGCGTCAACGCGGTGCGTTGGACGCCGGACTGCGCGGGGCGCTGGGTGGAGCGGCGGCGGGCGCTGGCGGTGCCGGGGCGGCGGGGCTCTGCTGACCGGTCGGCGCGGGCTCGGACGACTCAGGGCCTGGCTCCTCGCCGGTCCATTGCATGGGCATCGGTTCCAGCCATAGGGTGCGGCCGCCGTCGACCATCGTCACGCGGAACGGTGCCAAAAGGCCCGCTCCAATGATGCCAGCCAGATCCACTCCGGTCGGTTTCTCGATTTCCGCCAGGGGGATCCCGGACAGGGCCGGGATCTCGGGGATGGACAGCGCGCCCAGCGTGAGCATCGGCACGATGCCCTGGGCCAGCCCGCGCTGACCCGGCACGGGTGCCAGCTCCTTCACCTTCTTGCCGGCCTTCTGCCAACCCCCTTCGTCCAGGGCGAGCGGGAAATCCAGGGCGGTGTCGATGAGCAGGGCCCCCGAGGTTCCCGATTCCTGGGACCCGAAGAGCCCCTTGACCATGATCCCACCCCCTCGAAGGTAGGACACTGGGACCAGCGTGGCAGCCGGTGGTGGCGGCGGATCGAAGGAACGCACCACGAACTGTTCGCCCAGAACATCGAAGGTGGGACGCAGCCGGCGCAGCAGGTTGACCCCCAGCAGCACCTTGATGGGAGCGTTCAGCTGGCGGGAGTAGGTGGACAGATCCTTGGTCAGGGCCGGTACGTCACGGACCTCGACGCGCTCACCGAAACGTAGGCTCACCCATTTTGGCTCGGAGCCCGCGGTGGCATCCACGACCGTCTCGGAAACCCCGGTTGCCACCAAGGCCAGGGCGGGCTCGCCGTCGAGCTCGAGAGGGACGAGCAGGGAGCGACCCACGCGAGGCATCTCGCTGACCGCCAGTAGGCCACCGCTGATGCTGAAGGGCTTTCGTCCGATGCCGCGTCGCGCCACCTTGGCAATGTCAACGGCCCAGCTGTCATGGACCTCTGGATCGGCCGTCAACGTCTCCAGGACGTCCGCTGCTTCCGAGACTCGCCCCGCGTACCAGAGGGCGCGCCCTCGGACCGCGCCGGCATCGGCCGAGGTCATGCCCTCGGTCAACTGCACGGCTCGATCGAACTCCAGCCGCGACAAGGCAACTTGAGCGGCCAGGAGCCGCACCTCGGGTCGTTTGCTGTCGACGCGGATGGCATTCTCGACCGCCAACTGCGCGTCGTCCATGTCACCCTGGTGGTAGCTGGCGTTGGCGCGATCGAACCATTTCTTGGCCAGCGGCGGCCACTCCGGCTCGCTCTGGGACGCCCCGCAGGCTGTCAGACACAGAGCCAGCGCGAACGAACGCAACCACCGACCTTGGGAACCACGCTCGAACCAGCCGTTCAACGAGGCGATCATGGGCCGGACCCATAGCCCATGGGCTTGCGCCGGTCGAGGGTCAGTCGGTGCCGGTGGGCCTCGGGGCAACCTCACCAGGCAAAAAGGGGGCCAGAGCACCTGGGGCCGGAGGGAGAAAGTAGGCAGGAGCGTGGCACAGGCGCTGGTCCGGAGCGGGCCGTATGGGTTCCGCTCGCAACCCGGCAGAGGTCCGACGTATGATGAGCCCATGACGTCTCCGGGTCTTTGGGTTTCGATGGTTGCCCTCTGTCTGGCGTGCTCCGCCACCATAGCCACCACCTCCACTCCCGAGTCTCCCAGCTCGGCCGCGAGCGAAACCGGTTCTGCCGCGGACACCACGGACGACATGCCACCCCCCACGGAGGATGCCGAGGAGAGTGAGAAATCGACCGACGCCTCCACCTCGTCGACCGAGGACTCCCCGAAGGCAGCCGTCCCGCCTGCGGACGACGACTCTCGAACCAAGGCCATGGTCGCCAAGGTCATCAACGACAATCGCCCCTTCTTCAAGAAGTGTTACGAGGACGCGCGCGCCAAGGATCCCGCCCTCAAGGGGAACATCGTGTTGAAGTTCCTTCTCGACGCGGCGGGCAAGATCAAGAAGGCCTGGATCGAGGTCGATAGCAGCAGCATCAAGAACCAGACGGTGGGTGATTGCATCGTTCAGGCCGCCAAGGAGCTGACCTATCCTCCTTCCGGCAAGGGTTTGGAGAAGGAATTCAAGTACGACTTCGGGTTCAACAATCTCCCGAGGTGATGGTCCTGGTTCGTTCGAGTGCTCGCGTAACGCAGAACCGCTACCGAGAGCGGCCCAACACCTCCAGCTGATCGCGGAAGCGTGCCTGAAGGGCGTTGTACGTGTCCTGGGGGAGTCCGAGCGCGGTCGTGAGCTGACGCAGCATAGTGGTCTCGACGGAGCGGATGGTTCCGTCCGCTGCGGCGACATGAACCAACAACCCCAGGATCTGCTCACGTAACTCCTCGTCACCCAGTTCGCGCAGCGTGCGCGTACAATGCGGGATCTGAACGGTTGCCATCTCCCGAGCGTGCCGCGCCACCACGCCAGTCACGGCCTGCGCGGCCGGTTGAGTCATCCCCGAGATGGTCAGAAGCTCTCTCTGGATCCGGACCAACTCCTCGGGGCTGATTTCTCGATCGGCATAGGCCACTGCTCCCAAGATACCAGCCAGCGCCGCAACGACTCGAATCGTCTCCGCATCAGCGTCGGGAAGCTGCGTCTTGACGATGCGCGTAAGCTCCGTCAGACCCGACTCCGGCTCTGCACTCTGGTTGGGAGACCTCGACCAAAGACCGAACATGCCCAGAGCCTAGCGCCGGCCTGCACCAGGCTGCCAGGATTGGCCAGTTTGGCCTGTCGCTGGTCGGGTCGGCGCAGTCACGTCCCTTACCGTGCTCCCCAGAACCGCCGCCAAGTTATCGGTTCTTCCACGAGCAGTGCTGGCGCATCTCCAATGGACCATTGCTCGACACGCGCTGGGCCGCGCGAGCCTTCGATGACACCGTACGGGTACGGAAACGGTGCCTCGACAATGCGCCACCCGATTTCGAGCTCACCGATCCCATCGACTAAGGAATTTTGCGACCGACATGTAAGTTACTTTGAACCGGTCGGCGAGCTTCCTGGACAGTTGGGCAACTATTGGCCAAAGTATGCGGCGCGCAGATTCTCGATTCCGGCAGTCGGCGCGATCACATCCAGAGGGAGCCTTGCCATGACGATGCGTACTGTGGTTCTGGGAAGTGTTGTTGCGATCGGTCTGGCCCTTTCGGGCTGTTCTTCTGATGACAGCGGCTCGGATGGGGACGATAGCCCCTGGGGTGGCTATTTCCTCGGTGGTAACAACCAGCAGAATCGGGCGGGCAACGAAGAACCCGGCAGGGGTGGACGAAGCGGTGGGTTTGGTGGAAGGCAGGGTCAGGGTGGTCGCACCGTCAGCGTTGGTGGCGTACAGGAGGTCGAGTTCGGCGGCTTTGCCAATCGAGGAGGCAGCTCGTTCAACTTCGGTGGGGCCATACCTGAAGCTGGTTCGAGCGGCGAGTCGGGGGAGAGCGGCGCTGCCGGAGAGGGTGGCAGCGCTGGTGCCAGCGGTACGCCGGTCACCGGCGGTGCAGCTGGTGAGCAGCAGGGTGGCTCCGCGGGTGTGATTGTCGAAGGCGGCAGCGCCGGTCAGGAGCAGGGTGGCTCCGCGGGTGTGATTGTCGAAGGCGGCAGCGCCGGTCAGGAGCAGGGTGGTTCGGCGGGCGTCACGGGCGAGGGTGGCACGGCTGGCGAAGCGCAGGGTGGCACGGCTGGCGAAGCGCAGGGCGGCACCGCTGGCGAAGCGCAGGGCGGCACCGCTGGCGAAGCGCAGGGCGGCACCGCCGGTGAGGCGCAGGGTGGCACGGCTGGCGAAGCGCAGGGCGGCACCGCTGGTAACGCGGGCCTGGCTGGCAACGCGGGCCTGGCTGGCAACGCTGGAGCCGGTGGTCAGACTCCGGCCGTTCAGGGTTTGGCAGGACTCACCATTCCCTTCGACGACACCGATCAGAGTGTCCGGTACCAGCTCGACTTCACGCCCGCCGTGGGCACGCTCTCCGAAGACGGATGGCTCTCCATCGCCGTGTCTGCGCCGGGGGCAACGGCTGGCACGGTCGAGGTCTACATCACGGGCGAGGGTGGTCGTTGCGACGTCGCGGCGGGCAACCTGGCAGATCTCGCCATCGGCACGCCGGTGCGGGTGGATCTTGGTTCCTGCTCGGCTGCGCAGCGAACCGACGTGATCCGAGTGGGGATTCGAATCGCCAGTGGTACCGGCACTGAAGCAGTGACCGTCTACGTCGATTCCTTGGAGCTCGGGGATGGTGACGGCTCCCTTCACACCTGGAGCTTCGACACGGACGCTTCGATCGCCAGCACCAACGGAACTCCCGACACGCTGTACCCGACCACCGGCACCGTGACATTCGGGGCGACGGTGGCCTGGTCCAACGAGATGCCCTGAGCCCGGCATCGCTGCCCGTCAGGGAGTTACGACCCCTCCACCCTTTTTTGGGTGGGGGGGTTCTGTGTCTTCAGAGCCCGGGGATGGCTCGACGAGGCAGCGTCGTGCCAATCCAGGCTCACGGTACGCCTTCCTGTGGGGTCGAAAATCGCGCGTATCGTTTCCCCGGGCAGCCGCCCTGGTCTCGAGTGGTCATTGATACTCGGATGCTGGCCCTGGAGTCGTGCTCGAAAGATATGCCGGCGTATGGTCATAAGTGAGCCGGTGGGGGCGGATGTGAGCCAAGACCGCCCAGGAGTGACACTGGACTGTTCGCACGGAGAAACTGCGCGATCCATCGCGGAGGGACCAGCGTCATGACTAGACGTCCATCATCCAGTTTGTTGATGACTACCGCAGCGTTTGGTTTCGGTCTCGGGCTGATGTTTGCCTGCGGCTCGGACAGCAGCTCCTCGGATGAGGACGACGGTTTGGCTTGGGGAGGCTATCCCACCACCAACGCCGGCAACACCAATGCCGAAGCGGGCGCCAGCGGTGCCGACGCGTCACGGGGTGGTGCCAGCGCCGGTGGGCGCGCAAACCAGGGCGGTAACGGAGCCGGACAAGGTGGATTCAGTTGGCAACGGGGAGGGGCCGGCCCCGGACGGGGTGGCAATGGCCCAGGGCAAGGCGGATTCAGCTTCGGCCAGGCCGGGTTAGACTTCGGCTTTGCGGGGTTCGATCTCGGTCAGGCTGGATTCAGTTTTGGCCAGGCAGGGTTCGATTTCGGTCAGGCAGGGTTCGATTTCGGTCAGGCAGGGTTCGATTTCGGTCAGGCGGGGTTCGACTTCGGTCAGGCGGGGTTCGACTTCGGTCAGGCGGGGTTCGACTTCGGTCAGAGCGGGTTCACGTTTGGTCGTGGTGGACGTGAACAGGGTGGCGACGACAATCCGTTTGGTCGTGGCGGACGTGAACAGGGCGGCGATGACAACCCGTTCGACCGCGGAGGTAGGCCTGGTCAAGCGGGTGAAGAGCAGACTGCCGGACGCCCCGAGCCTCCCGGTGGTTCTGGACCCGAAGAGGGTGGATCGGCACCAGAAGAAGGTGGCACAACATCCGAGGGTGGCTCCGCACCCGAAGAGGGTGGTGCAAGCTCCGAGGGAGGCTCGGCCGAGGGAGGCGCTTCCGAGCTGGGCGGAGACACCGGAGAAGCCGGTGGACCACAAGCTGGCGAGGCGGGCGCAACGGCAGGCGAAGCTGGTGCGACGGCTGGCGAGGCGGGTTCCCAATAGGGACCCTTCAGCGGAGCTCCACGGGCGGGCCCCTAACCGGAGCTCGCCGGGAGCCGAGTAGCTCTCTGGTTGCTGGATACCTGGGCCGGCCCGAGCTTGGGAGCGGGTGTGAATGGCACGTTGCGGTCCATCGCCGGCGTAGCCCATGCCGGTTCGACGATATCTCGAATCGCCTCCTGGACATGGGCCAGGTGCGTGCAGTGGGCGGCCTTGTCGTTGCCCTGATACGACCAGACGTGCAGGCCCCCGATATCAGCAGCCGCGGTGCGCTGAAATGGGAGCGCTTCATCGGCGACCGACCGGGAGTCGATACCCACAAAACCCAAGAGCGCCTGGGCGGTCCGAGCCGTCGAGGGATAGGTGACCGGATCCACCTCGGAATGGGTGAACACGAACAAGCCCTTTCCCCGAGCAGCCTGCCGCGCGTACTCGAAGGTTGGCGCCACGGCCCCCGCCACCACCGGCTCTGTTCCGCGTCGCCGGGGAACGGTCCTGTCCCAGGATGCATGCAGCCCGTCCAGCAGGATGACCGCGTCGATCTGGTCAGCGTGATAGCGCAGGATCTCGTTGACGGCGCCATAACCGGCGCTCCACGCCATCAAGCCGACGTGGCGAATGTGCGCCTGCGGGTTGCCCGAATGAGCCCGCAGCGCTCCCTCGATCGACTGGCGCAGCAGCGACCATTGCTCGGGGCTCTGGAATCGGTCCGAGTAGGCACCGCTACCGTTGCCCAGATCGATACCCACGAACGACACGCCTCTTGCGATCTGGGCCAGTGTCATGCGCAGCGCGGTCTGGCCGTGAAAATGGACCAGAACGTCGTAGCCGAAGTCCGGTGTGTGCCCACCCTTCTGAGGAATCGCAATGCGCCCCATCCGCAGGCGCCGATAGGGGGCATAGGGACCAAGTCCCACGAAATCGTACGGATAACACTCGTTGTAGCCGCGCCGACGAAGGTCTTCGGTCAGCGACTGGGCGTACAACTTGGGTGCCTCGGGCAACTTCAGGAACCGCGCGAGATCGGGGACAGCCAACCGTCGCAAGGTCAGCGACTGGGGCTCCACGGCGGCCGACGCCATCCCGGCTGCGCCCGCCGCCACCGCACCAACCAGCAGCGACACCGCGAGCCACCGCCCTCGGGCACCCCGTCGCGAATCTCGGAGGGCAGGATCAGGCACCAAGACCTAAGCTGTGGCACGAGCTTGGCGCCCGCCGCAACCGGATTCCGACCGGCATGACGTTATCGTTGGAATATTTCTCGAATATTGGAATGGATTTGTCGGTTGCCCGCGCACACGGTGGGTGCGTCTCCGACGCTCAGCGAAACTCGATACGCCACCTCACGTCGGCGCCCAGGTTCCCCAGCTGCGAGCCTCAGATGTCTTTAGCGAAACTCGATACGCCACCTCACGTCGGCGCCCAGGTTCCCCAGCTGCGAGCCTCAGATGTCTTTAGCGAAACTCGATACGCCACCTCACGTCGGCGCCCAGGTTCCCCAGCTGCGAGCTCGATATGTCATTGACGTTGTCGTAGCTCCCTTCGACGCTCACCTGCCGGTTCAGGCGCCATTCGACGTTGGAGCGCACCTCCCGAGCCTCGGCCAGACCACTGGTGATGCTGGCGCGGATTCGCTCCGCCAGCCGCTTGCCGATGGTAACGGTCGGCTCGGTGCGTCCAGTTCGCGAGGAATAGGCACTGCCGAACCGGAAATCGTCAATCAGCGGAATGGTGTCGGTGACGGCCCGATCCGCCCCGCTCAGCGTTCCCAGAGCCTCCAGGGCGACACTTGACCCAACACTGGCGCTCTGGGCTTGGTCGAGTTCGGTACGGGTTACTCCCACCGTCAGCAAAAGGAAGATGTCGTCTTGGGAGAGCGCCGGTTCACTGGTCAGATCGATCCGAAGTTGGTCAGCGTCGCCGTGGGCGTGCATGGTGACCCGCCAGTTCCCACCAGTGGCACTGGTGACGCTGCCCCCCGCCTGACCGCTGTCGCTCGCGCTCTCGGTCCCATTTCCGATGTTGGCCTGCGTCGAGTACCGTCGATACTCGGTCACCGCGCGAACGTCGACCCGCGGTGCGATGCGCGTGATGTCGTCGAACCGCACCAGCCCCTCGCGAATCTCGAAGCTGTTCTGGCGCAGCTGGATGCGCCCTCCGGGAACGGCTCGGACCGTACCGCGAACCCCGAACTGTTGGTTGGTTCCCAGCAGAGACAGGCCGTTGGGATCCAGAAGCATGTCCGCCTCCACCAGGCCATTGTGAATGCGCAACGGGGATCGGGATTTGAGCAAGAGATCGATATCGACATGGTCGTCGGCCGGATCGTAGCTCTGCACGTGGCTGCGCTTGCCTCGTTGGGTCAGTGTCGCCACGTCTGCCGTCATGGTGATGGGCCGCGTGTACTCGAGATGGTCGAATAGGACGTTGCCGGAGATGCGCGGCCTGAAGGGGCTCGCCCGTGGATCGAGCGTCGTTTCCAGGTCAGCGTCGAAGGTGCCGGTCAAGCCGAGATCTCGCGGGAGCGCAACCCCCCGCGCTGCCAGCGTCAAGTGCAAAAGGCCCAAGTCGAACCCAACGAGAGGTGCACTGCCGGTCAAGGATAGCCGACCGTCGCCCCAGGATGCCTCGCCCTTCTCGACGCGCAGCTCGCTGTCTCGGACGCTGACCGTCACGGCCACCGAGGTCAACGGAGGCCCCAGCCCCTCCAGCGCCAGCTCCCCCTGCTCGATGGACAAAAGCGCCTTGGTGCGGGGAGAGCTGAGGGGTCCAGCCAACTCAAGATGGCCCTTCAGGGTGCCGTTCACGCGGGTGGCTCGGGGAATGAGACCTCGAAACGCCGCCAGATCGATGGGAAGAAGAACCAGTCCCGCCTCCAGAGCGGGCTTTGCCCCGATGTCGGTCAATCGACCCTTCAATTGGAAGTTGGCAGAGAGCTCCTGCCCCATCCCAAAATGACCGGTCATGCGCGGGATCTCCAGGTTGCCCTGAGCGAGCCGCAGTGGACCGTCGGCTGGCTCCAGGCGGACGGCGATGGAGCCTTGCCGCGCCGTAATGGCCTCGAGGTCGAACCGCCCCGTGGTCTGGCTGGGGGCTGCCATGGGAAGGTCCTCCACGGTCAGCTTTCCACTCAACGTTCCCGACACTCGCTGCTCGGGTCGCACCTCCGGGGGCAGCATCTCCACCAACGAGCCCCAGTCCAGCTCGTGGATACCAACCGTACCCGAAACGTGCTTGTTGCGCTGGCGGCTGATCTTCACGTCGGAGACTGCAACCGCTCCGCCGAAGAGCTTGCCGTCCACTTGGAACGTGCCTTCCGAACGATCTCGGTCGTACTCGGCAGGATCGAAGGGTCCCGGAATTGGGTGGCCACACCGGGTTGTTCCCACCGAGTTGAGACGGCGCTCCGTGGGTTGCAGACGAACTGTCAGCTCCGAAGCGCCCAACTGGGCGTAGCCAACGCGCACGGGGCTGACCTTCACCTCGACCTGGGCCTTCGGAGCATCGAGGGTGCCACTGACGCTGCCGGTCAGGCCGGCGCGGCCATCCAGTAGGGCCCCCAGGGCTCCCAGACCGTCGAAGCGTCCCAAGGGGATCGCCGTTCCCACCACCTGCCCATTGAGGATCGCTCCGGGACGTACCTGGAACGATCCAGCCAAAACCCCGGCCCCCTTGCGCAGAGTCAGGTCCGCGATGTCCACAGAGAAGCCCAGAAAGCCCGCCCGTTGATCGTCCCACACCAGGTGCATCCGGCTGTCCATGCCGTCGTAGCGCTCCCCCCAGAGTTCCAGTCGATCCATGCTCAGGTCCGAATCGACGCGCAACCAGCCGTCTTGACAACGGTCCATCGAGCCGCCCAGGACGTATCGCACGTCAGCGTCCACGCGGGCAGCACCTCGAATGTCCTGGTAGCGAGGGTCCTGGGCGAAACCCCAGATGTCCAAGAAGTCGCGGACGTCAAAGGCGCGGCTGCGTGCGTGTCCATCGACTACAATCGTAGCGCCCTGGTCGAAGTCCAGGCTGAGGTGCGAGAAACCGTAGGAGCTCCGCCCCTTCTTCGCTTCGAGGTTGCTCAGTTCCACCCGCAAAGGGCGAAAGCGAACGTCGCTCTTGAGGATGTCCCCCGCCGGAAAGCCACCCATCACGTAGCGATCCACACTCAGCTGACCCAACAGGAGCGGGTCGCTGGCATCACCGTCCAGACGCACGCCCAAGCGAGCTCGACCGCTGATGGGTATGTTGGCGATGGGGCTGATGTCCGAAAGCTCGATTTCACTCCCCGGAGCCACCGAGATGCTGAGCGCGTTGTGGAACCCGATGGACACCAAGGGGGCTACCACCCGGCTGGATCCAAAGGTTGCCACCGTGTCTCGGAACTGGAAGCTGTCGTGGCGAACCGCAATCCGCCCCCGCACCGTGGGCGATGCGATAGCCACCATATGGCGCCGATCCGGATCATGGACCGATCGGTCGAAGACCTCGAAATGGTGAGTGTCGGCGCGAATGGTGCCATCCAATTCAGGCACACCCAATCGGCCTGAAAGCTCGGTCACCACGGCGTGCTCGAAGGACCAGGCCACGATCGTGTTGGAACTCACGCCCAGGTCGCGCATCAATCCCGGGAAGTCCATGTCCCGAGTGTCGAGAGACTCGGCAGCGAAGGGGATGCCCGGCGCCAAGGGCTCAATTCGTGCACGGTTCAACGTGGTCTGGCCGTTGGCGAAGGCAATCTCCGCTCTATCGATACGGACAACATCGGCATCGATTCCAAAGCCGATGTCGACAGTCTTCCCGAGGCGATAGCGTTCGAGTTGGATGCCTCCACCCGTGATCCGCCCCTTGGCCACGGGGAGCTGAGTCGAGCCATCCCAGTGAGCCTTGGCCTCCAGCCCGACCCAGCCCGCCAGAGGCAGGAAGGTCAGGAACCGATTGGTCAGACTCACCGGCGCACGGGCGGTGACCTGACCTTCGATCCGGGGTTTCTTGCCCGCCCAGTCCACCATCGCATCGGTGAGTCGCAACACGACCTGGTTGACGTCGGCAATACCGGAATCGCCAGAACAGCTGGGGCGAGTCCCCGCCGATGGTTGGTCGTCAGCGTTTCCGGCGAGGAACAGTCGGCGAACCAGGGCCCGGGAGCGCTCCAGACGAAGTCGCAGCTCGAGCGAACAGATCACGTCCTCTTCGACTGCCCAGATCGGCTCAGCCACGGTGGTCAGGCTTCGTTGGGCCCGCGTGGTCACCTGCGACTGCATGGAGCGCACGAACAGCTCGAAGCTCGGGCCCCGCTCCGCCTGAACGTCGACGTCGACCGTTCCGGTCTCCAACCGATATCCGTCGATCCAGACGTCCAGCGAGGCTTCGGTGACGGCCAGCAACGAGAAGGGCGGCTGAGGACGAGCTTTGGACTTCTTGGGGGGGGACTTGGGCAGGTGGTACTCGACGTTGAGCAGGCGCCCGTCCCGGACGACAAGCCGACCCCTGGGTCGCTCAACCTCGACCTCCCCCACGTCCAGATGGCCAGCCACCAGAGAAAAGAAGCGGGGAGCAATCCGCACGCGGTCGACCAGGAGGGCGGGTCCGAGGCCGTCGGTCGATGGGACCCGCAGATCGTGGATCACAAGCTCCAGAGGCCACAGGGACAGGGAGGCCGAGTATTCCGCCCGCAAGCCGATGCTGCTCTGCAACGCCTCGGCCGCCATCCCCTGCGCCCAGGTCTTGACGCGTTCGGTCCGCAGAACCAGCCCCACGAAAAGCGGCATCGAGCCGATCAGACCCAGTACCAGACACAGGGCCTGGGCCAGCCTTCGCCCCAAAACGGATCGGCGGGGCGTAGGAGGCGGTGATCGATGCGGCATGGGCCTCGGCTAAGCGTATCCCGACATTTGGCAGTTGGCCCACCGATCTACGCCGGCTGTTGATGAAGCATCCCAGAGCACACCCACCGCGCCGCCACGTGCTAGAGGCGCTGTCCCAAAGTCCCCATTTTGGCCCAATGACCGGGCTGGATCCTTGCGCCGTGTCCCACCCCGTCGCCTGCTCTGCCAACCGAGAACGAGCCTTCGACGCCCTCGAACGGGCTGCCATCGCCGCGGAGAGCGGAGAGCCCGACCGACCGCTTCAGGTGGTGTCGACATCCGAGCTGGCGTCGTTGCCCGGTCCGGAATGTCGACCCCTGCTCGATCGAGTGATGATGGGAGCCCACCCTGAGGCGGGACTCGATGCCCTGCTCGATTCGGGCATCCTGGAGGCGCTCTTGCCTGAGGTCAGTGCCTTGGTCGGATTCGGGGATGGCGAATGGCGGCACAAGGACGTGTGGAAACACACCAAGCAGGTCGTCGCACAGTCCGTACCTCGCCTGGAGGTCCGATGGGCTGCACTGTTCCACGACATCGGCAAGGTCAAGACGCGCAGCATCTCCTCGGAAGGGGAGGTGCACTTCTTCGGACACGCAGAGGTCGGCGCCCGCCTGTTTGATCGGCTGGAGCGCCGAGCGCGGTTGTTCTCGGGCAGTGACGCGCTGCGGGGGAGCGTTCGCTTCCTGGTTTTGAACCATCTGCGCGCCAGCCAGTACGACCGCGGTTGGACCGACAGCGCTGTGCGCCGCTTCGCCCGCGAGATCGGGGCGGATCTGGACAACCTTTTGTGCCTGTCCCGTGCTGACATCACCACCAAACGAGCGGAAAAGCGGCGTCGAGGCATTGCCTTGATTGATGAGCTGGCGGCTCGCATCACGGATCTTGCCGCCCAGGATGCCGTGGTATGCCCCCTACCAACCGGGATCGGTACCGATCTGATGGTACATTTCGGGCTCCCCCCTTCTCGCCGTATCGGGGACCTCAAGCGTGCACTAGAATCTTTCGTCGAGACTGGCGAGCTCGAAGCGGGCCAGGAATCTTCATACTATGTCCAGTTCGTTGCCAACCACAAGGAACGCTTCGGGTTCGAGTGAAGTAGAGACGGGTTTGGCATCTCGCTCCAAGAAGCGGGTGGCTCGCGGGGGTTCGCCATCGTGACAGGCTCCGAATACCGACGTCTGATCGCCCGGTACGTGCTGGCAGCCCACGGGCATCGCGGTCTGCTGGTCTACGAGGAGGTGAATGCTGGCACCTCAATCCTGGGCAAGCAACGCCGTCTCGATCTGTTCGTGTTGCACGAACCGCGGCAGAAGGCCGTGGCTCTCGAGTGCAAGTTCCAGGATTCGGTGGGAACCGTGGACGAGAAGATCCCCTATGCTCTCAATGACCTGGTAGCCTCGCCTATTCCGGGCATCATCGTGTACGCCGGTCGGGGATTCAGCGAGGGGGTCCTGCACCTGCTGCAGGGCTCGGCACGTGCCGCCTACTGCCTCCCCGACCCGACACTGCAACCCGTGCCACGACGTCAGGGACAACCCCTGGATTCGGGCACGTGGCAACTCGATCACGCCTTGGCCATGAGTTTCGAGTGGTGGGACCTGCTGGTGGCGGACAAACCCCCGGTCACCCTCTAGTCCTCTGGGGCAGGGGCTACACCCGGGGCCGAAACGCCGCCATGGTTCAGGAACATGGACCGATCGGCTCGGTGCTGCTAGGACCGCGCCGTGAACGTTCGACTGGCACGCCGTTACGGGTTCGAGGCAGCTCATCGCCTCCCCCGGGTACCACCCGATCACAAGTGCGCGCGGATCCATGGGCATAGCTACCGAATCGAGGTGGAGGTCAAAGGTCCGGTGGATGAACACCTGGGTTGGTATGTCGACTATGCGGTGATCGACCGGGCATTCGAGCCCCTGCGGGCACTCTTGGACCACTGTTTGCTCAACGAAATCCCGGGGCTCGAGAATCCGACCAGCGAGAACCTGGTGCGTTTCATCTACGCTCGCCTGGCTCCCGTGCTGCCTGGATTGGCCCGCGTCGTCGTCCACGAGACCCCTGATTCTAGCTGCCAGTACCCGGCCGATGCCTAGCCATGCTCCGGGCTGGTCATGGGGGCTGAAGCTCGCGGCACAACCAGGCATCCGTTCCGCCAGCGGTGGCGTGGGAGAATTCCACGGAGCAGGTGTCGCCTCGTTTCATCTGGGCCACGAAATCGACGTAGAGCGCCGAAGAGTAGTCTCGAGCTCCGTCGATGCGCGCCCTGATCACCCCGTCGCCATCGATGAACCAGGTTTCGGGAAACAGCTGGGTGCCGAAGCGGCCCTCGACGACCTTGGACTCTGGATCGAGAAAGGTCTCGAACCGAGGGCGGTCGCCTAGCACGTCTCGCAGGGTAGCCCGCACATCGCTGGGGCTCTCGTCGGTGTTGACCGTCACCACCACACCGAGTGACCGCGCGCGGAGTGTGGTGGCCAGCGCGGCAAGAGCGGGCAACTCCTCCAAACAGGGCGGACACGACTTGGTCCAGAAGTTGAGCACGACCACTTGGCCGCGGTAGTCGCTCAGACGGCCGCGACCACCCTCGAGACGTGACAACTCGAAATCGGGGGCCAGCCGGTCCCGATTGGCGTAGTTGGGGGCCATCCGACACAGGGTCGTGCATCGATGGCGCGTCTCCGCGTCCATGGCCGTGCGGACGAATAGGTAGGAGCCGATGGCGATCGCCACGGCGAACATAACCTGGAGGGGACGTACGATCGGGTCGATGCGGAGCATTCTGGACTGGCTCGGCCGTCCCGGCCAGTCATTGCCTTGGCGAGCGTGGGCGGTCGAGGGAATGCCCACCCAAGGACGTCCCAGGTGGTGGTAGACTGTCATTCGGTCCCCGACCCCCCATGTCCTCCATGCAGACGATCCCGAGCACGCTGGCATCCGCCACCCTGGCTGCACTGGCGCGCACCAACCTCGGAATCCTGGTGAGCAGCACTGAACCCGGGATGCGCACTGAACGCACCGTGTACGCTAATGCGGCCGCCAGCCACATGATCGGTCTTCCGCTCGAAGCGCTGCTGGGGCGTGTCGTCGAACCGGGTTGTCTGGGTGATGCCCATTTCTTGGCTGACGAACCCTTGAGTCGAAGTCCGGTCGGCACCGTGCACGAGCAGCAAGGAGAGTTACTACGACGCGATGGTCAACGCCTGGCGGTGCGCTGGATTAGCATACGGACCACGTCCGACGATCTGCCGCACAATGTGCACTTCTTGCTGCGGGCGGATCGACGTTCTCGCGCCGAACAAGCGTTGTTGGATTCCGAGCAGCGTTTCCGAAGGTTGATCGACACCGCCCCGGACGGGATGTTGGTCCTGGTCGGTGCGCGCATCGCCTATGCGAATCAAGCGGTGACCCGACTGCACGCTTACTCCCATCCCCGGCAACTTGCTCATCTCACCCTGGGGCATCTCTTCGTTCCCAGTGACGAGGCGCTGTTGAGAGAGCGGATTCAGTGGCTGGTCGACCACACCCAGGCGACCCGTCCCTTCGAGATCCGCGCGGTCCGACGGGATGGGCGAACGGTGCCAGTGGAGGTCGGCCTGGTCCCCACCGAATGGGATGCGGAACGGGCGGTCTTGATCCTGGTTCGTGACCTGAGTGGCCGGCGCGAGACTCAGAACCAGTGGGTTCGCACCGATCGACTGGCCGCGGTGGGGACCTTGGCCGCTGGGGTGGCCCACGAGATCAACAATCCCCTCGCCTATGTGTTGCTCAACATCCAATACTTGCTGCGTGAGGTGCGCAAGGTTCCTCCCAACCTGGAGCGCTTGGGACACCTGTTGGAACGAATCCACGAGGCTCGTCACGGGGCTGAACGGGTCGCCACCATCGTCCGAGATCTACGGACTTTCTCTCAAACTGCCGAGGAGGAGCTAGGCCCGGTCGATGTACGGCGGGTACTGGCCAGCGCCATCAAGGTGGCGCGTTCTCAGCTCATGGACCGCGGTCAAATCCACGAACACTTCGAGGATGTTCCGCCCGCCGTGGGCCACGCCGCGCGCCTCGAGCAGGTTTTTCTGAATCTGCTGGTCAACGCCATACAGGCCCTCCCCGAGACCGGAGTCAACGCCAACCATATTCACATCCGCATCAGCAGCGAGACCGGGCAGCCACAAGATTGGGTGGTCGTATCGGTTGCGGACACCGGAGCCGGGATACCCAGCCAGCATTTGGACCGGGTTTTCGATCCGTTTTTCACCACGAAACCAATCGGCCTGGGCACCGGGTTGGGACTCCCCATCTGTCACAGCATCATTACCCGAATGGGGGGGACCATTCGGGTCGAAAGCCAAGTGGGAAAGGGGACCGTTTTCGTCGTCCGCCTGCCCGCGGCCCCCGCCGTGATGCAGCTACCCACCCGGACGCTGACGCCCGTCTCGGTTTGTGTCAACCGTCGAGCCCGGATCCTGGTCGTTGACGATGAGCTCCCCGTGGCAACCATCTTGAGTCGGGTCCTGGAGGATGAGCACGACGTGGAGATCGCCACTGATGCAGAGGTAGCCCTGGACATGCTGGCCTCCAAACCCTTCGACATCGTGATGTGCGACCTACTGATGCCGCGCATGAGTGGCATGGACTTGCACGCCGAGATTGCACAACGCCACCCTGGCCTCGAAGAACGGTTGGTGTTCATGACTGGAGGGGCCTTCACTCCGCGAGCTGCCCAGTTTCTGGCGCGTGTACCCAACCCCCGTATCGAGAAACCCTTCGATCTGCGCGCCGTGCGCAAGCTGGTGCGAGAGTGGAAGCTGCAGGGGCGCGAGATTGGCTAGGCCAATCTCGGCGCGTAACAGGGTGCCAGAGTGTCCGGTGAATCCTTCCTCCCGCTGCGCAGGCGCCTGCTCAAGCAAGTAGCCAAAGCGAGCAGTGAGCACCGGCTGCTGGAACCGGATGACCGGGTGCTGGTTGCAGTGAGCGGCGGCAAGGACTCGCTGGTTCTTCTGGATCTGTTAGCTCGGATTGCCAAGAGGGCTCCGTTTCGCTTCACCCTGGTGGTGGTGCACATCGGCTTGACCGATCCAAGCAGTGAGCTCGTCGGTTTCTTTGGCAGCCACGGGTATGAGTACCGGGTGGTCCGCGAGGATCCCTACGCCCTGGCGCGTCGTCAGACCCCGATGGACCAGAGTTGTTGCTCGCTGTGTTCTCGGCTGCGACGTGGGATCCTCTACACGGCGGCGACCCAGCTGGGAGCCACCAAGATCGCCCTCGGACATCATCGCGAGGATCTGGCAGAGACCCTGCTGCTCAACCTGTTCTATTCGGGACAGATCAAGTCCATGCCGGCCCGGCTGCAATCCGATGACCGCCGCCACATCGTGATCCGTCCCTTGTGTTACTGCGCCGAGCAGGACATCCGAGCCTACGCTGAGGCCAGCAGCCTTCCCGTCGTCGCGGGTAGCCCGTGCGGACCGGTCGCCGACGTGAACCGTCAGCGCATGAAGCGACTGATCGCAGAGTTGGCCCGGGAGAACGACCATGTACCGGGCAACCTGTTGGCTGCTTTGTCCAACGTTCGGGAGACGCACCTTCTGGATCGGAGGTGGTCAGGCTGCGCGGGATCGCCGGCTCCCATTACCGATCGGGATCCGACGTAGCCGGCCGAATCAGGGGTCGGGTCGGTGCCCCAGCTCGCCCAGGACGGTTCGGTAGTCGGCGAATCGCCCACCACGTCGTTCGGCTTGCAGCACGGCCTGCCCTTCTGCTGTTCCCCCTTGCGCCAAGACGTGCTCAACCCATGCCCAGCGTGCGCTGCTCGCGCGCACCTCCGCGCGCCCCGCCAGCCTCCTGCGTAGGTGGTTCAAGCGCGTCTGGATGAGACCGACTCCCGCGAAAGGGGCCCCGTCCAGCGGCGTGTTGCGTTTGGCGCAAAATGGAGCAATGCCGAGAGTGATGGGGATGGTTCTGGACAGCTCGGTCACGAATTCTGCACACTCGTCGATGTCCTGTTCAGTCTCGCCCGGAAGGCCCAGCATCAAATAGAGTTTGAGTCTCTCCATGCGGTGGGCGCGAGCCAGCTCCGCCGCCCGTCGGAAATGATCGGGCGTGGTTCGTCGGTCCATCTCCGCCCGCAGGCGTTCGCTGGGCCCGTCCAGGGCGACCGTCAGCGTCCGAGCCGAGCCCGCCGCTAGGGCTCGCACCAGGGGCTCGACAACACGGTCCGGACGGAGGCTGGAGAGACCCACGCGGCAGCCCCGCCCCGTCAGAGTGTCGACCAGAGAACCGATCTGCGGGTGGTCGCTGACGGCTGCTCCGACCAAACCGATGCGTGAAGCGCCGGGTGGTACCCGAGCCAGGATGCGGTCGCAGGGCACGGGTCGCATTCCCCCTTGACTGCCACGTCGCATCACACAGTAGCGACAATTGCGTGAGCATCCCCGTTCCACTTCGACCAGATACATACCGGAGAGCTCGGTATGGGGCGTCATGATGGTGCTGCTCGTTGGCAGCAACCGATCGTCAGCCCGGGCAATGAGTGGCTGTTTGTCGGGGACCAAGCCGGGCAACAGGATGTTGGGGTGGCTAGCCCAGCGGGACAGACACGCGCTGCGATCAGCGGCCAACGTGGCCTCCCTGAGCATCCAGGGCAGAATCTCGTCGGCCTCGCCCAGCACCAGGACATCCACGAAGGTCAACAGGGGAAGGGGATTGGAGAAGGTCAGTGGACCTCCCGCAATGACCACGGGATCCTGGGGTGTGCGCTCTCGGGCCAGGGGGGCCAGACCAGCCGCCGAAAGGAGGGTCGCCACCCCGGCGATCTCCAGCTCGTAGGCAACACTGAAGGCGATGAATGGAAACTCCCGCAGCGGTCGGTCCGTCTCGTAGCTGCACGGTGAGTCCTCACTCCCTTGATCCGGGATGTCAGCTCGAAAGACCCGCTCCGCGCACCAACCGGGTGCGGCCTGGATCATGGCGTACACGGACTGGAACCCCAGCGAGCTCATGGCCACCGCATAGGGAGAGGGGTAGGTCAAGGCTATCCGGTAGGGAGCATCCTTGTCGATTCGCCCCACCTCGTTGCCGAGACGCTCACGAACCAGCGCGCGCCGTTGGGCCCAAGTTGCCACAGTCGGAAAGGATGACACATCTTGTTTCCGGGGCTTGAAGCCCCTGGGGCCGTGGCCAATTGCGGTATTCACTGGACGGGGAGGCGATTTGGAGACATCTGGTAACCTCGTGAGGCGCTCATCCGACCTCTCCCACGCAAATTTGGCTCCCCGACACCCATTGGATGCGGCGTCGGCTGCCGGTGAGCTGGTCCACGACTGGAACCCTCGCGATGGGGTCCCACCCGGCGTCGCACCGCAGATTCTGGACCAAACGTTGCGTGACGGCCTGCAGAGCCCCTCCGTGCGCTACCCGACGTTGGAAGCGAAGCTTGAGCTGATACTGAACATGACGAAGATCGGCGTGGCCGCGGTCGACGTCGGCCTGCCCAGCAGCTCTCGCCGCACCGCAGACGATGCCGTGGCCTTGATCCGAGCCATTGCTCAGAATGGCTGGCCCATCGAACCGCTCTGCTCGGCTCGTGCCACGCGCGAGGACGTGGAGACCTTGCTCCAGGTCGCCCACCGGGCGGGGCGCCCCCCGTGGGCCTACCTGTTCTGGGCAACCAGTCGCGTGCGTTCCGTGAGCGAGAGCTGGTGTCAGACGGAGCTTCAAACTCGAGCGGTCGACGCCGTGGCCCACGCGGCCCGGCGCGGGCTCTCCGTGGCGTTCGTTGCCGAGGATGCATCGCGCACCGATCCCGAAACCCTGCGAACCATCGTGTCGCAGGTGTTGGACGCGGGAGCCAGCCGCATCTGCCTGTGTGATACGACGGGGGCTCTGCGCCCAGAGGGGGCGCGGCACCTGGTTCTCTTCGCGCATAGCGTCCTGACCGAGTTGGGGCTGGCCCAGGTGGGACTGGACTGGCACGGACATGATGACCGTGGTTTGGCCTTGTCCACGGCGCTGGCCGCAGCGGAGGCCGGGGCAACGCGACTCCACGCCACGGCGCTGGGCGAGGGAGAGCGTGCGGGCAACACGTCCGTCGAGGAGTTGGTGGTCAATGGGGTCCTCGACGGTCGGATCGATGCCTGTGCTCTTCGCCATCTCTCGGCGTATTCCCAGGCGGCCGCTCGAGCCCTGGGGGTCGCTGTCCCGCGGAAGTTCCCGGCGGTGGGACCCGATGCATTTCGAACCGCCAGCGGCGTCCACGCCGCAGCCATCGTCAAGGCCCTAGCCTTGGGCGATCCATCCTTGATTGACCAGGTGTACAGCGCCGTTCCCGCGCGACTCTTGGGTCGCAAGCAAGAGATCTGCGTGGGGTTCATGTCCGGTCGCGCCAATATCCGGTACTGGCTGGGCCAGCAGGGGCTCCCTGAGGACGAAGGACTGGTGGGGGAGCTGTTGGAGCTCGCCAAAACCAGCCAGCAGATCCTCAGCGACGACCAGTTATTGGCCTGCATCCAGCGCTACAGAGACGCCCAAAAGGCCAATGGCGTCCACCACCTGGACCCAACCGGCAGCGGCCAGTGAAGTCCCGCAGCCCTCGCCACGCCGGCCAGGCACTTGGCGTTCCAACACCGGCGAGCCCGCCGTTGCGCCAACGGCGGGCCCTGACTCAGGTCGGCGGTGTGACAAAGGTCAATGCTGTCGACGATTCACTCGGACGCCTGCTGCGGCATGCTCTCTCGGTAACGTCGGAATCGGAACGGGCAAATTCCGGAGTCCATGGCTTCCATTCCTACCCAGCCCGCGTCCATCCGGACACGGCACGTCGACTGGTCGAGGGACTCACCCAGGCTGGACAGACCGTTTTGGATCCGTTCTCGGGGAGCGGGACGGTCTTGGTGGAAGCAGCAACTCTGGGGCGCTCGGCTGTTGGCGTCGACGCCAATCCACTGGCCGTGGAGCTGGGCAGACTCAAGACCCTGGGTAGCACTGTCGAACAGCGGGAACGACTCCTGCAAGCAGCCAACCGAGTGGCCCAGCAGGCCGAGGGCCGTCGGCGCGCCCATTCCGGAGCCATCGGTCGCCATCCGCGGAACCTGGTCGAACAGTTCGAGCCCCATGTGCTGATGGAGCTCGACAGCTTGCTTGGTGGAGTCAGGGCCCAACCGGACCCCTGGGTTCGGCAGGCACTCAGCCTGGTTCTGTCAGCCCTTCTGACCAAGGTGAGTCGGCGCCGGAGCGATACCTCACGGCAGCGGGTGGACCGGCACATCGCGGCCGGGTTCGTCATCCGGTTTTTCCGCGCCAAGACCGCGGACTTGGTGCAGCGCCTGTCCCAACAGGTGTTTGCCAAATCCCGGTCGGAGGTTACGACAGAGGTGCATCTGGGCGACGCTCGCCGCCTGCCCGTGCCCTTTGCCAGTGTGGACGCGGTCATCACCTCACCGCCCTACCCAGGGATCTACGATTATCTCGATCAACACAGACTGCGCCTTCTGTGGCTGGGGTTGGATGTCGTTCATCTCGAGCGTCACGAGGTGGGGGCTCGAAGGAGCCTCGGAAATCTTTCACCGCGATCGGCCCGCAAGAGGTGGAGTCAACAAATCGTCGAGTGTCTGCAGGAGATGAGACGGGTCACGCGACCTGGGGGACGGGTTGCGCTGGTCCTGGGAGACGGGGTGCTGTCCGGACAACCCTGGTACGTCGAGGATGAGCTGGTGCCCCTGGCCGACAGGGCACGGCTGGCTGTCGTCGCACACGCCTCCCAGACGCGCCCTCACTTCCACGGGCCGACTCGCCAAGCGTTCACAGAACGGCCGCGGCGGGAGCACCTGGTGCTCTTGGAACCACAGCCGGGTTCGACCCTCCCGAAGGCTGCCGAAACGCCCCGCCGGAACCCTGCACGGACGCGCAGTCCCTAACTCCATGGTGTCGGGGGCCAGACCCGTGTAGCCTCTCCCGAGACATGAATATCGAAACCGCTACCATCCTCCGTTTGCGAGACGCTTTGCTCCAGAGTGGTCGCCGCCCCAGCATGGTTCTGAGCCCGGCCTATGCGACACTGGCCCGTGGCGGCCTTCTGAGTCCAGAGGAGAGCGCCGCGCTGGAGCGGGTCGATCCGCTCGCCGAGACAATGTTCCTGATGATGGCAGCCGACAATCGCATTACCGAACAGGAGCGTGATGCGGTGCGCGGCGCAATTCGTGGCATTACCGACAACCTCCTTCGGAGTGGAACGATCCAGGTCATGCTGGAGAACTACGAGCAGCGCCTGAAGGAGCAGGGTCGCGACGCGCGGCTGCAGGAGATCGCGGAACAGATCAGCGAAGACCCCCACGAAGCCGAGGGGGCCTTTGCGCTGGCCGCCGCCGTCGCCTTGGCGGACGATGAAGTCGCCGACACAGAGAACGATTTCATTAACCAGCTGGCGGAGTGGCTTGGCATCACGCGTGAACGCGCGGACCGTATCCTTGACCAGCTTGAGGAAGACCGCAGCGGTCATTAGGCTTGGTCCCGCGAAGGACCCAAAGGTCGGTCCCAGGTGCCATCCTCCAATCTGGACAGGCGTCCAGGGTTAGATTATTGAGGGCAGCGTGAGAGTAGCAGTCATCGGTACGGGATACGTGGGGTTGGTTGCGGGAGCTTGTTTCGCCGACACCGGTGCGCAGGTCGTGTGCGTCGACGTCGATCAAGCCAAACTGGACCGATTGCGACGCGGTGAGATTCCTTTCTACGAGCCGCGGCTGTCGGAGATCGTGCTCCGCTGTTGGCCGGCTCGGCTGGACTTCAGCTCCAATCTGGCGGATTCGATCGCGGGCTGCAGCGCCGTGTTCATTGCCGTGGGCACGCCCCCCAACGAAGACGGATCGGCGGACCTCACGCATGTCTTGCGCGCAGCCCAGGACGTGGCGGCAGCGGCCGGTGGCGATCTGGTGCTGGTTCTCAAGAGCACGGTTCCGGTCGGCACCAATGCCAGGGTTCGTGCGGTGGTTACCGAGCACTCTCGGCATCGGATCGACGTCGTGAGCAATCCGGAGTTCCTCAAGGAGGGGGACGCGGTCAATGACTTTCTCAAGCCGGACCGCGTCGTCATCGGAACCGAGAGCGATACAGCCTTCGAAACACTGCGCCGACTGTACGCGCCGTTCGTGCGACAAAAGGACCGCATTCTGCGCATGAGTCCCAAGAGCGCAGAGATCGTCAAGTACGCAGCCAATGCCCTCTTGGCCACCAAGATCTCCTTCATGAACGAGATCGCGGCTCTGTGCGACGCTGCTCAGGGCGACGTGGAACACGTTCGGGTGGCTCTCGGCGCAGACTCTCGGATCGGGTATCCGTTCCTGTTTCCCGGTCTCGGATTCGGCGGCAGTTGTTTCCCCAAGGATCTGCGGGCCTTGGTTCGGGTGGGCCACGACCTGGGTGTACCCTGCCGCATCGCGGAGGCGGCCGTGTTGGCCAACGAGGTCCCGCTCAGGAGCTTAGTAACCTACATCGAACGGGGTTTGGGCGCCATCGAGGGCAAGACCATTGCTATCTGGGGCCTCGCGTTCAAGCCGGGCACGGACGACGTCCGAGAGGCCCCAGCGCTGCGTCTTGCCGAGGTGCTCCTGGCCCGCGGCGCCGCCGTCCGCGCGACCGATCCACAGGCGTTGGAGACCGCCCAGGCCCGCATGGCGCCGCTGGGACTGGCCGACCGTGTTTCGTGGTTCACCGATGCCTACGAGGCTTGTGTCGGGGCGGATGCCCTGGTGATTGCCACCGAGTGGCCCGAGTACCGCAACCCCGACGTGAGTCGGATCCGCTCTGCCTTGAAGGGTCGGCACGTGTTCGACGGCCGAAACGTGCTGCAGCCCGAGGTCGTGATCGAGGCCGGTTTGGTGTATCGCGGCATGGGCAGGCCAGAGCTTTCGCGTTGAGGTTAGGCCCCATTGTGGCTACCAGCTGGCTCGCCGGAACGCGGCAGGCTGCCACCTCGACGAGACGGGGACGTTCGTGGCACGCTAGGGTAAATGCCCCGGGTTCGCTCGAACACCCGACACCGCGATGGATCGCCTCCGGCGTCCTGTTCGCGCCGAGCGTTTCTGGCCGCAGCGGCAGCTTCGGCGGTCGGTCTTTTCGTCGGGGCTGCACGGAGCCAGCCCGCAGCCCGTCGCTTGCTCATCGTTCCATTGGGCAGCCGGATTTCTTCGGAAGATATCGCCGCCGTGCGGGAAGTGCTGCTTGGCTTCTACTCTCTGGACGTGGAGATCGGGACCCGAGTGGGGCTGCCGCGGCACACCTATTATCCGCCCCGCACTCGTTACCGCGCCGAAAAGCTGTTGGATTGGCTTCCGACCGTGGCTCCCTCAACAACCTACCGGATCATGGGACTGACTGCCGTGGACATCTCTACCACCAAGGGAGCCTACCCGGACTGGGGCATTTTGGGCTTGGCGACGCTGAACGGACCGTGTTGCGTCGTATCTTCGTACCGTTCTCGTCGCGGCTGCCCGTCGGTGGCCTGCTGCCGTGAACGCCTCCAGAAGACTGCCGTCCACGAACTCGGGCATACCCTCGGCCTCGAACACTGCGGCACTCCGTATTGCCTGATGCACGATGGCCTGGGCAGCGTCCTGACCACGGATCGGGAGACGGATCTCTGCCCGAACTGTCGCGAACAGCTGTCCCAAGCAGACCACCTGCGAAAGCCCGATTGTCGTTCGCCCTGGCGTGTCCAATGAACCCTGTTCGCCAGGGATCCGCCTCGTTGGCCTAGCCCAGGCCGCGCTGTAGGGCATCGGCAACGGTCTGCATCACGAACACCCGAGCACACAGCTTGTCGTTCGAGGGCACGATGGTCCAGGGGGCGTCCGAGGTGCTGGTCCGTGTGATCATATCCGCAACGGCCGCCTCATATTCAACCCGTTTGGCGCGGTTCCGCCAGTCCTCGTCGGTGATCTTCCAGCGCTTTTCGGGGGTATTGGTGCGTGCCTCGAAGCGACGGAGTTGCTCGTCAGCGTCGATCTGCATCCAGAACTTGATGACGATCGTCCCGTGGTCCGTCAGACTGCGCTCCAGAGCCGCGATCTCATCGTAAGCGCGGAGCCACTCTGCATTGGAGCAGAATCCCTCGACGCGTTCCACCAGAACCCGCCCATACCAGCTCCTGTCGAAGACGGTGATGTGACCGTCCTTGGGCATTCGGGTCCAGAACCGCCACAGATAATGCTGCCGGCGCTCGATGTCATTGGGAGCCGCCACCGGAACCACCTCATAGCCTCGTGGGTCAAGCCCCGAGACCAGACGCCGAATGGCACCTCCCTTCCCTGCCGCATCCCAGCCTTCGAAAACGATGACCGCCGCCACTCGTTCCCTGTACATCCGGTGTTCCAGGCAGCGGAGCTCCTTCTTCAAGACGGTCGTGCGCTGTTCGTACTCCGCTCGCTCCAAAGAGCACGAGCAGTCGACCCGGTCGAGCGGGCTGACCCCCTCGGTGACCCGACTCAGGATGGGGGACTCTCGGGCGGGAGCGGGCGCGGGGGTCACCGGCCCGTCCAGGCGACGCGCCCAGGAGGCAACCAGCTCCTCGAAGACCATACCCTCCACCCGTCCCTTGTCGTGGGCCGGCACCACCAACCACGGACAGTCCGGGGTGTTGGTGCGTTGGATGGTGTCACCGATAGCGGTCGCCCAGTCCCGGTAGTGGCGGTGCTGGCGGACATCGCGACGGTCGATACGCCAAGCAGTGTCACGGTTGGCGCGCAGCTTCTTGAAGCGACGGGCCTGCTCCTTCTCCGAGATATGCAAGAACACCTTGAGCAGGACAGCGCCGCCCCGCACCAGCATCCTCTCGAATGCCATCACGTCCTCGATAGCGCGGTTCCAGTGGGCCTTCTGCAGTTGTCCCCTCACCCGCTGCTCCCAAATGGCATCATACCAGCTTCGGTCGAAGATGGTCATGCGCCCCGCCTCGGGCAAGGAGCGCCAGAACCGGTAGAGCGGTGGCCGCAGCCGATCGTCTTCATTGGGTGCTTGGATGGTACGCACTAGACAGCCGCGTGGATCCAGGGCCATCAATAGCGCGTTGATGGCCGTACCCTTGCCGGATGCCTCCCACCCCTCGAAGACCACGATCAGGGGCACGTTGGCAACTCGTGCCGCCCGCTGGAGGCGTCCCAAATCAGCGGCCAAGGCGTCTCGGGCCTCACTGGAGAGTTCCGCTTGACTCTTCTCCAGTTCCCACACTCGGTCGAGGTATCTTTGCATGATGGCGCACCTCCGCAAGTTTCACTATTTCGAACGGACCCAACCAGTTGGCAGGGTCGGAACAACCGCCTCTTCCGTCGTCTCGTCTTGCACGGTGGGTGTGGGGGACGGCTCCCTTACCCGGCACCGTTCCGGGATCAAGACCAGTGCCCCCAAGGGGGGCAGGGTGAGAGAGAAGCTCTGCGGACGACCGTGAGCCCCCACCGCCTCTGTGTGGACAACGTCGATTGGAGCGTAGCCGCTGCCACCATACTGGGCCTCGTCGGTGTTGATGAGGCATACCCAAGCCCCCGCCTCAGGGGCGCCCAACCGGTAGGCCACGCGCGGCACCGGCGTGAAGTTGAAGACGACCACGGCCAGATTGGCACCGTCTCGGCGCAGGTAGCTGATCACCGTGTTGTCACGATCGTTGAAATCGACCCACTCGAAGCTCTCCGGACTCGGGTCACCTTTCCAGAACTGCGAATAGCAGCCATAGGCTCGCCCCAACGCAGCAATGAAGCTGAGGTGGGCTTCCCGGCTCGCCTCGCGCGCCCAGTGCCAGTCCAAGCTGTGTTCCACGCACCACTCGTTGGGCTGAGCGAACTCCGAGCCCATGAAGATCAGCTGCTTGCCGGGACGCGTGTATTGGTACGTCATGAGCAGGCGCAAGTTCGCCATTTTCTGCCAATGGTCACCGGGCATCTTGCCGTAGAGCGATCCCTTGCCATGCACGACCTCGTCGTGGGAGATGGAGTTGATGAATCGCTCCGTGTGTTCGTACATCATGGAGAACGTCAACTGATCGATGTGGTACTTCCGGTGAACCGGCTCCCGGGTGAAGAAGAATAGGGTATCGTGCATCCAACCCATATTCCACTTGAACGCGAAGCCGAGGCCGCCCCAGGATGTGGGATGGGATACTCCGCCCCAAGCCGTGGATTCTTCGGCCACGGTGAAGGCTCCCGGTGATTCCTCCAGAATCGCTTGGTTGACGTGACGAAGGAAATCGATTGCGTCGATGTTCTCGCGCCCTCCGTACGGATTGGGGATCCATTCGCCGCTGCGCCGGCTGTAATCGAGGTACAACATACTGGCGACGGCGTCGACACGCAGTCCGTCCAGGTGGTACTGCTGTAACCAATACAGGGCGTTGGCAACCAGGAAGTTGCGGACTTCGGGACGTCCATAGTTGAAGATCAGCGTACCCCAGTCGGGGTGTTCGCCGCGACGCCAGTCGTCGTGCTCGTACAGGGCCGTTCCATCGAAACGACGCAGGGCAAAATCGTCCTTTGGGAAATGAGCTGGGACCCAGTCGACGATTACGCCGATCCCGGCCTGGTGCAAGGTATCGACCAAGTAACGCAGATCATCGGGTCCTCCGTAGCGAGCCGTCGGCGCGAAGTAGCCGGTGACCTGGTACCCCCAGGAGGGAGTGTAGGCGTGCTCGGCCAGCGGCATGAACTCGACGTGGGTAAAACCCAATCGCCGACAATGCTCGGCAAGTCGCGGGGCTATTTCGCGGTAGGTGAGGGTTCGATTGCCCTGTTCCGGCACTCGCGCCCAAGAACCGAGGTGGACTTCGTACACCGTCACTGGCTCGCGAAGCCAATCGCGCCCCGGACGTCGAGTCATCCAATCCTCGTCCCCCCAAACGTACTCGGACTCGGTGACCCGAGAAGCCTGGGCCGGTGGCGCTTCCATGGCGTAGGCCATCGGATCCGTCTTCTCGCGGAGCCAACCCTCCCGCGTGAGGAGTTCGAACTTGTACAGAGCGCCAACTGCCACACCGGGGACGAACAACTCCCACACCCCAGAGCTGCCCAGGCTGCGCATGGGAAGCGCTCTGCCATCCCAGGCGTTGAAGTCGCCCACCACGCTGACGCGCTGGGCATTGGGCGCCCACAGGGCGAAGGACGTACCTGATTCACCATCCAGCGTTCGCGGGTGGGCCCCCAGGACCTCCCACAGGCGACGGTGCGTGCCCTCGTTGAACAGATGCAGGTCCATGTCACCCAGGGTGGGTAGGAAGCGGTACGGGTCCCCCCGTTCGAATTGCATCCCGTTGGCCAGCTGAAATCGAAGGCGATAACGGAGCGGTTGACTCGCCTCGACAAGGAATAGGGCAAAGACCCCGGCTCCCAGCGGCACCATGGTGAACGCGTCGAGACCCGCCAACACCAGCCATGCCTGCACTGCGTCCGGCACGTAGGCCCGAACCACAATCCCCTGCCGACCATCAAATTCCGCTGGATGAGCGCCCAGTACCGAATGAGGTTGTGAATGACGGGCCGACAGGATGGCATCGAGCTGCCGCGGGTCACCGCGCAAGAGGTTGGGATCGACGGGGTGGAAGACTGGCTGATTCATGCGGAGGTCCGTTCGTGGATGAGCAGCACCAAGGAATGGGGAGCAACGCTCAACGTCCCCCCCTTCGCCACCCGGCGAGAGGGTTGGGCAGTGTTGAGCGTTTCCTTCCAGACTCCCGGGTGACTTCGCGCAGGCAGCGTGAAGTTCTTGGCCCGGTTGCTGGCATTGAGAAGGAGTAGGAGTGTGTCTTCAGGATGAGGGGCGCCGCACTCGTCGGTTTCCTCCGGTACGTGTTGGATGAGCATACCGAGGCTGTGATTGCGCGCCGTAGCCCAGTCCTCGACCTTCATCTCCTCGCCATCTGGTCGAAGCCAAGTGACGTCCTTTTCCCCCTCCGGCGTGGCAGGTTGGCCCACGAAGTGTCGGCGCCGACGCAAGGCGGGATGCTCACGCGCGATTTTGAGGGTGTCCTGAGTGAAGCTCAACAGCTCCTTTCCAGCCGGACAGAGGTCCCAGCGCACCCAACTCAGAGCAGAGTCCTGGCAATACGCGTTGTTGTTGCCTCGTTGGGTGCGCCCCAGCTCGTCGCCAGCCAGTAACATGGGGACCCCCTGGGAGAGGACCATGGTCGCCAGGAAGTTGCGTTTCATTCGCTCGCGGAGGCGAACGACGGGGGCGGCGGTGGTCTCCCCTTCTACACCCCAGTTGCGGGAAAAATTCTCGGAGCTGCCATCCCGGTTTTCCTCGCCGTTGTTCTCGTTGTGCTTTCGCTCGTAGGTGACCAAGTCATGCAGGGTGAAGCCATCGTGACAGGTGACGAAATTGATACTGCTCAGCGGGCCCCTGCCACTGCCTTGAAAGAGATCGCTCGAGCCCGATAGCCGCGAGGCCAATTCGGGGATCTGTCCGTCGTCTCCCCGCCAGAAACGTCGCACGGAGTCCCGATACAACCCGTTCCACTCCGCCCACCCCGGTGGGAAACCTCCCTGGCGGTAGCCACCGACCCCCAGGTCCCAGGGTTCGGCGATAAGCTTCACGTTGGCCAGGACCGGGTCCTGCTGCACCGTCATCAGGAACCTGGAGTTGATGTCGAATTCGACCGGATCGCGAGCCAGAACCGGAGCCAGATCGAAGCGAAACCCGTCGACGTGCATTTCGTTGACCCAGTAGCGCAGACTGTCCAATACGAGCTGCAGAACCCGAGGGTGCAACAGGTTAAGGCTGTTTCCACATCCGGTGTAATCAACGGCGCGGCGGCGGTCAGGGCTGGTCAGCCGGTAGTAGGAGAGATTGTCGATTCCCCGAAATGACAGGGTCGGACCGGTCTCGTTCCCCTCGCCGGTGTGGTTGTAGACGACATCGAGTAGCACCTCGATGCCGGCCCGATGAAACGCCTTGACCATCGACTTGAATTCCGTCACCTGCTGGCCCTGACATCTTGTGGCGAATCTCGGGTCGGGCGCGAAATAGCCAACGCTGTTGTAGCCCCAGTAGTTCGAAAGCCCCAGCTCCAACAGGCGGCGATCGTGCGCAACCTGGTGGATTGGCAACAGCTCCACGGCCGTCACACCGAGACGTCGCAGGTGGTCCAGGATAGGGATGGATGCCAGCCCCAGGTAGGTGCCACGCAGGTGCTCCGGCACCCCCGGGTGCAACGCCGTCAGCCCCTTGACATGGCACTCGTAGATGACGGTCTTGCTCCAAGGAGTCTGAGGACAGTGGTCGGAACCCCACGTGAAGGCTGGATCGATCACCATGCACTTGGGGACGTCGTTTGCACTGTCGTCCCCGCTGAAGGACAGATCGATGTTCTGTGCGCTGGGAGAGTAACCGAAGCACGACGGCGCCCACTTCACGGACCCCTGAATGCCTCGCGCGTATGGATCCAACAGGAGCTTGTGCGGATTGAACCGGTGCCCTTGAACCGGGGCGTAGGGACCGTGGACTCGATATCCGTATAGCTGCGAGGGGCGAACGTCCGGAAGATAGACGTGCCACACGTGATTCGTCTTCTCGTGCAGGGACAGGCGCGCTGTTTCGCGGTGAGGGGGAGTGCCGTCGAACAGGCACAGCTCAACGGCCGTGGCGTGCTCGGAGAAGAGGGCGAAGTTGACTCCCTCACCGTCCCAGGTTGCCCCGAGGGGCTGTGGCTGACCCGGCCATGCACGAAGTTTCACGGGCACCTCCCTCCCTGGCATTGAGTTGCCTCCGCGCCAGTCAATGCGGACGAACCAGTCTGAGCACGTGCCCGACCTTGTCGGTGGGGTCCAGACGAACGTAGTTGCGACGCCCCCGCCAGGTGTGGCGAATGCCGGTCAGCAGATCCTCTACGTCGAACATCTCGTCCTCTCCTACTCCCAAGGCTTCGAGCGGCATGTGAACCATACTCTCGTGCATGCGCTGCGGGTCCAGGTTGACAATCACCACCAAATCGTTACCCGGAACCGACTTGTGGTAAGCAAGGATCGGTTCGTACTCGGTCTGCAAGAACGTCAGATTGTCGAACTGCTGCAGAGCAGGGTTCTCCCTCCGGATCCGGTTGAGCTTGGCAATGTCTTGCTTGATGTTACCGAACTGGTTCCAGTTTCGTTGACGGATCTCGTACTTCTCGGAATGCAGGTACTCTTCGCTGCCCGGTGCCGATGCCCGGTTCTCCCCCAGCTCGAAGCCGCTGTACATTCCATAGATGGGTGAAAGCGTTGCGGCCAGCATCAGTCGGATACGAAACGCGGGACGTCCCCCGGTCTGCAAGAACTCGTGCAGGATGTCGGGGGTGTTGACGAACAGATTGGGCCGGAAGTACTCGACCATTTCGGTGCGGGTCAGCTCCTCGAAGTATTCGCGAAGCTCCCAGGCGGTGTTCTTCCAGGTGAAGTAGCTGTAACTTTGGGAGAAGCCCAACTTGGAAAGAGCCTTCATCCGCTTGGGACGGGTGAAGGATTCCGACAGGAAAATGACGTCAGAATGACGTCGACGCACCTCCGCCAGGCACCACTCCCAGAAGGCCAAGGGTTTGGTGTGAGGATTGTCGACTCGGAAGATCTTGATGCCGTGCCCAATCCAGAACAGCAGAAGGTCCAAACAGGCCTGCCAGAGCCCTTCACGATCCGCACACCAGAAGTTGAGTGGATAGATGTCCTCGTATTTCTTGGGTGGGTTCTCGGCGTAGCGAATGGATCCGTCGGGGCGCACGAAGAACCACTGGGGATGCTCTCGACACCAAGGATGATCCGGAGAGCATTGCAGGGCGAAATCGAGAGCGATCTCGAGCCCGAAGTCCCGTGCGGTGGCCACCATTTGGTCGAAGTCTCGCAGGGTACCGAGCTGGGCGTGAACCGCCTCGTGCCCCCCCTCGGCCGACCCGATGGCCCACGGACTCCCGACGTCCCCCGGTTGAGCCGTCGGAGAATTGTCCTTGCCCTTGCGATGCGATTGTCCGATCGGGTGGACTGGGGGCAGGTACAAGACGTCAAACCCCAATGCGGCCAGCTCGGGGATGCGATCCTCCACGTCGGCGAACGTCCCATGCCGACCGGGAACCTTGCTCTGAGAACGGGGAAATAGCTCGTACCAAGTGCCAAACTGAGCGTTCTCTCGCTCCACCAGCACCTCCAAGACGCGATCGTATCGGAGGGATTCTTCGGGATTCAACGGTCCGTCCGCCGCCTCGAAGGCAGGCTGCGAGAGTGCGAGCGATGTGCGCTCCTCGAGGGGCAACGTGGTGTCGACCATCCGGGCCGCCACCGTCCGGGCTCTCCGACTGCCCTCTCCGGAGCGGGTTCGGGCGGCACGCTCCAGCAGAACGGCGCCTTCCAACAACTCGGGGGTCACGTCCTGACCAGCCTCCAGGCGCTTGCGCAAGTCGGAAGTCCACGACTGCCAGAAATCCGGCCATGCCTCCACGGTGTATTGCCATGTGCCCAGGCGGTCGACCACGAAGGTCGCGTGCCAGCGGTCTGGTCCGAAGTCATGGGTCATCGCGCACGAACGCCAGACCGAGTCCCCGGGACCCCTGAACAGGACGCGAGCGGCGATCAGATCGTGGCCGTCCTTGAAGATGTCGGCCTCGACACGAACCGCTCCTCCAAGGGCTCGCTTGATGGGGTAGCGCCCCGCATCCAGTTCGGGCGAGACCCGTTCGATGATCAAGTGTGGAAAGGAACGAACAGCAGAAGCGGTACTCATCGTTGGGGGTGGAACTCGGGGACAGCCGGCTGGTGTCCTTCATGGGGTTCCGGGGAATGGAAGTCGGGTCGAGTGTCCCCCCGCCGCCGCGGCCCGGTCAAGCGCGAATACCGTGCGGTGCGGCCAAGATGGGACCTCGGTGACCGACTGGCGGGGGTGCGATTGACGCAACCCGGGGTCGATGCTTGTCTTGCTGCGAGTCAAGTCAGGGCATGACACTTCGCCGACCCGAGTTGCGCCCCTCAGCCATGTCGACCGGCCCCCGCTCAGGTAGGTTGTTCGGTATCGTTGTAGCATGTGTCACCTGGTGCGCACTGCTGGGTGGCTGTACCAGTGCCGCATCGCCCGCGAGGGGGCGCTCGGCCGCCTCGCTCCCGGAGAACCGCCCCAGCCAACCGAAGGCCTCCCAGTCCGAAGGGCCCCGAGCCCAGAAGGCGAAGCGAGGCAAGAACGTCTCGTCCGGACGGATTCCCTCCACATGCGACTCGCACCAGCCGGGTTGCGTTCCCCCCTTGCGCTTCACTCAGCAGCTCTGCCGCAGACGCTTTGGCAATCTGGCACTCTACTTGTTCTCCAGCTCCAGCCCCTGGGAGCGCATCTACGTCAATGCGCCGGGCGTCGAACCGCTCAACGCCTACGGTGGTGAACGGAGTCGAGAGCGTTTGCAGCTGGGAGAAGAGGTCCTGCTCCTGAGGCGACACGGCAGCAGCCAGGCAACAGGCATGCAGGTCAGCGGTCCCGCCGATGTCGACATCCTGCGTTGGGATGGAACCTGCGCCACCATACCGACAGAGCTCTTGACCGAGGCGAAACCCTGGAGGGTTCTGGCCGCGCGCATCCTGTGGAAATACCTGGACGGTGCCATCCAACAGGCTCTGCTCAGGGATCCCAGGGTGGCCGAGGCGCTAGAACGACAGGACGCGGCTTGTCATGGGTCGTCGCTGCGCAGCCCCAACAAAACCTGCGACCAGGCAATCCTCCGCGTTACCGAAGCTGTCACCACGGCACTACGAGGTGGCCTGGAGCTCCCGGAACCCCACCGGGTTCCGCTGTGGACCAGCACTCAACGCTAGTCACGCTTGAAGCCCGAACGGCGCACGGTGTTCTCCAGATCTCGGAAGCGTTGGGCCAGAGCCCGCACCAGGGATCCGGTCCAGCCGTCCACGCCCAACCCAGCCTCCATGGTCTTCTGATCGAGGACCAGCAGAAGCACCTCATCGACCGCCTCCACCGTGGCAGCTCGAGGTTCGTCCAAGAGCAGTGCCATCTCCCCGAAGACGTCCCCGGGGCCCATCATGGCCAACGATTCCCGTTCCTGCCCGACCTGACGGACTGCCCGACAGTGTCCTCGGACGATCATGTACGCGGCGTCGCCCACGTCACCCTCCCGGATGATAATGGCGCCAGGGGCAAACGCCTTGCGCGGAAGGTGCAATCCGCCGCGCAAAAAGCCCCTGACATCTCGCTGCAACTCCACCACGGTCTGGTAACGGTCCGCCGGGCGAGGCTGGATGGCACGCATGACGATGTCGCGAATCGGTTTGGCGATCCCCAAACCAACCGCCACCTGATCGACGGGAATGATCCGACCCGCCTGGGCACTGGCCAGTACCCGATGGGGGGGGCATTTCGATCCGTAGGGAACGTCACCGCTGATGATCTCGTACAGAATCGCCCCCAGACCGAAGACGTCGCTTCGTTCGTCCATTTCGGCCGGGTTTCCTCGAGCCTGTTCCGGGGCCATGTACATGGGGGTCCCCACTGGACCGGGCGCCTCCATCTGTGAGTATTCTCCGGAAGCGGGACGAGTCTTGGTCAGCCGCGCCAGCCCCCAGTCCATCAGGTAGACTTGGCCGAAGTCGGCGACCATCACGTTCTCCGGTTTCAAGTCGCGGTGAATGACCCCGCGGTGATGAGCGTAGGCAACGGCGTCGCACACCTTCAAGAAGATTTCCAGGCCTTCCTGAAGACGTTCCGTGCAGCCCAGCGGGTAGTTCGGGTCACGCAACCACGCGTCGAAGGTCCTCCCCTGGACCAGCTTCATCGTGAAGTACGGCACGCCCAGATCGGAGATGGCCAATTCGTGAACTGGTACGATATTGGGGTGCTCGAGCTGTCCGGTGATCTGAGCCTCCGCGACGAATCCGTCGCGGTACATGGGTTCCTGCGCCAGTTCGGCGTCGAGCCGCTTGAGTGCAACGTGTCGCAACAGGTTGCGATCGGTCGCGGGATGAATTCGACCCATGCCGCCGCGCCCCAATTCGTTATACACGCACAGGTGCGGCGGCAGCGGGATACCTTCCTGTCGGACCAGAGCTGGGCTGACCTCGTGGTCGCCGGCGATAGGGATGGTTTCGATGACGTAGACTGGCTCGACCTCGAGACTCGCGTCTTGCTCCACGGGGACCTCGGCCGGGAGCCTACCATTGGGGTTCGCAAAGGCCAGCAAACCCTGGCCGACCAGCCTTGGGGGCAGTCGACGCGGGCCCTTGTCCGGATTGGGCCAGACGCCGCCAGCCGCGGCTTGGCGCCGTCCCGGACCCGGTCAAGACCCGGGTATTCGACGGTCGCGAGCGGGGTGAGCGATGCTGGTTGGCAGGCCGTGCAAATCTCATCATGATTCCTCGACATGTCACGTCCCGGCTCTCATTTGGACCCGTCAACGTCGGCGTCGCAGACAGCCACCCCACTGGATTGGTCGGAGCTGGTCCGCGTCCTTTTTGGTATCGTCCTGCTCGGCGCCGTGGGGGCTTCGTTGGGTCTGGCCTTGGGTTTCGTCGGATTGAACGTCGAGGCGGAATCGTGGCTACCCACCAACTCCCTGGCTCGGCTTGCGCGCCATCGCCTGCTCCTCGCCAGTGGCAGCGGAGCCTTCGTCGCCATCCTGGCGGGACTGTTGCACTGGGTTGCCCACCGTGACCAGCCCACAGCCGACGACGTGCTGCATGTCGCTCGGCGCGTCTCGCCGGCAGGGGTGGCAGGTTTCTTGCCGTATCTGTTCCACTGGCAGCTCTGGAAGACCAACGAGCTAGCGTTCCTTCTGTTAGCTGGAATTGCTTTGTTTTGCTGGACCACTGCGCTCCACAGCGCCGCCTTGGCCGGCCCCCTTTGCTGGGAGCGTCCCCTGTGGAGCTATGTGGGGGGACGAATCGCAACCTGGACCGGGCGCCGGCCGCGCCTGGCACATCATCTGCCCCTGGTGCTGGTGGGGACCGGGGCCCTTGCCTATTGCATCTACTTCTCGTACCAGACGCTGTGCTGGCATTGGAGCGTCCGTTCCAGCTATGATCTGGCGATAGAAGACAACGTGATGTGGAACGTCGTTCATGGGAACGGCTTCTTCAAGTCAACCATCATCTTCGGCCCGGTCGGCTCACATTTCGGCCTACATGCGACCCTGTTCGCCTATGCCATGGCGCCGATCTACGCCCTGGCACCGCGACCCGAAACCTTGCTCATCATCCAGTCGGCCCTGCTCGGGGGAGCGGCCATCCCGCTCTACCTCTGGGCGCGGCGTCACGTTCCCGCCGTCACCGCCTGCATCATCGGACTACTGTACCTTCTGTACCCCCCGGTGCACGGTGCCAATCTGTATGAGTTTCACTACCCGCCGCTCGGCACGTTCTTCCTGTGGACGCTGCTCTACGCGCTGGAGACTCGCAGGGACGTCTTGGCCGGGGTTGCTCTGGTACTGACACTCTCGGTTCGCGAGGACGTCTCAGCGGGCCCCATGATCTGGGGCGCCTATCTGATGCTGAGTGGGAGGCGACCCAAGGCAGGGTTGGTGGTGGCCCTGATCAGCGCCGCGTACTTCGTGACCATGAAGATGGTCATCATGCCGCGGCTGGCCGGGCATGAAGCGTTTGCCTTCATCTACAAGGATCTCATCCCTCCCGGGGAGCATGGATTCGGCTCGATCCTGAAGACTCTCCTCACCAATCCGGCCTATTCGATCATCACCTTGGCCGAACCCGTGAAGCTGGTCTACCTTTTGCAGATCTTCCTGCCCCTGGCCTTTCTGCCGCTGAGGAGGCCTCTGGGTGTGCTGTTCTTGGTCCCGGGGATCTTCTTCTCCCTCCTGTCCACTGACTATCCGCCCCTCGTTTCAATTCACTACCAGTACACGGCGCACTGGACGACCTATCTCTTCGTCGCCTTGGTGCTGGTGTTGGCCATGCGACCCACCGCACAACGCTGGGCCGGCCTGCTGGGGATGTGTTTTGCGCTCTTGGTGTGCAGCTACCAGTTCGGCGCCGTCTTCCAGACCAACACCTCCTTTGGTGGACCCTTAGCCTACCGATTTGGCATGACCGAAAAAGACGCCCAACGACACCGGGCCGCCCGCGCCCTCGTCCAGCAGATCCCAACCGAGGCCGTGGTCTCGGCGTCGGTCTTCACCACACCTCAGATCTCGAGTCGGAAGTCCGCCTACCAGTTGACGGTGGGCGTATTCGACGCGGAGTATCTGCTGTTCCCCAGCGAGATTCGGGACTTCTCACCGGGGGAGCGCCCCCTGCTCACCGAGCTGTTGAAAAGTGGCGAGTTCGGACTGGTCGACGTGAAGCCCCCCTTTGCGCTGGCGCGTCGTGGACACGACACGGCCCGCAACCAGGAGCTTCTGGCAACGTGGTGGTGATCGGTGAACTCGATGGTCTCGGCCAGACTTAGGGTTCGGTGCCCCAGACCGCCTGTCCGTCTCTCATCACCACGATCTTGTTGTTGTTGATGAACTCCTCGGGCTGCGCAGCGAAGAAGGGTATGAACGAGTAGTCGTTGGACGGATCGCAGGAGCCAGCGTAGTCGCTCTGGTGGACGCGGAAGCTAGCTTCGGCACAGTCGGGGGTCTCACTGCGGGTGCACTTGCCGTCGCTGTCGGTAGCCAGAGTCCCACCGGTGTAAAGGATGCTGACATACGAGTCGGCTTTGGCCACGGGAGTCGTCATCGCCTCGACGGAGGCGGTGAAGGTGGTGATGCTCTTGTCGTCGACCTCGACGACGACGTCCGACTCGAATTCACTGGTGAAGTAGTAGCGAATCTCCACCCCATCCAATGGAATCGCTGCGCTCGAGGTATTGAGCATCCCGACGCGCACATTGCAGGTCTGCGAGGCCGCCGGTGGGCAATCCGTCTCGCTGCTGCAGCCTGCGTTCTTGACAATCAACGCCGCCGCGGTGCAGATCCCATCGACGCAGGACGACGACGTGCAGTCCGCTCCGACGTTGCAGGCCAGGCCGTTGGCGCAGCGCTTGGCTGGAGCGCATCCGCCACCGCAGTCGACGTCGGTTTCGGTGCCTCCCATCAGCCCGTCAGTACAGTTCTCGACCGGAGGAGCCCCACCGACTCCCGGCGCGCCCGCATCGGCGGCCCCTCCACCCCCAGCAAGGGCACCACCACCAGCGCCCGTGCCGCCGTCACCGACGGCTCCGCCCTCCGGAGCAGCCCCACCCTGCGGTGCGGCTCCCCCTTCGGTGGCCGAGCCGCCCTGCTCGGCACCCCCCGTGGCGGGCGCCTCGCCGCCCTCACCTTGCATGCCGCCCTCTGCGGGTGGCGCACCTGCAGCCGGGGCACCGCCTTCTCCCGGTGCGCCACTGACGTTGCCGCCCTGTCCGGTCCCCGAGGAACCGCCGGTCGTCGGTGCACCGCCATCCGTCGGAGCTCCACCCTGAGTGGGTTGTTCGCCGCCTGCGGTCGGTGTACCGCCCGGTCCTTGGGTACCGGCCTGACCCGATCCGCCTTCTCCGGTCACGCCACCTGGGCCGGCTGGGCCGCCGCCACGGCCCTGGTCACCGCCGGACGACTCCCCGCCCCCGGCAGTGCTCTGTCCAGCCGCACCAGTGGCGGTGGAGTCCGAATCATCGAGTGTTGATGCCTTCGCGCAGGAAAGGACCAGCACCGGAATCCAAACCGACGAAGCCGTAATTCGAAAGGAATCGGGAAAGCGCAGCATCGAAACGACCTCCAGCCCGCGGAGCGGAAAGGTTACCCCAAGATACTGCCACCGGCAGGCTTTCTAGCCCACTCTTCACCTGGGAATCCACTGCCGATTTGGCGCACTCGGTGGGTAAAGGTCGGTGGCACATGCCGGATTGGGAAGCGACTGGTCTTGCCGCCCGGCTGGGCCGGGGCGACCCGGGGTCGTTGCGAATGGCCCGCGCTGTCGGCCAATCCGTAAAGAACGGGCCTGGATCCGGCCACTCGAGACCGCTCCTTGGAGTTGCCTCGGTATGAGCCAAAGACAAGTTGAGTGGCACAGGAATCGGCTCGCTATCCGAGCGACCGGGCTGGTCCGCAGGTGGACCTGGCGTGGACAGCACTTGGAACACACCGCATCTTCAGGCAATAAGGGAAGCAGGAACGCGCTAGAGGGGAGGGTCCGTGGTTCTATTTGCCTGCAGTCACGTTTCAAATGCCGCGGATTCTGGGGCCGCTGCCGAGGAAGTAGCTCTGGCCCTGGAGAGTACGTTCGGTACCAAACCACTGCGGGCCGTGCTGGTTTATTGCAGTGTCGATCACGACCAAGCGGCCGTGCTTCGAATGCTGCGAAACCGATTCGATCCAGATACTCGACTTCTCGGATGCTCCATTCAGGGCGTCGTGGGAACGGGGCGTGTCCAGGAGGGACCACACCTTCTGGGAGTGATGGGGCTGGGCGGAGATTCCCTGGAGGCCGCCGCAGCCTTTGCCACTTTCATCGAGGTCGACACGCGGAGCAAGGGACGATTGCTGGGGCAGAAGCTCAGGGCAGCGGTGAAGGGCGAGCCCAAGGTCGCCATCGTCGCCTGGGACTCAATCTGTGGCGTGGATATCGAGGAGCTGGTGCACGGAATTGCGGAGTCGCTGGACTGCCCCATCGTCGGAGGTGGCGCCGGGCAACCCTTTGGGAAGTCGGCGCACACCTATCAATACTTTAACGACCAGGTGCTTGAGCATGCCGCGGTCGTGTTGGTGCTGTCTGGCTCACTGCACGCCTATGTTGGCGTGTGCCACGGTACCTCTCCCACCGGCACTCCCATGACGGTGACCCGAGCCGAAGGAAACATGTTGTTGGAGCTGGACGGAGTGCCGGCCATCACGGTGTGGAGGCGGCTCACTGGGGCAAGTCACGGGGACTTGAACGACCAAAACTACGGCTCACACGGGGCGGTGGGGGTCAAGCGACCGCTCGAGCACCAGGGTGACCCGTTGGCTCCCGAGTACTACGTTCGAGCGGCGTTTGCCTTTGACGAGCAAAGAGGCGGTGTCATCATGCAGGCGGCCATTCCCCAAGGAACCTCGATCATGCTGCACCGTCGCATGGTAGCCAAAGTCATCGAGGGGACACAGGCGATGGGACAACAGCTTGCACGTGCCATCGGCTCCCGCCAGCCCTGGGCGGTTCTCGGTTTCGAATGCGGGGCTCGAACCGAACCCTTCCTCGGGGAGGAAGGGACGCTGGAGGAAAATCTAGCTCTTCAGCGGGACGTGGCCCCCGATGCTCCGTGGCTGGGAATGATGGCCTGGGGTGAGGTCGCACCGGTGGGGAAGGTCCCGATGTTCCACAACTACACCTACCCGCTGCTGGTATTGACCAATGATTGACATCTGGTCTGCCGGGTCGGTGACGTGCTCAAAGGCTGCGCTCGCCCTCCTCGCCGTGTTGGACAGTCATTTCGACGGAGATGCCCCGTGACGGAAGGATTGCGCCCGGTCGAGACCGATGGACTCCGGATCGAGCCGGTCGCGGACGGCGAAGCGGTCCTGATCAGGCTGTTGGGCAGTCTCGACGCGGTGACGACCGCGGTCTTTCAGGTGTTCCTGGACCAGCTGCATGCCGAGTCATTGCGCCTGCATCTGCGTCGCGTGCAGTTGGACTGTGGACAGCTGTACTTCGTGCATTCGCAGGGGGTGCGATGTCTCGTGCAATGGATCGCGCGGGTCAAACAGCTGGAGACGGCTCGACGTTACGAGATTGTGTTTTGTACCCATCCCGATCTCAACTGGCAGAAGCGAAGCCTCGACGCGGTCGTACGCTACGCTCCGGACCTGGTGCGCTTCGAACGTTGAGCAGAGCCTGCCGGGACGGCTGCGCGGGCACGGGAGAAGCGTCCGGCTTGGGCGCCCTCGTGGTCCGCGTGTGCCGGGGGGCTTGGCCCTCGGATGATGGGTCCTGGGCCCATTTCAGGTTCGCAAGTTTCAGAGCTGAAATGTCGGGGACTGGACCGGCCTTGTTGGCAACGATTTCCATCACTTAGGCCAGGATCCCTGTCGGCATGGATGGTGCTTCGTCCGTGGTGAGGTTTCTGATTCCCTCCGGGATCGTTGGACCCTGACCGATGGTTGCGATGCGCCGCGCAAAATCCCTCGTCGAGCCTTCATCCACAACGCCGCCGCTGCAGAGTTCGGTAGAGGTGGGGCCCTCGGCTGGATTGGGTTCGGTCGCCAACGACTCGGCGGGGCGGGTGCAGGTACCGTCCCATCGCCCTCATGTGCTGGTGGCGTGTTCCAGTGGTCAGATCTGGAACGCACTGGCTCCGGTGGTAAGGAGCCTCAATGCATCGATCTGCTACCTGGCCGACACGGATCGTCTCGAGGATGTCCTGACCCGCGAGGGTCCGTTTGATTTGGTGTTGGGTGAGTCTTTGGGAACGGGTCGATCCGGGTTGGGAGCAGTGGCGTGGGCTCGTCGGGGAGGAAGAGCGCTCCCCTTCATCATGATTCAGTCCGTGCACGAGAGTCTGATGCGGGTCATTGTCGGCGGGGGTCGGAACGGGGTGTTGACCACCCGGGTCGTCAATGACTGCGCTCTGGCCGAGATGGCTAGCGAACTGTTGTCAACAGCCCCCGCGTCGCCGTCGACTCGATCGGCATGGCAATAGATCAGGGCTCGATCTCCGAGTCAGAGACCGGCGGGGCCGAATGTTGAGGCACGGGTGGCTCCGTTTGGGATATCGGGGGCCTGGGTCCTTCGGGCGGCTCCACGCGCTCTGAGCTTGACGTCGACTGGGGTATTGCCGGGCCGGTCGCTGCCCCTGAGTGGTGCGTGGTACTGGCTGGAGGGGACACGGTTGAAGCATCGGCGGCTGACGAGGCCCCGGAAGGCAATCCATCCGGCGCGTTCTGGGGATCGCCCATCGGGGGCAGGTCCAACGGCGGTTCGAGACCAGCATCGCTCATTGGTTCCGTGTCGGTGGAGGCAGCTCCCGCAGAGGGTGAAGGCCCCGCGTCAGAAGCCGCCCGAGACGCCGCGAGCACCGAACTCCCTCTTGCCGGAGCAGGATAGGGCTCCCGCGGGCTGGAACCACTGGACCTCCCGATGATTCCGACCGAATCTGGTCCATCGTCCAAAGGTTCGAGCACGCGCAGCCCCGCATCGACGGGCTGTCGTGTCTGGTCCAGATCACCTCGCGAAAACCAGTGCTTGGCCACGGCCCAGGTACCCGCCGCGACGACCAGGATCAGCACGAACGACCCCAGCCTTCTTGGCCTCGGCGGCGGAGCCAATTCCGTGCCGCTTGCCCCCTGGGGGCCCATGCCGGTCCCGCCGGCGAACCCTCCCACCGAGACCGGTCGAGGCGATTCCGAAGCATGGCGCGTCATGCCCGACTGGCTGTCTGTCACGGACGGTGGACAGGGCGGAAATGCCGGACTGCTGGAGCTGCTCGGCCCGTTGGCTGAGGTTTCCGGCCACGAGCCCTCGCCAAGGATCGTGTAGCGAGCCTCGCCTCGCTCGCCTCCAACCACCTTCATCAAGTCCGTGGCCATATCTCGAGCCGATTGATACCTAAGCTCGGGATCCCGTTGGACGGCGCGGGCAAACCAGGCATCGAATCCTTGGGGAACACTCCGGATCTGTGAGGGGACCGGGATCTCGCGAATGCAGATGGACAGGACCAAGTCACCCAGGCCGTCGCTGTCGAAGGGCCGCTGGCCAGTGAGCATCTCGAAGGCCATGACGCCGAGCGCCCACAGGTCGGTTCTGAAGTCGACAGCCTTGTTTCCTTGAGCCTGCTCCGGGCTCATGTAGTGGGGTGTACCGATCAACGATCCGGTGCGCGTTCGGGTGCCTTGATCCTGATCGGTTCCGTTGACCATCTTGGCGACGCCGAAATCGAGAACCTTGGCGATTTCCTCGTCGCCATTTCGAACCAGAAAGACGTTTTCCGGCTTCAGATCCCGATGAATCACGCCCAACTCGTGAGCGCGGCCGATGGCACGAGCCACGTGGGTCACGATCCTGACCACTTCGGTTGGGGTCAGAAAGCCGACCCTCTTGAGTCGTTCGGCGAGGTTCTCTCCCTCCAACAGCTCCATGACGATGTAGGGCTGCTGCTCGTCTGCTCCGTAGTCGAGGAGCTGGACCACGTGTGGACTCCGAAGAGCAGCCGTTGCCTGGGCCTCGCGGAGGAATCTCTCCACCAGGCCCTCTTGCTGCGCACCTTCGACGTGGATGAGCTTGACAGCCACCGGAGCATGCAGAACCAAGTGCTCGGCTCTCCAAATGCTGCCGAACCCCCCCTCCCCCAGGCGCGCATCGAGCCGGTACTTGCCGTCGAGGACGCGTCCGACCTGGGGTTCGGGATCTCCCATCACTGTTGGCCGCCACCATAGCGCCACCGCGGCAACCATGCAGCCCTGACGAATCCAGGCCTTGCCCACCAATGCGGCGTGGTAAAAAGGCCGGGCATGCGCCAGTCCAACTCACGGGTCCCTCTGGGTTCAGCCGGCAGGCAGATCGCACTGTTGGTGGTCGTCATGGGAACCGGGAGCCTGTTGCCGGGCTGCCGCTGCGGACACCAGGACCCCGCCCCATCGAGGCACTCCGATGCGGCGTCGACTGCGACGGCCAATCCCTCGCCTCGCAACCCCCTGATTCCGGGTTCGCGAATGCGTCGGCCAGTTGGTCCTGCGTTTGCCGTGGAGGCCGGGAAAGGTCTGGGGCCGGTTCGATTCGGAGCCACCGTTGCCACCGTGGAGCGGCTGATGGAGCTCAAATGCGACGAGGTGACCGATACCCGCTGTTGGATGTTCGATGCCGGCGTGGAATTCGAACTCAGCCAGGGCGCGGTATCTGGCATCACCATCCACCGATTCGATCGGCCCGTCTCCGGTCATCCCGACAAGAAATGGGGCACCTTCGCCGGGGGAATCCCTCCGGATATCCGCATCACCATGGTTCCGGAGGCGGTACAGGAGGGCCTGGGCCCCCCCACCAGCTCCGAGTCCCTTGACGGCAAGAACCCGAATCGTACCGTCCGCCGCGATCAATACCCCGGCCTCGAGTTGGAATACGATCTGAATCCGGAGAACGGCAGGCTGATGCTGGGGGGGATCCGAGTGCGCCGGGTGGCTTCACCATAGGTCGATCCACCCCCTTCTCAGCGCCGAACCCGCCGCCGTTCGCGAATCATGTGCTGAGTGATGATCCGCTGGGCGTCAGCCGACTCGATCAGGGTCCAAAGGTCGTGGTCAGGCCGGTCAGCGGCGAGTTCGAGAAGGATATCGGTGGCCAGCTCTGCAGAGATCCCGTCAAAATGGCGACCCGGCAGCTCGACGACGGCCGAGCGAGCGTGCAGCCCTTCCAGACGAGTCAAGACCGATTCAACCACACAGCGGTAGGTTCGATCTCCGAAGGCATCGACGGGGCCGGTTCCGAACAGAAGGATCTTTTCGAAGGGCAGCCGGGGTTTGCCGGTGAGCAACAGGACTTCTCCCATCGCGCCGGTGGCAAATCCGCTGTGAATCAATTCGGACAGCCGCCCCGCCATCCGCCAGTCCAGAAGGCCCGCGACTCCCCGAGGCGGCCTCTCACCTTCAGTCAGCCCGGCCACCAACACCTCGGTGCCAGCTACGTCCAGGCGTCGCAGGGTGGGCGGGATGAAGCGAATCTCCACGACCGACGAGCCTCGATCACTGCGTTCCGTGGGTTGATTCGGAGCCGTCCTGGGCAGGTCGACCCAACTGGTCCGCGATCTGATCGAGGACTCCATTCACGAAGGCCCCGCTCTGCTCGGCTCCGTATCGTTTGGCCAATTCGATCGCCTCGTCCAAAATCACCGGACGCGGGACGTCGGTCGAGTGCAAAAGCTCGTATGCCCCCAGTCTGAGGATGTTTCGATCGACCGGGTTCATACGCTCGATGCGCCAGTTCGTGCTGGTGGCGGTAACAATCTCGTCGAGCTGGTCGCGATGAGCAGTGACGCCGCGCACCAAGGCGTCAGCGAAGGCTCGCCCTTCGGCATCGCCCGGGGTCTCACGCCAGTAGTCCAGAATGGCCTGTTCAGGATCACCCTCGGTCGCGTCAACCGCGAAGAGGATCTGCAGGGCGGACTCGCGAGCAGTGGTTCGAGCGCCCATGAGTCCCGTCGTCAGAGCCCGTTTTCCGCCAATGCGCGGTCGAGACTGACCATCTCGAGAGCCGCCAGGGCCGCATCGAAACCCTTGTTCCCGGACTTGGCCCCCGCGCGATCGACGGCCTGCTCCATGGTATCCGTGGTGAGGACACCGAGTCCGATAGGAACGCCGCTGGACAACGAAATGGATGCGATTCCCTTGGTGACCTCGGCCGCCACGTATTCGAAATGTGGAGTGTTGCCGCGCAAGACGGCCCCTAGGGCCACGAGGGCGTGAAAGTGCTTGGAGCCGGCCAGACGAGCACAGACCGTCGGTATCTCCCATGCCCCGGGGACACGGACCAAGGTGATCTGTTCTCGTCCCACACCGTGCCTGACCAGCGCATCGAGAGCCCCCTCCACCAGTCGATCCACGACGAAGGCGTTGAAACGACCCGCTACGATACCGAATCGGGCATCCGCCGGTACCACCAGAGTACCGATCACGGTCCGAAGGTCCACATGGGCTGAATCCGTATTCATGACGGGGCTACGTTAGCCCTTTCCCTTCGTCGAAACCAGGGGAACAATCTCGGTGACCTCCAGCCCGTACCCCTCGATCCCAGCGATCTTCTTGGGGTTGTTGGTCAGCAGTCGGATCCGCCCCAGTCCGAGATCCCTCAGGACCTGGGCTCCCAAACCATAATCGCGAAGGATCTCACCCGGCGCGGGGGCTGGCCCCTTGTTGCCCTGGACCGCCTCGGTGCGTCCAACAATGGCCTGGAGCTCGGAGCGAAGGTCACCTCGGGGGACGAGGTAGATGACCACTCCCCGACCTTCACGCTCGATCGCGTCAATGGCTTGGTACAGGTTCCGCCGTCCTTCGCTGTCCGTGGAGGAGAAGGCATCGGCCAATATCGATCCGGCATGAACCCGACACAGTACTGCTTCCTCGGGGCTCCAGTGCCCCAGGGTCAGGGCCAAGGTTTGCACCTGCTCGAGAGAATCGGTGTAGACGTGAGCCGTCCACGAGGTGCCCGTGCGATCCAGAACGATGACCTGGGAATCGATGCGTTCCACCAGGTGTTCGGTCTGCAAACGATACCGAATCAGATCGGCAATGGTCAGAATGCGCAGCCCGTGGCGGGCAGAAAACGCATCCAGATCCGGCATTCGCGCCATCGTGCCGTCGTCGTTCATGATCTCGCAGATGACGCCAGCCGGTGTCATTCCAGCCAGGCGAGCCAAATCCACCGAGCCCTCGGTCTGGCCAGCGCGCACCAAGACGCCCCCGCGTCGGGCCCGCAGGGGCAGGACGTGGCCGGGCACCACCAGATCGGCAGGCACGGCGGCCGGACTGGCAGCGACGCGAATGGTGTGGGCCCGATCCGCGGCGCTGATTCCGGTGGTGACCCCCTGTCGAGCCTCGATGCTCACTGTGAAGGCAGTTCCCAGCGGAGGACCCAGACGATCTCCGGCGCGCATCAGCGGCAGATCGAGGCGCCGCACCTGCTCTTCGGTGAGCGTCACGCAAATGAGTCCTCGTCCCTGGGCGGCCATGAAGGCAACCGCCTCGGCCGTTACCCGCTCGGCCGCCATGCACAGATCGCCCTCGTTCTCACGATCCTCGTCGTCGACCAGGATGATCATCTTGCCGTCGCGAATGTCTTCCAGCGCGGCACGGACGTGCTCGAGGTGATCGGGATCGATATCGAGCTGACGCGGCGGACGGAGATCGCGGTCGCTGGCTTGGGACATGGGAGTCAGAGCATTCCGGCTCGTTCGAGCGCCTGTCGAAATCGATCGTCGACCGAACCCAGAGGACCGTCCTGGTCGTGTTGAGCGCCCAGCGAGGCGATCCCCAGCCATCGAGCCACGTAGCGAGCCACGAGGTCGACCTCCAGATTGAGCTCTCTGCCCACCTGAAGGTCACTCAGGGTCGTCGACCGTTGGGTGTGAGGAATCACCGCCACGTCAAAACAGGCTGCATCGACTTGGTTGACCGTGAGTGAGACACCGTCCAGGGCGACGGACCCTTTTTTTGCGACGAAACCGCGGAGCTCGGCCGGCAGGAAGAGGGTGACGCCGCTCTCCTCTCCGTTCAACCGGATACTCAACACCCGCGTCACCGCATCCACATGGCCGGACACCAGGTGACCCCCAAGTCGGTCGGCAAGGGTGAGGGCTCGCTCCAGGTTCACCGACATGCCGGGCCTGAGGCGAGGCAGGGTGGTTCGCTCCGCCGTCTCGGCAGACAGGTCGGCATCGAATTCGTCCCGCCCGAGGTCCACCACGGTGAGGCACACCCCGTTGACAGCAATGGACTCACCGAGAACCAGGTCCGGGAACGGAGCCCCCACCTTCAGGCGAAAACCGCTGGCTCGTGGTTGCAGCACCCGCAGCTGCCCGGTTGCCTGGACCAGACCTGTGAACACGGTGGCAGCCATAGCATCTATCGGACCACGCGTCCCTGGTTGATGGGGTTGCAATGGGTCCGAAAAGTCGGCAGGCTCGGAATGGCTTGGAATCCTCAATCGTCACAATCGCGCGTTGGGGCGCGCTGGCTGCGGTGGCGGCTGGATTGGTGAATGCTCCTCTGGGGTGTGGTCCGAGTGTTCAGTACATCTACGAGGGGAATCTGAGGTTCGAACACTGTTATCGCCTGGACTTGGATCCAAGCATCGCGCCATCGCATCGGGAGGCGTGCTGGCGCGAGTGGCTCCAGTCCTACACCAGCGGCCAAACCAGCGACCGAGTTGATTACGCAAAAAGGCGGGAACGAGCCCTGGCCGCGGGTGACAGCTCTCCTATCGTACTCGAGGTCACTCATCCCCAGGGCATGGGGCCGATTCAGGCCCCCGAGGCCCCCATACCCTCGAGTGTTCACGCAACGCCCATCCCCAAGCTGAAGGATTCGGCTCCTGCGCCGTCCGCATCCTCTCCGAAACCGGCGCCAGATCCGCCCGGTACCGACTGTTTGACCGAATGCCAAGCTCGCTTCAGGGTCTGCCGGGTCGAATGTGACGCTGCCGCATCGTCTCCCGGCAAGAATCCGAGGGGCCGACAGGCGGCGAACGCTGGTCCCGCGCCGGCCGCCGGCTGTGACCGCTGCGATCGGGACTTTCGGGGCTGCGTCAGAACCTGCGCGACCGAGTAAGTTGGCCTTTGTAGCTTGAAAGCGGTAACCGAGCAGGGTTAATGCCGATGCCGTACCACACCGCCTTTCCGGTATCTTCACCCCCTCGCGTGTTCCGCCCCCAGCGTGCAACCCCTTCCGATGCCGTTCGACCCACTCGAGCGGACGTGAATCTTGGCAACCTGAGGCACAACCTGCACGTGGTCCAGAAGAAGGCCAGTCCGGCAGCGGTGTGGGCCGTACTGAAAGCCGATGGCTACGGTCACGGGGCCAAGGCCTTGGCGCGCACGCTGGAGCGTGCAGGCGCTGCAGGCGTGTGCGTGGCACTGGTCGAAGAGGGGATCGAGTTGCGCGAGGCGGGCATCCGGGTGCCAATCCTGGTCATCGGGGGTCACTATGGTCGTGCCTACGACGAACTCGTCGCCCATGAGCTCACGCCCGTGATCCACGACCCGGGCCAGGTCGAAGCGCTCGCCGAGGAGGTGCGTCACCGCGGCTGTGGGCCAGTAAACGTTCACGTCAAGATCGATACGGGGATGGCAAGACTTGGTGTCACCCCCCAAGAGTTGCCCCACTTGGTCGAAGCCTTCGAGCGCTGGTCCGAGGTCCGTTTGCACGGCCTGATGACTCACTACGCGTGCGCCGATGCAGGGGATCCATCCCACTTGGAGGATCAACGAGCCTGCTTCGAGGAGGTCACGACTCGTCTGGTCAGCGCTGGCCTGGGACCGTGCGTGCGCCACGCTGCCAATAGCGCGGCTCTGTTCGCGGCCCCCGAGCACCGCTATGACATCGTTCGCCCCGGTATCGCGCTTTTTGGCGTGGATCCCCGCCAGGATCGGGATGAATTGCTCGCGGTCATGCGGGTCCGAACCGAAGTCATCGCCGTTCGCGAACTGGAGCGCGGGCAGAGCGTTGGCTATTCCGCCACCTGGCAGGCCCATCGCCCCAGTCGGATTGCCACCATTCCCATGGGCTACGCGGACGGGCTCAGTCGTTCTCTATCCAACCGCGGCTGGGTCTTGCTTCGCGGCCGCCGTGCCCCCTTGGTGGGTTTGGTCAGTATGGACATGGCCATGGTCGATGCAACTGACATACCGGGGGTCGCGGTGGGGGACGAGTGTGTCGTGCTGGGTCCACAGAAGGGCCCCTTGGGTTCGGACGTGATCACCGCCCGAGAGATCGCGACGGCCATCGGGACCATTCCGTGGGAAGTCCTGACCTCGATCTCCCGGCGCGTTCCCCGATTCTACCGCGAGCCATAGCTCGGCGTTCGGGAAGAGGCCTCCGTTGGGGCGGGCAATACCGAGTCTCAGCGACCCTGCAGATCGAATTGCTCCAGGTGGTATTCCCGCCGGGGAACCAGGTCGATCCGCCGCATGTATCTCCGCTCTGCCTCTTGGACAGCCACCTTCTCATCGGTCTGCAACAGATCGATGATGGCCGGGTGCGCGTTGACGACGATGACGTAGCCCGGCAGAAGGTGCCGTTCCCGGCGGACCTGGCGCAGAATCTCGTAGGCAACCGTCGTCCGTGATTGGATCTGTCCGGTCCCATCGCAGTAGAAGCAGGGCTCGTGCAAGAGACGCGTTAGGCTCTCCCGCGTGCGCTTGCGGGTCATCTCGATCAAACCCAACTCGCTGATCCGATTGATGGTGGTCTTGGCCTTGTCCTTGGCCAGATGCTGTTCCAGCGCTCGCCACACCTTTTCACGGTTGGCCGCCTGTTCCATGTCAATCAGGTCCAGGATCACCAGCCCCCCGATGTTGCGCAGCCTCAACTGGTAGGCAATCTCGTTGACTGCCTCCAGGTTGGTCTTCAGCGCAGTCTCCTCGAGGTCCTTGCTGCCCTTGCCAACGTAGCGCCCCGTATTCACGTCGATGGCCGTCAGCGCCTCGGCTTGATCGATCACCAGGTATCCACCGCTGGGTAGCGGGACCTTGCGACCGAGAGCTCGCCCGATCTCGTCCTCGATGCCGAAGGCATCGAAGATCGGTTCGTCGCCAGAGTAGAGTTCGATATCCTTGACTCGACTGGGCGAGAACATCTCCACGAAACGCACCAGTCGGGCGTACTGTTCGCGGTCATCGATAATGACCTTGTTCACTTCGTCGGTGAACAGATCCCGAGCCGTCTTGAGGACTAGGTCCAGCTCGGTGTACAGAACGGCGGGGGCCTTGACCTGAGCACGCTTTTTGGAGATTTCCTTCCAGAGCCCGATCAAGTACCCGATGTCGGTCTTGAGGTTCTTCTTGGTCAGCCCCTCGGCCACGGTACGAACGATCAACCCCCCGGTGTCGGGCTTGAGGGTGTCGATGACCTGCCGCAGGCGCTGGCGCTCCTTGGTGGAACCGATCCGCCGCGAGATCCCCACGTGCTCGACCGTCGGCAGGTAGACGACATGCCGTCCGGGGAGCGAAACGTGACTGGTCACCCGGGCTCCCTTGGTACCGATCGGCTCCTTGGAGATCTGGACGATCGCCTCGTCGCCCTCCTTCACGATCTCGGTGATGGGGACCGAGCGAGAGACTCGGTTGGGCGCAGTCTTGGCGCGTCGATCCCGTCCCAGATCCCGTCGGCGCCCGGCCTCCCTGGGACGACTCCCCGAACCGCCAGCATCAACCCGTGCCCCATCTCGGTTGGCACCAGAGCCCCGATCGTTGACCCCAGTCACCCCGTTGTCATTCTTTCCCCGACGCCGCCGGCGTCGCCTTCGAGAGCCTCGCGGTTCCGCCACCGCCGCTGCCTGAGGGGGCAGGGCCTCTGATTCTTGGACCGAGTCCGAGTCATTCGAATCGGACCCACCCCCTTGACTGGGGGTTATGTCGCTGGCAAGAGCCGTCGAGGAATCAGGGTCGGATTGCTCCTCTTCGTCAGAGCCATCACCAAGGGCATCCGAGGAATCCAGGCCGGAATCCTCTTCCTCTTCCCCGTCGGACTCGTCGACAACCGCTTGGTCCGGTCCTGAATCCGGGGACTGCGAATCCTCGGAATCCATGGCGGTTTCGGTGGGCTGCTCCGATTCCTCCGAATCCGCATCCTCGTCGTCGTCATCCTCGAAGGCTTCCTGTTCCGTTTCGGCCTCGTCGCTAACGGGCGCCGCAACCGGCGAAGTGGCCTGCTCAGGGGACGACTCGACGTCGTCCTCATCCAGATCTCTCGGGTCTGCGCCGGCGACAGCCTCGTCTTCGTCACCGGCCCCCTGTTGGGCACTGCCGAAGCGACGTCCGCCATCGCCCTTGCCAGATGGAAGCTCTTCCCGGCCGTCATCCTTGTCCAGATAGGCCTCGAAGTCGTTGGGGCGGATCAGATCCTCGACGTGCAGGAACGCAGCACGTTCCATGCCAATGTCGATGAATGCGGCCTGCATCCCGGGCAGAACTCGGGTCACCCTGCCCAACACGATATTGCCGACAGTCCCCCGCTGGGAGGCACGTTCCACGTGCAGCTCGGCAATGACTCCGTCTTCTATCAGACAGACTCGGGTTTCGCGTAGGTCACAATTAATGACGAGCGTATTTCGAGACATGGGCTCCGCATAGGGCTGGGCGCTCGCGTTGTGAGCCAACTCGTCTCAAGCCCACTCCTCGACCGCTCGCAGGTGCGATTGGGAGAAATGAGCCCGGAAGCCGGGAAGGCTCGAACAAGGCGGAGCGCAGAAAACCTCTTCACTTCAGGTGTGCGAAAGTAGTTGAATTTCGGCCCCGCCGCCAGTCCGATTGACTGGGCCCTCGGGCCTCTGCCATTTTTCGGCCGTGGGAAAGACTTTTCTCGTCATCGACATCGAGACCGTCCTCGACCCGGAGCTGCCCATCGCCGAGTCGGCGGAGGCGGAGCGCCTGCCTGCCCCCCCCCATCACCAGGTGGTGGTCATCGGAGCCCTGTGGCTCGGGGAGTCCCTGGAACCACGCAAGCTGGGGGTCCTCGGCGATGGCAAGAGCGAGCGCGGAATGCTGGTCGACTTCGCCAGGTTCCTGGACGAACGGCGCCCCACCCTGGTCACCTACAATGGTCGGGGGTTCGATATGCCGGTCATCGCGTCACGATGTCTGAGGCACGGCATCTCGTTTTCGCACTACTACGGTAGCCGGGATGTCCGTTATCGCTTCTCTGCCGAGGGTCATCTCGACCTGATGGACTACCTGGCAGACCACGGAGCCGCGAAACCCGCGCGATTGGACATCATTGCGAAGCTCTGCGGCATGCCCGGCAAGGTGGGCGTCGAGGGAAAGGACGTTGGCCCTCTGGTGCACGCTGGACGCCTGGAAGAGGTCAAGGATTATTGCCTGTGCGACGTGGTGCAGACGACGGCCGTGCTGCTGCGGGTGCAGCTGTTGCGCGGTGAGACGGACCGGGCCGGGTACCTGCGGGGGATGCAGGCGCTGATCGAACTCGTCGAACAGGACGGGCGGGTTTCACCCGTCGCCGCAGCCATGAATCGCTCACGGCTGTTGCTCGAAGAGGACGAGTAACGACGATGGGGCCCTGGGGGGCCGAACGGGCCCTGGGGCCTGCCCTTTTTGGGATCTGCCCCCTTCCAACGGAGTCCTCGCTGCCGGGGGTGCGATGGTGGCCGGGTTGGCGAGCTGGGCCAGCGCGGGAGCATGAGCGTGCTGAACGCATGAATCCCATCCAGGCGGCGGTTGCGCTGCCCCCGGGGCCGAGCTATTGAGGCGGTCCCAACATGCTGCTGTTTCTCAAGAAGCTCAACAAGGTCCGCGACCGATCGCGCTGTGCACGCAAGAACGCCCGGCACAAGGCCAAGAACCGGCGTCGTCACTTGCGCCTGAAGAAGTGGCGCGCCGAGTAGGTCGGTTCGACTCGGTCGGAGTCAGGTCACGGCGAACCGGCGAGAATGTCGGGGTCTTGCTGTAGCGGTGTTCGGGGTGTGACATGCAGTCCCTCGGTGCCGAGCTGCTTCTGGATTGTGCCTGCGAGCTGGGAGAGGGTTGTCTGTGGGATGACCGGCTGGCACGGCTGTTCTTCGTCGATATCGTAGGGGATCGGGTCTACTCGCTCGATCCGGCGACCATGCAGCTGCAAGGCTTCGCGGTCGGGGAGAACGTGGGCACGGTGGTGGTCAGCGAGAACGGACGCCTCCTTCTCGGCGTACGCAGTGGCTTCGCCTGGCTCGACCCGGATACCGGATCGGTTACCAGGCTGGGGGGACCAGAAGCAGACCGATCCGATACCCGCTTCAACGATGGGAAATGTGATCCCAGGGGTCGATTCTGGGCCGGGACCATGGTGGAGACCAAGGGGCCCGCAACCGGCGGTCTCTACTGCCTTGAAACCGATCTCGTCTGGTCCAAAAGGCTCGGCGGCATCGGTTGCTCCAACGGTCTAGTATGGAGCGAGACTGGCTCCCAGTTCTTCTACATCGACACTCGGACCCAACAAATCTGGGCGTTCGAGTTCGAACTGGCCTCGGGGGCACTGGGACCGCGTCGGGTGGTGATGGAGGTCGAACCTTCGATGGGTGCTCCGGACGGGATGGCCATCGACGAGTTCGGCTGCCTTTGGGTCGCGTTGTATGGCGGCTCGAGAATCATCTGCGTCGATCCGAGTACGGGACAGATCGTGCGGGAGGTGAGGGTCCCCGTGAGCCAACCGACCTCTTGCGCGTTCGGCGGTGGGCAGCGGAAGGAACTGTACATATCGACGGCTCGTTCGGGCCTTAACCAGGCGGAACGGGAGCGACAGACGTTCGCCGGCTCGCTCTTCGCTGTTGGCGTGCCGGTTCAAGGTCTACCCTGTCACCGTTTTGGGGCCAGGCTCTAGCTGCGTTACGTCCCTGAAGGGTGGTCACCGGGAACGCCAGGGTCGCGGGATCGCTTCCGTTGCAATTTCACGTGCTCCCTTGACCGCATCCGCTCCGATTCTGCCCTCGGGTGTCTTGGTGCGAACGTAAACCTGGGGTAGATCTGGTGCAGTGATGTCGTCGAATGTGGCCTCTGTGTTGGTGCCATTGCCCGAAAAGGAAGAGCGGGTCGAAGCTCTCCTGCAACAGCTCACCCAGGAAGAAAAGCTGCGGTTGCTGGCGGGACAGCCGGGGCGCGGGGCGACCTTCGGCGTCGAAAGGCTGGGCCTGCCCGAATTGCGAATGTCGGATGGTCCCATGGGGGTTCATTGGTGGTGCAGCGCAGCCACGGCCTATCCGGCCCTTCTGGCTGCGGCCGCCAGCTGGGACGAGAGTTTGTGGCTTCGCCTGGGGGCATCGCTGGGACGCGATGCGCGGGCTCGGGGCGTTCACGTCCTTCTGGCTCCAGGCGTGAACATTCACCGCTCCCCTCGCTGCGGCCGGAACTTCGAGTATGCGGGAGAGGATCCCTTCCTGACCTCTCGAGTGGCCGTGGGATTCATCCGGGGGGTTCAGTCGAAGGGTGTGGCCTGTACGGTGAAGCATTTCGCCGTCAACTTCCAGGAGTATGACCGCCATCGTGTCAGCAGCGATCTCGACGATCGAACGCTGCACGAGATCTACCTGTTGGCCTTTCGAGCCGCAGTGACAGAGGCTGGATGCGCGGCGGTCATGACCGCTTACAACCCGGTCAATGGGACGCACTGTTCCGAACATCGCGCCCTCATCACCGACATCCTCAAGACCGCCTGGGGCTTCCGCGGCCTGGTCATGTCCGACTGGGTATCGACCTATGGCACCGAGGCCTGCGCCAACGCCGGGTTGGACCTGGAAATGCCGACCGCTGAATGGTTTCGACCGGACCAACTGCAGGCGGCCGTCGATGCGGGCAGGGTCGACCAAGCCCTGATCGACGACAAGGTCCGTCGGCTGCTACGCCTGGCCGTCTACTTCGGTTGGCTGGATGGACCGCAGCGCGATCCGGAGCTCCTGCTTGACGATCCGGAGTCAGACCAGGTTGCGCTGGACGTGGCGCGCCGGGGGATCGTGCTGCTCAAGAACAGCCGCCAGCTGTTGCCCTTCCAGCCCTCACGGCTGCGTCGCCTGGCGGTCCTGGGCCCTCTGGCACATCCCCCCGTCTGGAGCGGCGCAGGCAGCGCATTCACGACTCCGTTTCACGCAGTGAGCGTTCTGGACGGGTTGCGGGAATACAGTCAGGGGGCCTTCGAGGTCTTGCATCGGGTTGGTCCCGATCCCAATCCGCTGCGTCACGTCTTTCGGTCTTGCGCCCTGGAATCGGATATGGGTCCGGGGCTCCGTGCCGAGTACTACGACAATGACTCCTGGACTGGGCCGCCGGCGGTGACTCGACTGGATCCCCACGTGGACTTCGCCTGGGGCCCCAGCCCTCCCGCGCCCGAGATCTCGGTGGAGCATTTCTCAGTGCGCTGGACGGGCCGCATCGTCCCCTGCCGTTCGGGGGTTCATACGCTGTACATGCGATGCCATGATGCCGTGGTTCGGGTGAGCATCGACGGAACGACTCTCTTGGACACCTGGAAGTCCGAACGCAATGGGGTGCAGACGGTCGAGGTGAACCTCGAGGCAGGGCGGGCGGTTGGATTGGAGATCCTGTACAAAAAGGTGCGCTATTGGGGCACCATGCAATTTGGCTGGGTCTTCAATGCTCCACCGGATGGCGAGGTCGAGTCGTGCGTGAGTCTGGCCAGGGCGGCGGACGCGGCGGTGGTGTGCGTGGGGTTCGACGACGTCTCCGAGGGCGAGGGATTTGATCGCGAGTTCCAGCTGCATCCAGACATGGAACGATTGGTTCGCCAAGTCACTGCGGCACAACCCAACACGGTGGTCGTTCTCACGGCTGGCGGCAACCTGGACATGCGCGGGTGGCTGAATGCAGCGGCGGCGGTCGTTCACACCTTCTACCCGGGGCAACAAGGGGGACGAGCCATCGCCGAGATCCTGCTCGGGCAGGTCAGTCCGTCGGCGAAGCTGCCCGTGACGCTGGAAGAACGCGAAGACCAGCGCAGCTCCTTCGATTCGTACCACGATGATGACGGCGATCTGCGCGTGCAGCTGAAGGATGGGATCCGCTGTGGGTATCGGGCTGTGGATCCCGAGGGGCCAAGACCCCTTTTCCCGTTTGGATTCGGCCTCAGCTACACGACCTTCCGCCTGGAAGGGTTCACGCTTTCCGCGGAGCGACTCGGCACGGGAACGCTCACGCTGCAGCTTCGCGTGCGCAACACGGGCAACCGAGCCGGTAGGGAGGTCGTCCAGGTATACGTCCGCGCCATCCAGTCGGCGATGTTGCGCCCCGCGCTGGAGCTCAAGGCGTTTCGAAGCGTCGAACTCGAGGTGGGTGCCTCGCAGACGGTCACCTTCGAGCTGGAGCGTCAGAAGTTCGCTCATTATGACTGTGCGAGGCAGGACTGGTGCGTCGAAAGCGGCGAGTACCAGCTCCTGGTCGGGAATTCGTCGGCTGATATCGCCTGGAGAGCGACCGTGTTCGTGGAGTGAAGGGTGGACCTCGCTGGCGCAACCACATCGGCGCACGAAGTGGGATGCGGCTCGTACGGTGGGTCAACCCCCACAACTCGGGATTCGCCGGGGGTTTGGAGACAGGGGTCGAAAGTCGGCGGTGTGAGCGTTGACACGCTGACCTACTCGGAACCGGCGTAGACTCAGGGTCTTTCGGGGGGTACACTGGGCCGGAGCGTCGTCGACAGATGCTGTGACTGCAGGTGCAGCGACAATCAGATGCGTCGCCGTTGGGGTGGTGCTGCACCTGCGGGGCGGGAGGCGTCGACGGCGTCGTTGATACGAGCTTCTCGCCCACGGGGATTCGGATTGTGTTACACTTTGGTGCCGTGGCGGCACGGGCTCGCGGTCAACGCTGGTCGGCGGGTTTGTGGAGCCATCAGTCAAGGTTCGGTAGCGGTCAGGTCGAATCGGCGAGGAGTAACGTCATGACGCAATCAACTCTTTCGGGCTTCAGGCATCCGCGGCGGGGGCTGGGTGGTCACAGCGGCGCGAGCGCGCTGGGCACTGGCGTTCTTGCCCTGTTGGCTGCACTGGCCCTGTGGAGCTGCGCCGACGACAAGAAGGAGGGGGGCGTCTGCGACAACCCCAACCCCAAGCGGGGCTGCGAACGCAGCTGCACTTTGACCGAAGACTGCGATGAGGGGCTCTACTGCAACAGCAACCAGAAGTGCTGGGCCGACTGCGATGAGGACCACCCTTGCCCCGACGGCCAGTCCTGCGGTCCAACGGGGATTTGCTCGGGTAGCGAGATCGATCTACCCCCCGAACAGGTGGGGTTCGATGAGGTCCATGATGGCGGCGTGGAGAGCATCACGGCCGAGCAGAAAGAGAAGATCGAAGACGCTGCCTGCGCCGGTGAGTCACGGGAGCTGGAGTCGATCCCCGCCGTCTTGCAGATCGTGCAGGATACGAGCCGTTCCATGACCAAGCGGTTGGTCGAGGGAACGACCTGGGAATACAACGGGGGGAGCGGCTCAACCAAGTGGGAGATTACGCATCCCGCTTTGGCCGAAGCGATTGACGGCCTGGGTTCCACGGTTGCCGCAGGGCTCGTCTTCTTCCCCAATCGTGGGGTGGTGGGCCGGGAATACACGGAACCTCAAGACATCTCTGCCTGTTTTAACTCATCGGGTGCCGTCCCGGTCGATACGCTGGGCCCCTCTGGTTCCGAGCAGCGCCAGGCGATCACCGCGGCCCTGGATGCCGTACAGCCGGACGGCAACACGCCCACGTTCATCGCGTACAACTGGGCGCTGGAGAATGGCCTTCGCCAGGCGCCAGACTCACTGCAGGGCAATCGCTACATGCTGCTCATCACCGATGGCGTCCCGACGTTCGGTGAGGGCTGCGTGGGTGACGGAGACGAGGAACCCCCGGCCGTCCCCACCGATCCCATCATCGAGCTGATCGCCAATGCCTATGAAGAGGATGGCACCCAGACCTTCGTCATCGGCTCCCCTGGAAGCCAGGATGGCGTCAGCGGTTCAGATGCCCGACCCTGGTTGTCGGAGGCTGCCCAGGCTGGGCACACGGCCCCCGATGGTTGTTCCAATGATGGCCCCGAATTCTGCCACATGGACATGACCCAATCCGAGGACTTCGCGGCCGCGCTCAAGCAGGGCCTGGGCGTCGTGGCCAGTCAGCTCGGCGAATGCACGTACCGGCAGCCCACGGCCAGCGAGGGGGAAACCATCGACGCGGACTCCATGCGCGTCATCCTGACCATTCAGGGCAATTCCGAGATTGTCTGGCCCGACAACCAGGACGAATGTTCCGAGGGGTGGCAGCTCGTGGACGGCAAGATCGTTCTCTGCGAGGACACCTGCAATCGGGCCAAGGAGGATCCGAGCACGGTGGTCGAGGTGGTGGCGGGCTGTGAGGACGCCACCATCGACGAGATCCTGAGGTAGAGCCTGCGGCCGTGCACCGGGCTGCGTTCACGGTCGCTTCACGCACTGCGCCGGGCCCCAATACGCCGAAGGGCCGTGCGCCGGGCTGCGTTCACGGTCGCTTCACGTACTACGCATGGCCCCAATACGCCGAAGGCGCGCCTTTTGAGGGGCGCGCCTTCGAGTTCGATCGCGGTTCGTAACCGTCAGTCGATGATGACCTTCGGCTTACAGCCGAACTGCATCGTCACCTGACCGGCGCCGAGTCGGGCGCAGCTGCAGGGGCAGGCGATGACCCGAGTGGGATCGCTGGGGTTGTCGAAATACCAGCCTCCCTTGCCGCAGCTCCCCGCGCCGTTGGCCTTGGGGATCTCCTCCCATTCGCCCTGTGCCGGCGAGTAGACCAGCTGCACCTTCTCGGAATCGAACTCCACGTCCTCGGGCAACAGGCTCTGATCGATGGGATACGCGCAACCCAAGGGCTGCTTGGCGATGTTCAACAGAGCGGTCACGAACTCCTCGCGCACGTCAGCAGCGCTGGCGTCGCTCACGGTGACGGCCTTGCTCGTGCCTCCCGCCGTGGCGACGTTGTTGGCGTTGAACTTGCCCACGCCACCGACGCCCACCACGAAGGTTCGGATCTGTGGGGAGTTCATGTAACCCTCCTTTGCCATCTCGACGATCGGGGTCGGATCGGTCGGCTCCTCACCGCAAAGGGTCGGATAGATGTCGGACACGAGAACCACCACCGTCTCCCGACCGGGATGACCAAGCGCCCACTGCCTGGCGTAGCGGATGGCACCTTGCAGGGCCGGCACGGTGGGCGTCAGCCCGCCGGGCTCGATGGGTTCCATGGCATCCACCAGGGCGCTTGCGTTGTTCGACAGAAAATCCATGGGGACTTCGGGCTCGGCGTAGCGGTCGACGTCACAGTCCACCTCCTCGTCTCGCCCCCCGGACTTGTTGAAGAAGCCCATGGCAGCCCCAATGTTGACTGCTCTCTCGTCCGTGGCAAAGGCTTCGACCGCGGCCATCAAGGCCTGCCAGCGGGTAACAGTCGAGCCTGACTGCCCGGGTATGAGCTCACCCATGGAGATCGAACGGTCCACCATGATGTACATGTCGACATCCGCGGCCTCGGTCTCGTACGAAACACCACCGCACAGGCCTCCCTCCTCGTTGAGTTGCTCCTCAGGATCGTACGGCTCCCCCTGGCAAGGCTCGACCGTGCCACCACCGCGCGATACGTTGCCTGACCCGGCGTCGTCGCCGCTCCCGCCCCTGCCCGTCCGGCCACCATCACCCTCGTCGTCGCTTCCGCCTTCCTCGTCGTTGCCGCTCTCACCGGCGCCGTCGTTGGCGGAATTGCCGCTGCCGTTGTTGGCCGAGTTGCCACTGCCGTTGTTGGCGGTGTTACCGCTGCCGTCGTTCCCTTCGGGGACCTTGTCGCTGCTGCAGGCCGCCGCGACCATGCCGAGCGCCATCAGGACCAATCCACCCAGAATCAAGCTCCGACCGACCACTCGATTTGCCATGGTTACCTCGCGTGTACCAAGAAGAACAAAAAGGGCACCGGCCCTTCAATAGCTTAGCAGAACCCGAATCCCTCCGGCCTGTGGCCGCACCGGGACCTTCCAGTAAGAACACATCCACCGACCCCAACCCGGCAGCCTTTCGACTGCCGGGTCCGAGAGCCTGGTTGGGGCGGTGTCGCGCGTGAACATGATGAATTGGGGCCGGTTCTGGTTGGCCCGCGGAGCTCCTCTTTTAAACGGTCAGTTGATGACAACGGTGGGGCAGCCCGTCACGATATCGACGCGCTCCACACCCTCCTGCTGGATCTCTTCGCACTTGGGACCCGTGATGGTGATGACGCTGTCGCCGTCTTCGGTGTTGATCTCCCACGCCGACCCGTCCTCCGCGCCCTCCGCCGGCAGGATATCGCAGTTGATCGCCACGTTGACGAGTGCCGTGTCCGTGGGGCGCTGGGGCAGCGCGATGTCGCAGTCGCGCACCAGCTTGGTGGTGATCTCGGTGAACACGTTGACGAGACCCTGGACGCCCTCCGACGCGGTAACCTGGTAGTACGAGTGACCGTCGTCGTTGGTTCCGACACCACCCTCCTCGGCGAAGGTATCGAGATACTGCTCGTACCGCTCCGTCCCCGGAATGCCCACCACGAACGTGGAGATCCCCTCGTCAGCCAGGTTGCGGATCTGGTCGACCACATTCTCGTCATCCAGGCAGTTGATCCCAGCATCCAGACAGCAGTTGCCCTGGGTCTCCGGGCAGTTGCCGTCGATGTTCTGCGTGCATTTGTCCTCGTCGCAGCTGTTGCCAGAATCGCAGTTGGGCGCACCGTCCGTTGCCAGAAGGACGTACTTGCGCCCCTTCAAACCCAGGCCTTCACCGCTGGTGAAATACCGGTAGGCTTCGGCGAGAGCGGCCGCCGTCGGGGTTCCGCCGCCCGGCGGGGTGTCATTGAGGACCTCCAGCACGTCCCGAACGGCGCGGGAGCCCTCGCCAATGGGCACGTTGATAGCGGCCTCACCCGTTTGGACCTCACAGCACCCTGTGGTGCACTCGGTGGGGATCACTCGATCCTCGGAATAGGGGTACATCATCAAGCCGAAGTTGACGGTCCCGGCCACCGGCGGCAGTGACTGTTCGAAGGCAGAGTTGACCGCTTCCCACTTGGACAGCTCGAAGCCGTTGGGCGTCTTGTCCATGCTGCCCGATTTGTCGAGGACGATCAGCATGTTCACGGTGCTGTACTGCGCCTTCACCGCCGTAGCACCGCACTCGTCGTCGATCCCTTTCAGCGAGTCGCAGGCAGGCGGCTCGGTGACATTGCCGGTGTTGCCGCTGCCATCATTGCCACCCTCGTTACCGCGACCTCCGTCGTCGTTCCCGGCATCGCCGTTGCTGCCGCCCTGAATGTCAAGGACGGTCCCACCATCGCCTTCGTCGTCACCCGGGGTGCTTTCTTCCTTCTTGCTGCAGCTCGCCGCTACAGCCATGGCAACCAGAAGACTCACCCCGACCAAAGAATACCGAGCATTGCGCATGAGGCCCTCGTTTCGGGCGGCCGCTTGTGGCAGTCCCGTAATGAAGAGTCTACCATCTTTCGGCCCCGTTCCAACAGAGCGCACGTGGAGTCCTGGCCCGAACCCTCCGGCTCATTTTGACGGATTGGGTATTTGCAGGGCAGCACGGTCAGAGATGAGCCAAGTTTTCGACTGGCGGTACATAGCTTGGTTGGCGGTATTTTCGGGCTCCCCAAGGTCGCGCAGCGACGCAGCGCGTGCGGATTGGACGGTGCCTGGTCCAGTCTGTCGTCTCCGGATCGTTCCTTGCTAACCCGGAAAGTATTGCTGAGCTGGAAAGCTGGCCCGCGCGTCGGATTGGACTTGGGCAGCGTCGAAGCGTCCGGGGCTGCTCACCCTCCTCATGGTGAGGATGCGCGACGTCAAGGCTTCAGGCAACCCGTTGCATTCGCTCCACCCCGTGCAGGGCGTCGACGACGGCCTGAATGTTGGTCTGCGCGTCGCCCAGGAGCATGCGGGTGTTGTCCCTGAAAAAGAGCGGGTTGTCGACACCCGCGTAGCCGCTCCCAAGGCTCCGCTTGATGACGACGGTGGTCCGCGCCTTCCAGACCTCGAGCACGGGCATCCCGTAGAGGGGACTTTGGGGGTCGTCGACAGCACCCGGGTTCACGATGTCGTTGGCGCCGATGACCAGGACCAGATCGGTCTGGGGGAAGTCCGGATTGATCGCCTCCATCTCGAGAACCATGGGGTACGGGACTCGGGCTTCGGCGAGGAGCACGTTCATGTGTCCGGGAAGACGCCCCGCTACGGGATGGATGGCGTAGCGCACCGATTTGTTCTCTTGCTGCAGCCAACGGGAAAGCTCGTAGACGGAACGCTGCGCCTGGGCCACGGCCATGCCGTAGCCGGGTACGATGATGACGCTCTGGGATTGCCGAACCAGCTGTGCCACGTCGAGCACCGTGAGCTCGCGCGCTTGCCCGGCGGATCCGGTAGTGGCTGGCGCCGCGGGCTGGCGGGGCGCCCCGCCAAATCCCCCGAGGATCACGCTCAGGAACGAGCGATTCATGGCCCGACACATGATGTAGCTCAGGATGGCACCGCTGGATCCAACCAAGGCGCCTGTGATGATCAAAAGATCGTTGGACAGCATGAATCCTGCCGCTGAGGCGGCCCAGCCCGAGTAGCTGTTCAGCATCGACACGACGACTGGCATGTCGGCCCCACCGATGGCCATCACGACATGGATGCTCAGCAGCCCGGCCAGGAGCGCCTGGATGGCTAGAGCAACCAGGGCCTGCTCGGGCGGTGCCCCCACGAAGCGGACGCCCAGGGCCACGCAAGCCAGCACGACCACGCCGTTGAGCGCGTGGCGCAGCGGCAACAGCACGGGGCGGCTGCGCACCAGGCCCCGAAGCTTACCGAATGCAACCAGCGAACCGGTGAACGTGATGGCACCCACGAATACCCCGACGTACACCTCGAGCTCGTGGATGATGCGCTCCGCGCCGACGGTTTGGGGCACCGACAGGGCGCTACCAAACCCGACCAGGACGGCGGCCAGCCCCACCAGGCTATGCAGGAGCGCGACCAGCTCGGGCATGGACGTCATCGCCACACGCGCCGCCAGAATGGCACCCAACAGGGCGCCGAGCGCCATGGCACCCATCAGCACGGTGAACTTGCCGTCGTGGCCCAGGATGGTCACGCAGACGGCCACGGCCATCCCCACCATACCCCAGACGTTACCGCGGCGTGCGGTCTGTTGGGTGCTCAGCCCACCCAGGCTCAGGATGAACAGGATGGCCCCGACGATGTAGGCGACCGTGGTGAATCCGCTTGGCATGCTGGCCCTCAACGTCGAAACATACGGAGCATCCGCTGGGTGACTAAAAATCCCCCCACCACGTTGACCGTGGCGAAAAGGACGGCCGCCGCTCCGATCGCGGTCATCAGCGGACCGCGATCTTGGGCGAGCTGCATGATTCCGCCCAGCACGATGATGCCGCTGATGGCATTGGTCACACTCATCAGCGGGGTGTGCAAAGCGGGAGTCACGTTCCACACCAGCTGCCAGCCCACGAAGCAGGCCAGGATGAAGATGGTCAGGTGGGAAAGGAACTGGGGCGGCGCCCACCAGCCAATACCTACCATCAGGGTACCCACCAAACCCATCGCGACCCAGCGGGCTGGCGAGGCTCGTCGGGGAACGATTGCCGGGCGGATCGACGGGCTGACCGTTTCCGGCGTCGCGTGGAGAGGCAGAATAGTGGCAGCGGAGGTCGGGGTGAGCGCCGAGGCCGGAAGGGAAACTGATGACGGTGGTGAACAGGACGCGCCGCCCCGAAGCAACAGCATCATCTGGATGATGGGGTTGTTCGGATCGATGCCAAAGTTGCGCCCGCCGCCCATTTCGGCCAAGAGGTGCGACAGGTTGGTCCCGTAGAGTTGGCTGGCCAGGGGAGCCATTCGGCTCGCCAGGTCCGTGACCCCGACGACGGTGACGCCGTGCGTGAGGTGTATCTCGCCAACGCGGGTGAGGGCGCAGTTGCCTCCTTGCTCGGCGGCCAGATCCACGATCACCGAGCCCGGGCGCATCGTGGCGACCAGCTCCTCAGGAAGGAGCGTGGGAGCTCGGTCCCCGGGAACCTGGGCGGTGGTGATGATGATGTCGGTTTCGGGAGCCACCGAGCGGAAGAGCTCCTGTTCGGCAGCCAAGAAGCCCGCACTCATGGCCCGGGCATAACCGCCCACCCCGGTGCCTTCTTCGGGCATCGCCAGCGTGAGCGGCTCCGCGCCCATGCTGCGGATTTGGTCGAGTACCTCGCGGCGAGTGTCGAAGGCCGTGACCATTGCCCCCAGACTGCGCGCGGTGGCGATGGCGGAAAGCCCGGCCACTCCGGCACCGATGACCAAGACTCGGGCCGGCGGGATTCTCCCAGCAGCCGTGGTCTGCCCAGCCAAGAGCCGGCCGTAGCAAGCCGCTGCCTCGATGACCGCCCGATATCCAACGAGGTTCGCCATCGAGCTCAGAGCGTCCATCTTCTGCGCAAGGGTCGTGCGGGGTACCCTGTCCATGGCCAGGACGGTGGCGCGACGGGCTGCCAGACGCTCGAGCAGCGCCGGATTTCGCGCCGGCCAGATGAACCCGATGAGAGTCCCGCCCAGTGCAATCTGGTCCGCTTCGTGTTGGCCGGAAACGGGATCGACGCCCGGCGGCTGGACCTTGAGGATGATCTGCGAGCTATTCCAGACTTCCTGGTTGGTTGGCGCCAGGTGTGCTCCGGCTGCCTGGTAGTCAGCGTCGTCGAAGAGCGCCCCCTGCCCTGCCCCCGCACAGACCGCCACCTCGAATCCGAGCTCTCGGAGACGATGCACGGTGTCCGGACTGGCGGCGACCCGCGCTTCTCCGGCTTGTGTTTCCTTGGGTATTCCGACGAGCACCAGACCAATCCCTTGGTTTGGAACCAGACCACGGCGGTTCTTGTCTCTAACCTAGTGCTGTCTGGGCTGGTTGACAGGGGCCCCCCGAGTTGGACGGTGGTGCCAGTACCGGTCGGAGATTCGTGGAACGCGCCGTGTCGTTGGGGTTGGCAGCCCCCGTTGAACGGCCACTGCTGCGCCAGAATGCCGCCTTGTTGCGGGCGCTGCGGCGGGAAGGTCCTGGCCCTAATGGACGTCGACGGTGTCGGTCCCGGGATCGAGGCGGAAGCACGGCCCCTCCGGTCCCGAGCAGCTGGCCCACATCGATTCGATCCAGAGCGGGCGGAGCCGGTGGTGATGCATGGCTTCGGCCATTGCGCCCACCCGAAGGAGCGCGGATTGGGAGAGGAGTTGAGCCACCGCCACCTCGCCGTGAAGGTGCAGACGAACGACCACGGCGTCGGTCACCCGTCGTTGCAGCTCGGCGGAGCCCTTGGCCACGTGGTCCAGCAGCGTGGAGAAGCTGGTCGCCTCCGAAACCTCGAGATCCAGGGTCACGAATCGAACCACCTCCAGGGAGCGGTGTTCCGCCAACGATACACGGTCGTTGTCGAACTCGATCAGCATGGCCCCACGGGCTCCCGACTCCCGGGGAGTGCGTCCCTGCAGGTTACCCGAGAAGACGATCAAGGGCTCTTCTGAGAGGATCTCGGGCGTATGCCCGTGTCCGAGCGCAAAATAGTCGTACCGTTTCCTTCGTAAGCGGCTAAGGCAGGTCGGCGCGTATCCGTCATGGCCCTGTCGTCCATCGACGCTGGTGTGCAAAAGTCCGAAGTTGCGAAGACCCGACAAAGGCTCGGGAAGACCGGGCAGCGGATCCTCGGTGACCTTTGCCTCCGGGTAGCTGTAGCCATGGATTGCCAGCCCCAGCTCGTCGAAGATGCGGGTCTCGGGCCCACCCAAACCCAGTTCGTGGACGCTGGCGGGGAGCATCCAACACCTGACGATGGGACTCGACGCGTCGTGGTTGCCCCGGACCAGCACCACCTCGGTCCCTGCGCTCTCCAGGCGCAGCATCTGCTCCACGAAGAAAAGGCCGGTGGCGTGGTTCCGATTCGATCCGTCGAAGATGTCCCCGGCCAGAAGGAGCAGGCGGGCACGCTGGCTTTGGCACAGCTCCACCAGACGAGTCAGCGCCCTACGGGTGGCAGCCTGAAAGGGTCCGAGCTCTGGAGCGAAACGCCGTGGCAGTCCGCGCAACGGGCTGTCCAGGTGAATGTCCGAAGCATGGACCAGGCGCATGGCAAGCCAGTCGAGAGGATGATCGACGCTTGCTTCTTCGGACCCATTCCCGGATCGATTGCGCGAATTCGTCGCCTTCTTGGGGTTGGCCCGTCGCAGTAACGGACCCCTTCACCGCCGGGACTCGTCAGCTATCCAGCCTTTGGGCTAGGCGCGAACTCGTCCAGTGCGATACGTACCCTCCGAATGACCTCGGGCAGTGCTTCTCTCACTGCCGCGGTCATCGGGCCGCCGAGCGTGACCAGATCCTGCGCCTCCACGGCAAATACCCGGATGTCCTTGGGAAACGGCAGCTCCAGCTGTTCGGCCAACGCCAACATCTCCGGCAGCCCGGTGTAGTGAGGGGAAGGAGACGCCACCGGGCGAAAGGAGCGCGGATCGATCTCGGTGACCGTTCCAACCGGGTTCTGTCCGGTCTGGATGACGTCGATCACTATGACCTGATCGTAGCCGATGAGGCTGTCGAGCAGGGCAACGCCGTGGACGGAAGTCCCCACGAACTCGGCGCGGTCTCCCAGCGCGACCTGCAGCTCCTCTACCGCCAAGATCCCGAAGCCATCGTCAGCAATGAGATCGTTGCCCAGTCCGAGGACCAGCGGGCGTTTGGGTTCAGGCCGTGCGGCTGGTGACGCCACGGCCATCGCGCTCCACCCGGTACGCGAGCTGGTGCTCCGGATTGTAGACGCTCACCTGAAGCGGCATCTGCCCGGGAAGGGCGTGGGTGGCGCAACCGTGGCAGGGGTCATAGGCGCGGAACGCCATCTCCACCTGATTGAGGATGCCGTCGTCGACCTTGCCCGCGTGGATCAGAGCTCGGGCCGCCTTGTCGACGGACATGGCGATACGAGCCGCGTTGTTCTGCGTCGCAACGATGAGATTGGCCTGGGTGATGATCCCGCGCTCGTCGGTCACGTAGTGGTGATACAGGGTACCGCGTGGGGCTTCCACGATCCCGCGCCCGTCGGTGGGGGTCTGGGTGGGGATGGTACGGACCTTGGGGTCGATGAACTCTGGATCCTTGCAGAGCTCAAGCATCCGCTCGGCTCCCTGCATCAACTCCACCAGGCGCGCCCAGTGATTGGCCAACGTGAAATGGACGGGCCTGCCACCCAGGGTCTGCATGTACTCTTCGTAGGCAGCCTGGGCCTTGGGCGTCGCCATGCCCTCTGCCGCGTTGAGACGAGCCAGAGGAGCCACGGCGAAGACGCCGCTCTGCTTGCCGTCCTCGAATCCCTTCCAGCCAATCTTCTTGAGGAACGGGAACTTGATGTAGCTCCAGGGCTCTACGTGCTCGGCGACGTGCTCGCCGTAGTCTCGCGCTGAGAACTTGGCGAACTCCTTGCCCTCCGGATCGACGACTCGGATCTGCCCGTCGTAGAAGTCAACTTGATTCTTCGCGTTGACCTGACTCATGTAATAGGTCTTGTGGGTGTAGCCGTCCGAGGTGATGGCGTCCACGTACTGCTTGTTGGACAGCACGATGTCGTGGAAGACCTTGAGCGAGAACTCGGCGAAGGCCACCGATCGCTCCGCGACACCGATGGCCCGTTTCTGTTCCTCGGCGCTGACCCGCCGGGAAACCCCACCAGGCAGCCCAAAGACCGGGTGAATCACCTTGCCGGCGAACAAGGACATGAGCTCCCTCACCTCACGCCTCGCCAGGATCACCTGCTTACCAACCTCTACCCCCACCTTGCCGATCACACCGACGATGTTGCGCTCGGCGGCGGGAGCGGTGGGGCCCACCACGAAGTCTGGCCCGCCCAGGAAGTAGAAGTGGAGGGCGTGATCCTCGAAGAGGAAACAGTTATAGACGAAATCACGGATCCGGCGCCCAGCGGGGGCCACGTCCACGTGATAGAGATCATCCAGGGCCTTGGTGGCTGCCATGTGGTGCGCCATGGGGCACACCCCACAGATGCGGGAGGTGATCTGAGGTGCCTCTTCGGCGGGCCTTCCGACCAGGAATTGCTCGAACCCGCGCAGCTCCGGGATCTGCAGGTAGGCCCGCTCCACCTCACCGGCGTCGTTCAGGATGATATCGATCTTGCCGTGTCCCTCGAGGCGAGTGATGGGGTCGATGGTGATGTGGGTCATGACTGGGAGCCTCCCTTGCCACGCACGGATTCCAGAGCCGAGTACGCCATGCTGGCCGGAACGCCGTACCGATAGAATGCCCCGGCCGGATCGGGGATGGTGGCGATGGCGGCGTCGATTCCGGCGGGGTCGTCAGGGCCAATGAGCGACGCCACTGCTCCGATGTAGGCGGCCCCGTGATCGAGCGTCCGCGTTACCGGTCCCAAACAGCCTGTGCAGGGCATGTTGCCGTTCATGCAGGCGGAGTCGCAGCCCAGCCGGGTCGCCGGCCCCAGGCAGAGCAGGCCCTGCGCCATGAGACACTTTTCCGGGTCGATGTCGATCTCGTGGGGCCGGTAGAACTTCGCGATGGCGAGATCCTCCGGCTTGCTCTCGTTGCGAGGGCATTCATGGCATTGCGCCAGATCCGGGGCGAGCACGCTGCCTACTGGCGGCAGAGCCCCCTGCAGGATCGCCGCCAACGCATTCTTCAAGAGCTTGGTGGGCGGCGCACAGCCCGGTATGTAGTAATCGACGGGAACGATCTGGTTCAACGACTTGACCGATTCGTCCAGGGTTGGAAGCTCGAGCTCCCCCTCCTTGACCTTGGTGTGGGGCTGGGGCCGCGTTCCCTTGGGGTTATCCGTGGTTGGGCTCTTGTCGTACACGAAGCGCATCATGCGGTCGTGGTCGCCCAGGTTGGATAGACCGGGGATGCCGCCCTGATGCGAGCAGCTCCCGTAGGAGATCAACACCTGTGACTTCTTGCGCAAGAGCTCGGCCATCTCCCGCTGTTCGGAGCTGCGGACGGCGCCATTGATGAAGCAGACGGCCATCTCGCCGTCATGCATGGCCTCCACGTCCTTGCGCTTGAAGTCCATGGCCACCGGGAAGAAGACGAAGTCCACCTTGCCCACGACGTCCAGGATGTCCTCGGCCAGATCGACCACGGACTCCTCGCAACCGCCGCAGGAGGCACACCAGTAAAAGCCTACCTTGGGCTTTCCTGGCGTCTTGTGCGGAGCAGGACGCGCTCCTTCTCCCTTGGGCACCGGCGGTAGCTTGAGCGGCCCCAGCTTGCGCAGCTGCTCGACCATCTCGGTGGTGACACGCTGCACCTTGTCGCCCTCGGAGGCGGCAATCCACTCCAGACGGACCCGCTCGTCCTCGACCCCCATCTGCGCGAGGTACTTCTTGAGCAGCTTGAAGCGCTTCAGGCACTTATAGTTGCCGGCCTGGTAGTGGCAGTCGCCGGGATGGCAGCCGCCAATCAGCACGCCGTCCGCGCCCTGACGAAGCGCGGCCAGCACGAACTGCGGGTCGATTCGCCCCGAGCACATCACACGAATCACCCGAGTATTCGGGGGATAGGCCAGCCGGGACGTCCCGGCCAGGTCGCTGGCGGTGTACGTGCACCAGTTGCAGAAGAACGCCACGATGCGCGGCTCGTGCGTCTGCGCCACAGGCAGATGAACGGCTTCAGACATAGCTGAGCACCCCTTCGATCTCTTCGAAAATTTGTTCGTTGGTGAACAGGTTTTGCTGCGCCGCACCGGAGGGGCAAGCCCCAACGCAGGTGCCACAGCCCTTGCAGAGCGCCTCGTTGATCACGGCGATCTTACGTTGCTCGTCGCGCGAGATGGCCTTGAACGGACACAGGGGGATGCAGGTCTTGCATCCGCTGCACTCGTTCGGATCGATGAAGGCCGTGTTGGGCTCCACCTCCACATGGCCTCGGTCAATCAGCGCCATGGCCTCGGACGCCGCCGCGCCGGCCTGGGCCACGGTGGCGGGGATGTCCTTGGGCCCCTGGCAAGCACCGGCCAGATAGACACCGTCGGAGAAGGTATTGACCGGTGCCAACTTGGGGTGCCTCTCCAAGAAGAAGCCGTCCTTGGAGCAGGAGATGTTGAAGGTGCGCTGGACCTGGTCCTTGTCCTCGCGACCCTCCAGACCCACGGCCAGCACCACCATGTCCACCGGGATACGGCGCGGGGTCCCGAGTAGCGTATCCTCCACTCGGATCACCAGCTTGCCCTCTTCGTCCGGGGTCATGGCCCAGTTGGTAACCTCGGCCGGACGCCCGCGGATGAACTGCACGCCCTCCTCGAGGACCTGATCGTAGAACTCCTCGTAGCCTTTGAAGTTGGCGCGCATGTCGATGTAGAACTCGAAGACCTCGGCGCCGGCGCGTTCCTTGATCAGGTGGGCCATCTTGAGGGAGGCCATGCAGCACACCCCCGAGCAGTGGGGGTTGAAGCGGCGGTCGCGAGAACCCACGCAGTGGATGATGGCCGCGCTCTTGGGCTTCTTGCCGTTCTTGAGCACGATCTCACCCTGGGTGGGCCCGGAGGCATTGACCAGGCGCTCCACCTCCAGAGTGGTGTAGACGTTCTCGTACTTGCCGTAGCCGTACTCAGGCAGCCGGCTGGGATCGAAGGTCTTGAAACCGGTGGCCACCACGATGGCGCCCACTTCGATCTCCTTGATCTCCGGCTGCTGCTTGAAGTCGATGGCGGCGCGTTCGCAAGCGTCGACACAGGTCTTCTTGCACTTGCCGGTCATGATCTCGAGACACGACTTCGGATCGATCACCACGACGGCCGGGGTGGCCTGGGGGAACGGCATGTACACCGGCCGCCGCATGGAGAGCCCCTTGTTGAACTCGTCGAGAACCTTGGGCTTCTTGAAGACGCAGGCTTCGATGCAATCGTTGCACCCGACGCAGAGCTCTTCCACGATGTAGCGGGGCTTGCGCTTGACCTTGACCTTGAAGTTGCCGGAGAACCCGGAGACCTCTTCGACCTCTGAATAGGTCCAGAGCGTGATGTTGGGGTGGTTCTTGACCGACGACATCTTGGGCGTCAGCACACAGGCCGCGCAATCCAGGGTCGGGAAGGTCTTGTCGAACTGGGCCATGTGCCCACCGATGGTCGGCTCACGCTCTACCAGGTAAACGTGCTTGCCCGACTCGGCCAGGGTCAGCGCGGCGTGGATACCGGCAATGCCGCCACCGACCACCAGGATGTCGTTCTTGACGCTGAAGCGCTTCTTCTCCAACGCCTTGGCCTTGAAGGAGCGTCGCACCGCGGCGGCGATGAGCGCCTTGGCCTTCTCCGTGGCCTGGTCCTTGTCCTTGGTGACCCAGCTCACGTGCTCCCGGATGTTGGCCATCTGGTAGTAGTAGGGATTCAACCCCGCCTTGACCAGTGCGCCCCGGAAGGTGTGCTCGTGCAAGAGCGGCGAACAGGAGGCGACCACTACCCGGTTGACGCCGTGCTTCTTGACGTCGTCGAGGATCAGCTCCTGTCCAGGGTCCGAGCACATGAACTTGAAATCACGTGCCACGACGACGCCCGGGAGCTTCGCTGCGAAGTCCCGAGCCTGGTTGATGTCGACCTTGGAAGCGATGTTCATGCCGCAGTGGCAGACATAAACCGCAATCCGTGGCTCAGTGTTGTTCGACTGGTTGGCCATGGTCCTCTGCTCCTTCATGCCGAAGAGGCCGCTCGCCGTAGGGGCGTCAACAGCCGCTGCAAGCCGAGGGCCCGGTCATCGAGGCCCATGGCGGTTCCCATGAGTTGAGTGAAGTAGGTCACGGTGGCATCGGCACCGCTGCCCCACAAAAGCTCCATGTCCGGCTGGTAGCATTCGAGATTGTGCTGGCACAGGGGGCAGCAGGTGGCGACGATGTCGGCTCCCATCCGCCGTGCCTCGCGGAGCAGGATGTAGCTCATGTGCATCCCGGTGGATTGCATGGTCCCCATCAGGGAGCCGCCGCAGCAGCGGGTCTTCAGCGGCCAATCGATGACCTCTGCACCCATCTTGGACAGGACCCGATCCATGGTCATGGGGTTGTGCTGATCGTCGAAGGTAGCGTAGGGGCGCACGATCTGGCACCCGTAGTAGCAGGCAACCTTCCGACCCTTGAGGGGCTTCTTGGCCTGCTTCTCGATGGCGTCCAGACCCACGTCGTTGACCAGCACGTCCAGGGGATGACGAACCTTGACGATGCCCTCGTAGCGAAGGCCAACCGCCTGGAGCGCGTCGCACACCCGACGCCGGATGTCCTCGCTCTCGGCGATGTAGTGCTGAGCCTTGTTGAGAACCAGGTAGCAGGCGTTGCAGGGGGCCACCAGGGTGACGGATTGTTCGCCCTTGCCCAGCTTCTCGGCCAATGCCAGGTTGCGGGCGGCCAGGGCGAAGGCCTGGACCTCGTCAACACCCATGTAGGTGGTCGCACCGCAGCAGCTCCAATCAGGCAGCTCTTGAAGCTCCACGCCGAGCTTCTGCATGACGGCCAGGAGGGACTCCTCGTACGCGCGGCCCGTACCTTTCAGGGAACAACCGGGATAGTAGAAGTAGCGCATCGGTTCTCAACCTCCACGACGTTCCGAGCGACTGTTGCTCGCGGCCATCAACAACTTGGACAAGGATCGACGATCTCCGGTCATCTTGTGCAGACCGATCGAGATGCGACCTTTCAACCAGAGACGCAGACCCAGAAAGGCCTGCTTGAGCAGTTCGAAGGGGCGGGTCTTCAACCAGGTCCAGGTGATGATTCGCGCCTCGTTACTGCGACCCGTCTTCATGACCGCGCTCATGAACTCGCCCGCCAGTACGGTGGTGGGCATGCGAGCGTGCTTCTCGGTCTGGATCGCTCGCCGCTTGAGGGAGTACATGATGTCCGTGATGCGGATCTGCTTCGGACACTCCACGGTGCAGGAATAGCAGGAGGAGCACAGCCAGATGGTGTTGCTGGACAGCACTTCGTCCGCGAAACCCGCCCGAGTCAGGGCGATGATCCGCCGCGGCGTGTAGTCCATGAAGGCACTCACCGGGCAGGTGCTGCTGCACGTCCCACACTGGATGCAGCGGAATAGATCCTCCGTACCCGGCAGGGTGGCGATCGATCTACCGAAGCTCAGGTCGAGCTGCGCTTGGTATGCGATGCGTGGTTCGGTCGGTACGTTGCCCATTACGAACTCCTTCGGGGCCTGCAGCGGTGGTACGGGATCAACGTCGCGTTCAAAGAGCCGTCGTCGACTCCGCCCGGACCGTGCGATGGGTTGAGCTTACGAAGTCAAACGTCACCTGCCAAGGAAAAGTGATGCGATAGGGACTCGCGCCCACACCCCGCCAGGGTCACGACTTCGGGCAGGATTTGCGCACCCAATTTTCGGCGTGTCAAAGGGCTTGGCGGGGCATGCGCGCGATGAACGTGAAACACCAGTGTCTCGTCAAATCGACGACTGCCCCCTTGAGCCCTCATGCAACAAGACCGTCGAGCACGATGGATTCGAATCACCGGATGAACCACCAACCCAGGATCGATACCAAGGGCGCTGGTTCCGGTCCTTCCCGGGGTGGACCTCGGACGGTGACCCGCGAAGCGTGCTGACAAGCAGCGCCGTCCGTAGCATTGGTGGCCGCGATTTCGTAGAGTGTAATTACGAAATCTTTGCGTTGTGTGGGCGCGGGTGTCTCAGGTCCAAGTCGCTGGCCAGCCCAGCCCGAAAAAGCGCGAGGCTTGTCGATGTTGACTGTCGTTAGCAATTAGGTTGGCGCGCCAGTTCCAGACGTCTGGCCTGGCGGCGCCCTTCCATTATGCGGGCCCGGTGGACGGACGGGCTCGGTGGACAGCGGGGGGGGGCGTGCCGTAGCCTGGGGGAAGATTGCGAACTCCCTCGAGCCACCGGTTGCTGCTGCTGGGGGCCCTCGGATATGTCGGGATCCTTGGGGCTTGCGGCAGTTCGGACCGCGCCCCGTACTTCAACTCGGGGGGCGGCGGAGAGGGCGGATGTGCGGGTTCGACCTGTGATGACAACGACGAGGACGAAGTCGATGTCCGGGAGTTGGGCGTTTGGCAGGAGAAGACGGACGCCTGGTCCACGCTCGGTCCCTCCCTGGCCGTGGATAGCCAGGAACGGGTGTTCTTCAGCACCGGCTCCGACGTCTTCGTCGTCGACGAGGACGGGCCATCCGTTTACCTGAGCGCTGCGGATCTGCAGGACGCTGCCGGCGATTCCGAGGTCCAGATCCGAGACCTGGACGTGGGCCCCGACGACGACCTGCTCTATCTGCTCACGGCCTACCCGCCCTATCGAATCCTCGTCGCCGAGAGGCCGGGTGATGTCTGGGTGCACCTCGAAAGCGTGTTCGAGGCGGGAGGATATGCGGCGCCGAGTCTGATCGGCGTGGAAAGCACCGACCGAATCCTGGTGCTCGATCAGCTGAGCGGCATTCTGGAGGTGACCACAGAGGATGTCTCTGTCCTCTACGGGCGCGAGGGGAGCAGCAACTACAGGATCGGAACGGAGTGCCCTTGCGAGGATTTGGCTGTTTCGCTGGACCGCGAGGTTTACTACCTGCCGGGTTGTGCGAGCAGTCCGGTGCTGCGCGGACCCACCGAGCCGGGTGGCAGTCTCGAGGTTCGAGCGGAAGCCAAGGAATTCGCTACCGAGTCTGAAGGCGACCTCTCGGGTGTGGCGCGCGATCCAGAAGGCGGGGTGGTCGTTCACAACGAACGGGCCATCTTCCATCTGGTAGGTGAGACGGCTCCGGAGTTGGTGCCGATCCTACCCACGCTCCCGGAAACGGCCGAGACGTGGCACTACGGGTTCGCCTGTCAGCCGTTGGCCAAGGGACCTTCGGGTGCCATCTACGTGGCCGGACCCGATCAGCAAATCTACCGGGCCGCTTGGCAATGAACACCTCGGGTATCGTTCGACGCTTGCCCTGAGTGGGAGCGCGGTGTAATGGGGGCACTGGACGGGCTTCGAGCCCTCCACCGCTTGCTGGTTTTTTTGGGAAGCCGGTGCAAGACCGGCGCGGCCCCCGCCACTGTTACCGGGTACGAAGCGACCGCGACCACTGGGCGAAGAGCCTGGGAAGGCGTCGCAGAGGATGATCCGGGAGTCAGGAGACCGACCCAGCGTGCGGGGCTTCGGACTGGCCGAAGCCGTTCGGTGACGACCCGCGGGGTGACGGGCGCATCGCTCCAAGCAATGACGTCGCTTTACGCGTCTTTGCTGGGCGATCCGAATCCCCGCAGCTTGGCAAGGAGAGCGAGACATGACGAAACGATGTGGATTCGGACCGGGAGCGCTGACCTGCTGCTTGGCTCTGGTGCTGTTTGGTTGTGGTGATGGCTCGAAGTCAAAGGACTCCGAAACAAACGGACAGGGGGGAGCATCCGCCGGAGCGGCGAACGATGCGGGCTCTGCGGGCTCGGACGAAGAGGACGCGCAGGGGGGTGCCGCTGGGGATTCGGGTGGCGCGGGTGGAGACAATGCCGGTTCCGGTGGACAAGCGGGAGAGCCGACGACCCGTCCGAACTCGGACGATCCGAGGGGGGTGTACGTGGACGACTTCGGTTACCCGCATCGGGTCACCGAACAGGAGTGGCTCTCGGGAGAAAGCGTGTTCGAATTCGTCCGTTTCGATTCGGCCAATGACCTCGCCCTGGCTCGCAATGGAGAGTCAAACCCATACAATCCCAACCTTTTCAGCCGATTCGAATGGGTCACGGACTCACCAGAGGGGCTCTTCTACTGCCAGAGCGTCTACGATGCCGACTCCGAACACGAGGCAGCCGACGCGCCCCGAGCCGACGCCAACGATCTAGAATCGGGCTGCGGAGGGTTCGCCTGGAGTCAGCTGGTGACGCCATTGCTGGTCGGCAGCTACACGGACGACTACGACGGGGGACACATCATCACCAACCAGTCCTGGACCATGAGCGGCTTCGGGGCATCCACCTTCGAGCTCATGGAGTTCTCCAACCAGGACGGGTGGATCCTGGCGCAGAACGGGGCCGACAATGACTACAACCCGGGCCGGTTCAGCCGCTTCGACTGGACGACGGACGAGCAGGATTCCCTCTGGTATTGTCAGACCGCGTACGACGCGGAGACACTCGAGGATGCCCGCGCGGCACAGCCCGCCGATCGAGAGGACCTCGACACCGGTTGCGGGGGATTCGCCTGGTCTCGCTTGCAGCCAACCAGTTAGCCCAGACTCGGCTAGAAATCCTCCTCCTCGCTGGCGATGCCTCCGAGGGCCCGTTGCGCGGTGTCACGGTCGAAACCAGCGCGCGCCAGCACCCCCAGATCCCGGTGTCGCATCGCTTGCCGTTGCTCCACTGGCCGATGGCACCCCAACCGACGCCGACGCACGAGCGCCACGGCGGCCTGCAGCTCGGCGTCCTTCGTTCCCTGCTGGACGAGCTCGGCCCAGATCCGCTCGACCAACTGTCCATCCACGCCCCTGGAGCGCAGACGCCCGACAATGGCTTTGCGCGACGCACCTCGCTCCCACAGGCTGCGGACCAAGCCGCGCGCAAACCGCTCGTCCGAAAGGAGACCGGAGGCCTGATAGCGCGCCAACAACGGTTCGATCAGCTGCCGGGAGGGACCGGGATCAACCCGTTCCTGACGGGCTCGTTTCTCCACGAAGACGGTGAGGATACGGCGCAAACGGCTCACGGAAGCGTCGAAGCGATCCAGATAGGCCAACGCCTTGCGCTCCAGCAGCTCCGGGCCCAAAGACTCGACCCGTACCGGCCCGGTCTTTGGCTTCGGCCCAGGACGCTTTCCAAGCCGAGCCGAACCCATCACCCGCCGCGTTTGAGCTCGGTGAGAACCAGCTTGCTCACGGCCTTGAGCGTGTCGAAGACGCCAACCCCAGTGCGAGCCACTGCCTCGTAATCGGGGACGGCCATCGGGTTCAACAGCTCACGCAGTTCCGGAACCTCCACCACGTTGGGCAGATCGCGCTTGTTGTACTGGACGACGTAGGGGATTTTCTCCAGGGAATACCCCTGCTCGGCCAGATTGGTGCGAAGGTTGTCGACGCTCTCCTGATTGGCTTCCAGTCGCTCAATCTGACTGTCTGCCACGAAGATGACACCGTCGACGCCCTTGAGGATGAGCTTGCGGCTCGCGTCGTAAAAGACCTGCCCGGGAACCGTGTACAGGTGGAATCGGGTCTTGAAGCCACGGATCTCGCCCAAGGACAGCGGAAGAAAGTCGAAGAACAGAGTCCGTTCGGTCTCCGTTGCCAGCGAGATCATCTTCCCCTTGGCCTCGGGATTGGTGCGCTCGTAGATGTACTGTAGATTGGTCGTCTTGCCGCAGAGACCCGGCCCATAATAGACGATCTTGCAGTTGATCTCCCGGGCCATGTAGTTGATGAAGCTCATGCCCGAGTGCCCTAGTCGTTGAAGAGATTGTCGATGTCCTCGTCGGTGATCTCCGCGAAGGGAGAATCACCTCCTGGTTCCTGGACCTTGGCTAGCAGGGCTTCGAATATGTGGTTGAGTTCGTCGCTGGCCTTGCGGACGCGCAGCCGAACCAGACCGAGGCTCGACTTGGAGTCGAAGATCACCACCAGGATGACCCGGTTGCCAACCAGCTGGATGTGGATGTTCGCCTTCTCACCCTCGTGAAACTGGGTGGCGAACTCGTTCTCCCTGAGCAACTTGGCGATGCCCCCGGTGGCCGCGATATTGCCGGCCGTCAGGGAGGCCAAGGAGGTGGTGTCGATGTTCTCGACCTCGCCACTGGCCGCGATGAGCTGACCATTCTTGTCGACGATGAAGACGACCTTGGCGTTCGCCTCCTTCACCAGACGGTCAACCACCACCTGGATCTGGTTGAACTCCTCTTCGTACATCACCATCTGGGGGTTGACCATCCGAGCCTCCGACGCTCGCCCACTACCACCGGCTGACCAAGACGGCGCTCCACGTTTTTGAAGCGCCGTCACCACGACGAACCCACCCCAATCGTCCCCAAAGGACGGCGGGATGGCGATAAGAGCGTTCGAGCAAGCCCCCTTCTATATGAGGGCACCCGCTCCAGCAAGCCACGGATGACCGGCCGCCCACCGATTTCTGGGAGGACAGCAGCGGGCCGGTGGCGGCCCCTTGGCCGGCCCACCCGATTGACTGGCCGTATCCGTCTGGGTTTGCCCCAATCAACGGGTCCGACTACACCGTCGCTTGGACGACACCGTGAGGTTGACCTCATCGATCCCGCTGGCGGTGCTGCTGTCCGGCGCTGCACTTCCGGCCCGGGCAGAACTCACCGTGTTCGAACCCGCCCTGGTGGACGCAGTGGACCGCCTCTACTCAGCCCAGGGCCCGACCCAGATCACCGCGCTGCGCAAGCTCTGGTCGCTGTGGGATTCCGTCGATCCGGTTTCGCTCGAGTCGGAACTGCTGCGGGCAACCCAATCACCGCGGCTGTCCGGCTCCGCCAAGGCCTACGCACGGCTACTGGGGGCCTTCGCGCGAGTCCGACGTGGTGATCTGGCCACCGCGCGACGCGACGTCTTGGCGCTCGGCTATGTGGACCGCTGGATTGTCGTCGGTCCCTTCGATAACGAGGGAAAGACTGGCTACGACGTGCCCTTCGGACCCGAGCTCGAGTTGGCCAAGGGGGAGCCGATCGTGCCCGGCCGAGCCTACTCCGGCAAGGAGCGTCCGGTCCGTTGGCGCAGCGTCGAGCCCGAGGCGTTCCCCTTTGGCTGGTTGGACCTGGGCGCCCTGCTCAGGCCCCAGAAGAGCGTCTGCGCCATCGCGACGACATTCATCCGCAACAGCCAGCAGGACCGGGGGAACGACCGGGTGCGCGCGTGGGTTGGCACCTCGGGCGCATTCCACATGTTCCTCAATGGCACCGAGGTTCTCTCTGACCCGGTCTATCGCCGTCATGATGTGGATCGGTTTGGCATCGATTTGCGGCTCGGTTCCGGACCCAACGAAATCACCTTCAAGATCTGCGGTGAAGAGCGCCCGCTCATCGTGTCACTGCGGCTCACCGACACCAACGACCAAGTCGATCCTCACCTGCAGGCTAGCAACGATCCGACCTTGAGAACGGCTCGCGTCGCGGCGGCTCCCCCCTCCCAAACGGCTTCGGCCCCCAGCAAAACCCAGCGCAACAAGCCCTTCGGACCGCTGTTGGAACTCTCGGAAAGGGCCTCACGAAAGGACGCCTCTCCCCAGGACCTGGCGGACTATGCCGAGTACTTGGCCGCGACGGACGGGGACGATCCGACCCAACACCAGGCCCGCGATCTGATTCAGCGCGCTGCCGATCAGGCACCGTCCGTGGACCGACTGCTTCTGGCAGCCGAGCTGGCGGAAGACCGCAACCAGCGGCGCCGCTTCATCGAGCGCGCCGAACAGACCGTGGAGAAACGGGGAACGCCCGAGGTTCGCGTGGCGTTGGCCCGAGCCGCCCTGGAACGAACCGGTTCGAGTCCGCAGGACGCCTTCGCTTGGTACCAGCAGGCAAGAGGCCTGGATCCGGACAACATCGAAGCCACCTTGGGCATTGCGGAACTTCAGGCAGCGTTGGATCTGGAGCGCACCGCTCTGGCCACCCTGGAGACGGCGTTGACGCGCCATCCGCGCTGCATCCGGTTGTTGGGCAGCTACGCGGAACGACTGCGCGGACTGGGGCGAGCCACCGAAGCGACCGAGATCGAGCAACGCTATGCCAACCTCCGATTCGATGACGGTGCCTGGATGGGCCATGCCATCGACTTGGCCCTCAATCGCCACGACCGGGAAGCGGCCACTTGGTGGGCAGAACGCGCCGTTGCCATGAGTCCGGCTGGCCCGTGGTCCTTACTCTTGGCAGCCCGCACCTACCGCCGAGTGGGCGATGTCCAAAAGGCCCTGTCAACCTACGAACGGGCCCTGGTGCTCGCCCCCGAAGACATCGGCACGCTGCGTGCGTTGGCCGATCTACAAGGGGAAATGGGCCAACGCCAGCCCCAAAGGACGCTGTTGCGTCGGGTGCTCGAGATATCGCCGCAGGACAAGGCAACCCGTGACTATCTGGAGCACCTGGAGCCTCAGGATGCCCGCGCCGATGAGCGCTACGCCTGGGCCAGTGAGCGCTTCCTTCCGCTGCGCTACGCCCCGGCGGGGGGCCAGAACCGTCGAACCCTGCGGCAGCTGACGGTCACCACCGTCTTCCCCAACGGCCTGTCCAGCACCTTCCGTCAGGTGGTGTTTCAGCCGCTGACCGATGCGGCCGCCGCCATGGCCCGACAGTACGCGTTCCCTTACGAGTCCGACCGCCAGATCGTGCTGTTGCGCGGAGCCCGCGTGTACCGGGAGAATGGCTCGGTTGACGAAGCGATCGAGTCTGGAGAGGCGGCAGCGGATGATCCGTCCATCTCCATGTACACCTCGGCGCGCACCTTCTACGTGCAGTTTCCCCGACTGGAGCCGCGGGACGTCGTGGAGCTGCGGTACCGGGTCGAGGATGTGACCCCGCGCAACGAGTACGCGGACTATTTCGGGGACGTCGTGTATCTGCAGTCGGACGAGCCGGTCCACAATGCCGAGTACGTCCTGGTGACCCCGCGCTCGCGACGCATGCTCTTCGACACCAATCTGGGATCTCGGTTGGTGCACAGCTCGCAGATCACCAAGGAGCAGCGCATCGATCGGTTCCTGGCCAATTCGCTGCCGGCCCTCGAACCCGAACCCGCCATGCCCCCCTTCCCAGAGGTTGCCGGGTTCGTACACGCGTCGACCTTCGATTCCTGGACCAGCATGGGCCGTTGGTACTGGGGATTCGTTCGCGACCAGTTCGACGTGGACGACGAGACCCGGCGCCTGGCACAACGGATCACCCAGAACAAGAAGACGGACCTGGAAAAGGTCCAGGCCATCTACGGCTGGGTCGTGGAGAATACGCGCTACGTCGCCCTGGAGCTCGGGGTGTACGGGTACAAACCGCACCGCGCCGTGCAGACGGTGGCGCGGGGTTGGGGGGACTGCAAGGACAAGGCAACCGCCATCGTGACCCTTTTGCGCACCGTGGGTATCGACGCGACCCTCGTCATCCTGCGCACCCAGCTGCGCGGTGATTTCCATTCCAGCATCGCCAGCCTGGCCCCCTTCGACCACGCCATCGCCTACGTTCCGTCCCTGGACCTCTATCTGGACGGGACCGCCGACGGCACTGGAACCAGAGAGTTGCCCGTGATGGACCGGGGAGCTTTGGCCCTGCGCATCCACGAGGGAGAACCGGTGCTGATTCGGCTACCCGAGTCGGGCAAGGTGGAGGACCTCGTGGAACGTCGGATCACGGTCCAGCTCGAAGCGAGCGGTGCCGGGCAGGTCGACCTGGACATCTCGGTTCGAGGCGGACCGGCCCCCGAATGGCGGCACCGGTACGAGGCCGAATCGACTCGCCGAGAAAGACTGAGCGCGGAGCTGGCCGAGGAGTTCTCGGGGTTGGTCATCGCGCCTGGTCCGACCGCCATCCAGGCCGCCGGTCTCGACGACATCGAACGCGATGTCTCACTGACGGTCCACGCCCGCGCCGAGCAGGTGGCGCGTCGGGAAGGGCCCTACCTGAGTCTCGCCGTCACTCCATCCCTGCGGCTGACCCCGTCACTGGCCAGTCAGTCGCGACGCAAGCAGGATCTGCGCCTGCTCGGCCCTCCCCGCCTCTCCGACGTCTTCGAGATTCGATTGCCCGCGGGAACCCGGGTCGTCTCCGCGCCCAACGCGATCAGCCGCTCCGGACCCTTTGGGAGTTATTCCCTGCAGGTCCGCGAGACGCAGGGACGGGTGGTGGTCCAGACCGATCTCCGTTTGACCGGCGGCCGCATACATCCCGGCGACTACCCCGCCTTTCAGCGGTTCTGTGCCGAGGTGGACAGTGCGCTCGGCCAACGACTCCTGGTTGGCCCATGAAAACCATGTTTGGGCGTCGATTCCTTCCCGTTTTGGCCCTGGTTTGGGTCGCCGCAGCCACGGCGTGCTCTTCCTCCAAGGCACCAGCGAGTTGGCCGCTGGCTGACCTGCGTAAGCAGGCGTCAAAATCCACGGATCCGGCGCTGGTCGAGGGCTGGCTGCTGGCCGAGCTCCTGTCCCCCTCCGGCACAGCCAAGGACGCCGCACGGGCGCGTGCACGACTGAATCAGCTCGACGCGCATAGCGCCCGCGCCCACTACGCTCGCGCCCTGGATGATCACATGCACGGGCGCCTGCGCTCGGCACCCGAGCATTACCTCCGGGCCGCCCGCGCCGCCCAGCAGGACACCTCCAGCGACGAAAGCGAGGTCTTGGCATGGGCCGCGATCCACTCGGCGCTGGATCTCGCCCCCAACAGCCCCGACCTGTACTCCCGTTGGCGAGACTGGGTCACCCGCTCCCTTGAGGAACCGCGGGCGCTCGGTTGGCGTGCTCGTGGCGAGCTGGTGGACTGGTGGGCACACGAGGAAAAGAAAAAGCTCCAGAATCCGGGGGAGGACTTCGCCACCGAAGCCTTCGGCTGTGTGACACAGCTGCGCCTGGCCGGTCCCTTCGGGCATGGCGCTTCACGAGATGCGATTCGCTCATTCCCTGCCGAGCTGCCCGGGCCTTGGCCCAACTCTTGGACCGCCGAGCCTCAGATGCACGTGCCTCCCAGTCAGCTTCCAATTGAGCGGCACGGGTGTTTCGTGCGGAGCAAGCAGCCCAAGCTCGATGGGGTCTTCTACGTCGAGTCGTATCTCCAGCTGGATCGCGCGCGAGATCTGACGCTGGCCGTCCAGGGCGCAATGGCCATCTGGGTGGATGATGTGAAGGTGCTGGAACGCGATCCTCGGCGCTGGGGGAGCTGGCTGGACTTCGGCACTCGCGTGTACCTGGAGGCCGGCCGCCATCGCGTTCTGGCCCGGTTGACCCAAGCCCACACCTCGCTGCGCATCCTGCAGGCGGATGGGACCCCGGCGCACCTCGAGGGCTCGACGGATGCTTCGGCACCCTACGCCATCACCCCTCCCCGCGTGGGGCCCAATCCCAATCCTCTCGGCCGTTTCGTGAGGGACGGCGACGTCCTTCCCCCACCCGATGACCTGTTGCGGTTGGCAGCCGCCAACCTGGCCGAAGAAGAGGGTCAATCCGACGTCGCCAACTCGCTCATCTCACCGCTGCTGGAGGATCCCAAGCAGGCCACGGGGATTGCCCTGTTGCATGCGGCCCGTTTCACGGAGAGGGACCCGCTCTTCGAACGCAACCAGACCCGCGATCTGATGCGCACCCTGCAAGAACGAGCCGTCGAGCGCGATCCCGGTCTCTGGGAGGCTCGCCTGGCCCTGGGGTTGTGGGAGGCCGAACGCTCGGGTCCCACCGACGCGGTGCGCTCCATCGAGCGGCTCTCCCGGGACTTCCCCGAGGTGCCGGGCATGTTGGGGGCTCTGGCCAGTCTTTATCAGCGCCTGGGCTGGGTCCCCGAGTACGCCAGCACCGTGGATCGAATGCTGGAGCGGTTCCCCGAGGACAGCAACGCGCTCTTGTTGGCCATCGGCGCCGACGACGCCCGGGGACGTTGGGACCAGGCCGAGCGCCACGTGGAAAAGCTCCGCAGGCTGGATCCAAATCACGAGATTGGGCTGGATCGAGCCCTGGCCCGAGAGGACTATGCGGCAGCGCTCAGTGAGCTCCACCGACTCAAGGGACGCCAACCGGGTCGCGAAGACATCGCTGACAGGATCTACGACGTCATGTCACGGGCCGGTGACCAGAACGCCGTGTGGGCCAAGCTGGCCCGAATCCTGGCAACTGATCCGACCAACGGGGAAGCCCGGTTGGCCCTCGCGGATCGGGACACCGCGTCGGGCGAGAAGGAAGCCCTGCGTCGCGCCATTGTGGAGGCCGTGCAGGCCGGAGCCGAGACCGATGACCTACGCCAAGCCCTCGACCTGCTGGAGGGGTTGACCGAGCTCGAACCGTTCCGACAGCGCGCCGAGGACGTGATCCTGGCGTTCCGCAAGAGTGGGCGTAAGCTCCCGGGAACCGCCGCACGCATCCTCGACTATTCGGCGTTCTGGGTCCACGCCGATGCCTCCAGTCGAATGCTGGAGCACGAGATCGTCCTCATCCAGAGTGCGGAGGCCATCCGGGATTTCGCGGAGTACACACCCCAGGAGGGGCTGATCTTGCACCTCAGGGTGCTCAAGGAGAATGGAACGACGCTGGAGCCGGAGCTGGTGGCGGGTAAGCCAACCGTCACCTTCCCCCACCTGGAGGTCGGCGACTGCATCGAGACCGAGATCCTGGTCACCTTCGGAGGCGACGGTCAGCATGGCACAAGCTATCTTGGCCCCACCTGGTTCTTCCGCGAGGAGAAGCTCTCCTACGATCGCAGCGAATTGGTGGTGATTAGCCCGATGACCCGTCCCCTGGTCATCGAGCAGCGCGGCCCGGTGCCACCGCCCGAGGTGGTGCAGCGTGAGGGGCTGGTGATCCGACGCTGGCGCGTTGACCAGTCTCCGCCCGCACCCAACGAGCCGCTTCGCCCGTCGGCACGCGAGGTGCTGCCCAACGTGCGCGTGGGGTGGGGAGCGGATCGGAAGACTCAGCTGCGCATGCTGCAAGACGTCACCAGCGAGCTTACGCCCCTCGACCCTCGGCTGCGCAAGGTCGCCGAGCGCGTGGTACAGGGGGCGGGCCCCGATCCGATTCGGCGTGCGCTACGGGCCTATCACTGGGTCCTGGACAACGTCGAGGAGGGTGAAGAAAACGACGGCCGCCGGGTGATCATGGGACGTCGTGGCAACCGCTGGCGTGGTTTCGTCGAGCTCTGTCGGTGTTTGTCCATTCCGGTCGAGCACGTCGTAGCGAAGAACCGGCTCGATCCGCCCCCGGCGGGGCCCTTCGACGAGGCCTTCGAGTACGGTGAGCCGGTCCTGCGGGTGGGCCCCGAATCCCACAGCGTGTACCTGACCCTCGGTGATAAATACGCTCCCTTTGGATACCTGCCGGCCGCGCTGCGAGGGGCCTCTGCCTATCGCCTGAACAGCTACCCACCCCAGCTCACGACGCTGCCCGATTCCGGGACCGGGGACGCCTTGATCGTGGAGGGCACCGGGAGCCTGGCCAGCGATGGATCGGCCAAGCTTCAGCTGGTCCAACGCTTCTCCGGCAAGTTGGCCATCGTGCTGCGCAACGTCCTGGCGCAGTCCCCCGAAGCTCAGCTGCGCACCCTGGTGGAGACTCGGCTGGTGGGACGCGCTCTGGAGGGTGCCCAGGTGGAATCCTTCTCGTTCGAAGCGGTGGGGGACCGCGACGTGCCTCTGGTGCTGAACGCCAAGGTCAAGCTGGCCGAGTTGGCCCGACGCCGTCGGGGGGGGCTGGCCCTATCACCCCCGTTCGCTCCGCAGCTGCAGGGGCTGGTGTCGCTACCCCGTCGGGAAACCCCGCTGGTACTGGGCGATTCCAGCGAACAGCATGTACGTCTGGCGCTCCAGCTGGGGCCCGGCGTAACCGTCTCGGTCCCGGTCCGAAGTGGGCAGTACTCGGATGGTCAACACAGCGTCGAGGTTCGGGATCGCGTGGAGGGTAACACTCTCACGCTGGATCGACGGACCCACCTTCCCGCGGGACGTGTCTCCCTCGAACAGTACGCTGCCTTTTCGCGATTCGTACGCCAGGCTGCCGATGCGTTGACAGCACAGATCCTTTTGGACTGTTCGGCTCCAACCACCCAGCGCTAGCCAGCCCGGAGCGGGTTTCGGCTTCCGATCAGGCGATCCACGATGGGGCCGAGGCATTGGGAGGCCGAGCCTTTGGCCCAGAACCCACGCCGAGCGGTCATCGCCAGCTGACTGAATGGATTGGCGTCGGGGTTGACGTCGATGATCGTCGCGCCCCGCCGCCAGCAGCCATCTCCGATCCTCCGGGGCAGCGAGGTCGCACCGCTGGTACCGACGACCAGGAGCAGATCGGCCTCGTCGGCTGCACGGAGAGCCGATTCGGCGCGATAGTAGACCTCGTCGTAACACTCGTCGAACCACAAGACATGCGGCCGCAACCAATCTTGGCAACGGGGACAGGTCAGCGCGGAACGTTCCGAGCTGGATAGGCTGCGGCGTAGGCACGCCGTTGCCAGCGTGGGCAGCGCCTGAATGGGTAGGCCGCACTCGCCGGCGCAACGAACCCGCGCAGCCTCTCCGTGGATACAGAACGTCCGTTCGGAACTGGAACCCGCCCGAAGATGCAGACCGTCGATGTTCTGGGTGACCAGACCGAAGCGCGCGCCGAGGGCTTCTTCCAGTCGAACCAGGGCATGATGGGCAGGATTGGGTTGGGCACCCTGGCACAGGCCGAAGCGGTACAGGTACCAGCACCAAACCTGTTCGGGTTGGCTGCGGAACATCCGCCAGGTGGCCATTTCCTCGGGCATGTAATGGGCCGAGCCCACCACCCAATAGCCATCTTGACCGCGAAAGGTCGGGATGCCGCTCTCCTGGGAGATACCGGCCCCGGTCAAAACGCAGACCCTGGCCTGGCTCATCCTGAGATCGTCGAGGATGCTGGCGAGCTCCGGCTCCACCGTTGCCTCACCTACTGGGACGTTCTCTTGACCGATTCGTCGGCGGCCTTGACCCGAGCCTCGATCCGTTCCCGGACCGCAGCATATTCCTTGATCATCCGACGCACCGTGGCCAGCCGCTGCACCCGTTCGTTGGCCGTCTCCAGGTAGATGGGGCCCCGGTCGGGACCCTTGGGCAGTTCCGCGTAGGCGTTCCAGGTCTGCTCGGCTTGTTCGAGGGCGCGTCGTCTCTCGTGCAGATCCGCGAGGGCAAAGAGGATCTGGCTCAACTGTCGAGGCTCCCGGGCGGCGCAGCGGCGAGCCGCCTGGTAGGCTGCCTCCGCGGCCTCCAACTGGCCGTCGAGCACCTCCAGCTGGCCCAATCGGTAATGGGCCAACGCCTGCTCGGGTTGGGCATCGATGGCCCTGCGGTAAAAGATCCGTGCCTGTTGCAGCTGGCGCGCCACGGCCGCCTTGTCACCCCTTGCGACGAGCTCCCGGTAGGGGCTGATGCCGGTCTTGTTGGCGGGATCACGACGGGGCTCTGCGGCCTGGGCAGGACCGTTTGCTGCGACGAGCCAACCCAAAACAGCCAACAGCTGGGTCAGTCGGGATCGAGCGAAAAGGGCGGAAGGCACCGTACGGCTCCGTTCGCCGAGAGGATAGTCGATGACGGCTGTCCCGGAAAGCCCGGGCCCAACGCAGCTGGCAACCAGCTCCGGCCCTAGGGCGGACCGACGGAGCAGGGCCATTGCCGCGGCCCTGGTGGTCGCGCGGGGCAGACCGCTATGCTTCGTTCCGTGAGCCTCGACCAGCCACCCCTTCGCCCAGTAGGGCCCTACCCTTGGCAGAACCTCGAACGGGTACCGCGGGCGGCGTTGCGCGCCCTCGATCAGCTTCGCCAGCGGCTCGCTTCGGTGCCAGAGCAGCGGCGCTGGGAGACTGCCTGCCAGGAAGTGCTGGGCGTCACGGCAATTGTGAAGCGGCTCTCCGTCAAGGCCTGGGATGGCCTTCTGCCAACCTCGGGGATCCCGGTGTGGGTGGTGGGACCGACGCGAGAGTTCACGGCACTTGTCAGCATCGATCTCGGCTTGGCGACAGCCATTGCCGGTCGCCTATTGGGGCACCCGATCCATCTGGTCCATCCCCAGGCCAGCGTTGCGCCGGGGCTCTCGGGGCTCCTGGCCGCGGTCGTGCTGAGCGTTGCCCAGAAAAGCGGACTGGGTGTGCCGCTCGAGGTTACCAACGGTCCGGTCGAGCTGGGTTCGGGCCTGCGCGCGATGCTGGAGGTGGAGCTCTCAATCGATTCGAGGGTACACCGGGTCGGGATCGGCCTTCACGTCGCACAACGCCCAACGTCTGGGGAGTCGATGGTGACCCATCTGGACCGTTTGGGTTCGCTGCCCCTCTCGCTGCCTCTGGTGGTTGGCGCAAGCCTGGCCACCATCGACGACCGGAACGAATTGGTGCCCGGCGCGGCGTGGCTGCCCGGAGCCGGCGGTCTGTGGATCGATCGCTCGGGATCCGGCAATGGCATCCTGAGCCCGGGCGACCAGGAGCGCGGTTGGTCGGTCAAGCTCCTCTCGGTGGGGCAAATCGTGCTAGGAGGCCAAATCGTGGACTTGACAGCGGACACGGCCACGGATGTTTTCGAGCTCGAGCCCGAAGCCGGAACCGAGGAGCTCAAGGACTTGGTCCTGGAGGCACCGGTCGTTGTCCGAATCGAGCTTGGCAGTGTGACGCTCCCAGCTCAACGATGGGGAACCCTTCAACCCGGTGACACGCTGGAAACGGGTTTGGCTCTGGCCGAACCCGTCCGGCTGCGCATCGCCGGTCGGGTCGTGGCGCTGGGAGAGCTGGTGAACGTCGAGGGTGAGCTGGGGGTGCGCATTCGAGAGTTGGTACGAGGAGATGGTTCATGAAGTCGATCGTCGCCACCATCCTGTTCACCGTGGCCTGTTGTGGGGTCTCAGCCTGTTCGAAGTCGGAGTCCGACTCGCGCGCCATTGCCAGTGGGGCAGCGTCGCCAACCGCCTCTTCCCCTCCCGTTGTGTCGGCTCCCTGGTACGTGGGCTCCTGGTCAGCGACCTTCCAGCTCGAGCCGGGCAAACCGCCCCTGTCGGCAAAGCAAGGAGCCCCCGACGCCTGGGAAAAGGGTGGGGACACGCGCTATGTTGGCCAGTCGGAGCTCAAGGTCACCATCGACGAAAAGGGCGCGGCTCGGGGAGAGAGCCGCGGCGCGTCGGGACCCCTGCAGGTGAAGGGAGGGCTGGACGGAGAAGTCTTACGTCTGAGTCTGAGTGCCGAGTCCGAAGCCACGGATGCCCTTCACAATGGCTTTGTGGTGGCCGAGCGCCGGCCGGGGGATATCCTGGAGGGCACGCTTCAGGCAGGAACCGGCGACGGCTTGCAGATGCGCCGGGCGTCGCTGAAGCTGAGTCGTCAACCCAAGAGCCCCTGAGTCATGTCGGTTAGCCATTTCGCCGACCGGTTGAAGGGCGTACGGGATCGTATCGTGGCGGCAGCGCGCGCTGCGGGTCGTGATCCGGACGAGGTGGCTCTGATCGCCGTG
>CAZYKT010000011.1:0-142474 GCA_964648165.1 uncultured Polyangiaceae bacterium | reverse complement strand
GCGCGCAGGCGCGATCGGGCGGACGGGGTGCGACGAGCCAGCGGTTCGCTCGTGCGCGACGGGCTGGCGATCGTCATCGGCGCCGGGCTCTGGTTCCTCTTCGCGCGCGAGCTCCACGCCTGGCTGCCTGCCGAGCTGGTTGCCATCATTGATGACTACGCGGCCCTCGAGGGCAAGACACGGACCGCGGTCCTCACGGCCTTCGCCGAAGGGCTGCGAAGCAAGCTGGAAAGGCGGGCTGGGGAAGGCCCAGACTCCAACCGTGGTAGCTCATTGCCATGACGACACCACCCGCCACCATCGCCGTCCAGTGCCCCAAATGCGGCGAGCGGTACGAGACCGTTTACCGACCTTCCATCAACCTGACGCTAGGTGAGAAGTTCAGCGAGGAATACATCAAAAAGGTGACGACCGGGGTATGTCCAAGGTGCAAGACGGAGGTCAGACTCGGATGCTTAGTGGTTTCGGAAGACGGCGTCTTCCAGGCGAGGGAGTGACCGATTGCACCATCCGCCCGTTCGACCTAGTCTGACCCGGTCAGCCGACCTTGTCATGTTGACAGATTCGCCTTGACGATGATTGGCGACACTGTCAGGGTCGACTCATGCAACCGATCGTAGAAGCTGCCAGACTCGCCGTGCGACTGACGGCGGATGACTTCCGGATCGTGTCGGCTGCCAAAGAACAGCTCGGGGTCCGCGCCGTGACCGAAGTGTTGCGGATGGCCCTCCGTTCCTTGGCTCGCGAACACAACCTGGTCCCGTCTTCTACACCGCACAAGCCACGAAAGCGGCCAAATCGGGGCAAAAAGGGAATGGCGTTGGAGTAGAAACTAGGCGGCCCCGCGGTGCTTGGAACACCCGAGGCCCGGCCGAACCAAGGTGGTGATTCGACATGACGAAAGCTAGCGACGGAACGAAGAATGGCAAGGCCCACCGTGGGGGGCGCAACCGCAACGGCTGCCTCCAATTCCGGAACCTCACCTGGTACGCCGTCCTGACGGTCGAGGTCGAGGGGGAGCGCTGCCGCAAGTGGGTCAACCTGGCCACCAATTCCCGTGCGCTGGCCAAGCGCAAGATGGCCCGGGTGCTAGTCCAGCACAACCAGGGGGCCGACGTCCGTGCCCTGTTGGCCAACCCCGAAACCTACGCCGAACTGGCCCAGCGGGTTGCGGCCCAGCGGCGCATGGAGGGGATCGCCGATGCCGTCAACGAGGAGCAACGGGAACGCGATTGGGTTCTGCCTGAACTCGGCCCCCTAGCGGTTCGCGACATCACCCCGGCCAACATTGCCGGGGTCTATGAGACCGCCAGGGCGGAGGGACGATCGCAATCCCTGGTCCGCCACCTTCGAACCGTCATGCGGTCCAGGTTCGCCGTGGCCCTGGTTGAGGAGACCATCGACCGCGACCCCATGGATAAGGTCCGGGTTCCCCGAATCGCCGTTGACACCCGGGAACGCGCCGTCCTGACGGATGCCGAGCTGGTCACCTACCTTGGCTGGACGCCTGCCAGCGAACGCGCCCTGGTGGCGGTCCGGCAACGCCAAACGATGTCCGCGCTGGCCCGCATGTTCGGCGGGCTCCGGACTGGCGACCTCCATGCCATGCGATGGGAGCAATTCGACGTCGGAGCTTTCACGGTCGGAACCGCCCCCCGAAAGAAGACCGCGCGCCCCCAACGGATCGAGGTCCCCGAGGCCCTACGCCCAATCATCCGCGACTGGTGGGAGCTCTCCGGGCGCCAGGAAACCGGTTTGGTGTTCCCGTGCTTGCGGGGGGACCGAGCCGGCGAAGGGGAGAAGCGTCACGTTACCCATGCGGCAGCCTTCCGGCGGGACCTGCAGGCAGCTTTTCGCGACTACCGCAGGCGCCACCCGACCCTGGCACCCGAGGGCCTTGACGCCTGTGCCCCTGCCCAGGGCTCTGCCAGGTGGGCCGAGTTGTTCGACGAGACCGAACTCACGAAGCCGGTGGACTTCCATTCGTGGCGACGGGCGTTCGTCCAGGCCCTGGCCGACGTCGGGGTCAACGTACAGACCGCCCAGAAGCTCGCCGGCCACGCCAACCTTGCGGCGCACGAGCGGTACCTGCGCAGCTCATCCAAGCTACTGGCGATTCCCCAGGCTGCCCTGCCAGAATTGGGGGAACCAACAATAGCCGCGCAGGGCTTCAAATACTGCGACGCGATCCCCTCGGCCGCCCTGCCAGAATTGGGGGCAAAAGTAGCGAACATCTACGATTCAGAATTAGGCGGCCACACAATCAAGCATCTTTCTCAGTCGGGGTGGTGCGATTTGAACGCACAGCCTCCGGCACCCAAAGCCGGCCCTCTACCAGGTTGAGGTACACCCCGGGGGGCGCGAACCATAGCAGTCACGCGGGGATGCGCACGATTCTTTGGTGGCCCAGACGGCCGGCCCGGATTCAGTCCGGCACCGGCACCATTTCGACCTTCAGGTCGATGGGTTGCCGTCCGGCCTCCACCACCAGGTCCCAGGGGAAATAGCCGTCGTGAGTGATGCTGATGCGATGGACGCCCTTGGGCAGGCGAACCCCACGAGCAGCCACATAGTAAAGGGGACCCACGTACTCCTCGTCGATCTGTACGCTCGCCAGCTTGGGAGTCCCGGGCGCTCGAGTGACATGCAGTGTGACAGCGGCTCGAAGTCCCGGACCGCAGGCAACGGCCAGTCCCAGGAGCAACAGCGCCATCCAACCTCTTGTCTTGTTGGTTGCCAATGTCATGGCTGTTACTCCCATTCGATGGTTGCCGGCGGCTTGCTACTGATGTCGTATACTACACGATTGACCCCGCGCACTTCGTTGATGATACGGGCACTCAATCGAGCCAGAACGTCATGGGGCAGGCGCACCCAGTCGCTGGTCATCCCGTCCGTGGACTGGACGGCGCGAATTGCGCAGGTTTCTTCGTAGGTTCGATCGTCACCCATGACCCCGACGCTGCGAACCGGGAGCAGGACGGCGAAGGACTGCCAAATGCTACGATACAGTCCGGCAGCTCGGATCTCTTCGTCCACGATCTGGTCTGCCGCCCGCAGTACCGCCAACCGCTCTGGTGTCACTTCGCCCAGACACCGGACGGCCAGACCCGGACCTGGGAAGGGATGCCGCCACAGGAGATCCTCGGCGATTCCCAGGTTCTCGCCGGCTCGACGGACCTCGTCCTTGAAGAGCTCCCTCAACGGTTCGATGAGAGCCAGCCGCATTCGCTCCGGAAGTCCCCCCACGTTGTGATGGCTTTTGATGACTGCACTGGGGCCACGCACGCTGACGCTCTCGATGACGTCTGGGTAAAGGGTTCCCTGGACCAGGTAGCGAGCATTGGGGATTTGAGCTGCATGCTCCTGAAAGACGTCGATGAAGATGTGGCCGATAATCTTACGTTTCTTCTCCGGATCGGTCACACCCGCCAAGGCATCCAGGAACCGCTGCCGGGCGTCCACCACCACCAGATTGAGCTTGAAATGCTGACGCATCGCGTGCTCGACGCTCTCCCGCTCCCCAGCACGCAGCAAGCCATTGTCCACGAAGATGCAAACCAGACGGTCTGACAGAGCCCGCTGGCACAGCACCGCCGCGACCGTCGAGTCCACGCCTCCCGACAGGCCGCAAACGACCCGTTCATCGGGGCCGACCCGGGCCGCGATGCGGACTGTGGCCTCTTGTACGAACGACCCGGCAGTCCAGGTCGGTTGGAGACCAACCACATCGAACAGGAATGCCTCAAGGAGTTCCAGGCCTCGGGGGGTGTGTGCGACTTCGGGATGGAACTGAATCCCGAACAGCTTTCTCTCCGGATCGGCGATGGCAGCAAACGGCGCCGAAGGACTCTTGCCAAGGCAACGGAATCCGTCGGGTAGTTCGACCAGTCGATCTCCATGGCTCATCCAGACCCGGAGCGCCTCCCCTCGCGAGAAGGGGGCCAGCACGCCCACGGGCTCGAGGATTTCCAAGTCAGCGGGGCCATATTCGCGTTCGGTGCTGGGCTCCACCTTGCCCCCCAGCTGCCGTGCCATCAGCTGCTGTCCGTAGCATATGCCGAGCACGGGCAGGCCCATGGCGAAGAGCTCCGGATCGCTGATGGGGGCATTGGGGGCGTACACGCTCTGGGGTCCACCGGACAAGACGATGGCTCGGGGCGCGAGCTCCTGGATCCGCCCGATGGGGACCGTACCGGGCAGGATCTCACAGTAGACGCGACATTCGCGAATTCGTCGTGCGATGAGTTGGGTGTACTGGGAGCCGTAGTCGAGGATCAGAACCGAGGGGCGCAAGGCCATGCGCCCCCGGTAGCACGCCCAGTGACTCGCGGGAACCCATTGGCTAACGGCCCGGTTCGGGCGATCTCGACCGCACCACCGTCAACGAGCTGGAGCGCAGATTGCGGCGCAGGAAATCGCGGAACATCCCGGGAGTTGGGGGGGGCGTGGGCCCGAGCCCGAACCAGAGGTCCAGCAGCCGGCGGCGGGGATCGAGGTGATTTGCCCGGTCTCGGCGACCCGTTTGTGTCAAGCCGCGGATCAACTCTTGCTCATCGAGATCGGTTCCCGAGCCCAGGCGGTCGAGCAGCCCACACACCTCGGAGATGGCCCGCTCGGTGCCCTCATTCAAGGCGCCCAACTGGATCACCAGCCCCTGCCGTCGGCCGCTGCCCACTCGAGTCACCTGGGTGCTGGCGGGCAGTCCCGCGCGGACCAGGACTCGTTCCAGCCAACCGTGAGGGCCTGCCAAAAGGTCGATCAGGACCTGAGCACTCACCGCATCGCTGGGCTGAGACAGATTGAGTGGGAGGGCCAGGGTCGCCGCGGCCTCGCTGTGGTCCATGGTCGCGGTCAACAGCTCAACCGATTGTGCGGGCTTTGGCTGGGCTGCCCGGGATCCACAGGTGATGGGTCGGTCGCGATGGGGCCACAGCCAACGCCACAGCGCGCGTTCGAAGTCGTTGGCCTCGGAGTCGCGGGTCAACAGGGCGACGCGCAATGGTTGACGCAACCACATGTGGCGGGCGTTCTCTAGATCTGACGGTTGGAGTTCCTGCAGAGACTGGAAGGTTCCATGGGACCAGATCTGCCCCAGCTGGTTGGGGGTCAAGGATGAAAGGGCCATCCAGAACCCGCGTCTTGGCCCGGGTCCGATGAGGTCGAGCGCGTGTTGGCGGGCCTCGGCCATGTCAAGGGGACCGGGCGCGTGGGTGGACAACAACCTTCCCAACGTGAAGCCCATGCGCTTGGCCATGTTCGGGGCGGATTCGTCGGGAGAAAGAGGGGTTGCGTGAAGGATGAGGCCCGCCCCCTCGGGGGTTACCCAAGGTTCAATCTCCATGCCTGGATCCATTGGCGGTCCGGAGCGAGCCAGCGCGGAAAGCCAGACATCGATCGCACCCGACGCCCCGTCGGGTTCGTCCCCGGTCCCACAGGTAGACGCCACCAACGCCCACATCTGGCCTTGACCCTGTTCCAGCTGGACGCGAGTCTCCAGCGCAACCGTTGGTTGGGGCCCCAGGGCCGCTCGGAGCCCTGGTTCCAATGATCCCGCGGGGGAGATCTCTGCCGCAAGCTGGGCGAGCAGCATGGCCGTCGGTGGTTGGCTTTCGTTGGCGCGAGACAAGGAGCTCCACGCCGCCAGACGCGCCGCTGCGCCTGGATCGACCAGGCTGCGGATGACTAGAGGCCGACGGTCCGAGAACGGAGTCGCTGCAATGGCTCGTCGCGTCTCGTCGGACAACACGCGGGCTGCCAACGAATACTCGGGGCCGCTGGGTGGTGCACCCTCTTTGGGTTCCAGAACGACGTATAGGCAGCCGCCGACCGTGTGGAATGTGGCACCCGCCCGGACCAGGCGGAACCTGGATCCCAGGGCTCTGAGCTGGCTCTGCAGGGGAGAGGACCTCGCCTGAAGTGCCTGAGCAACAGCCAGTGCGCGGTCGCCATTGCCAAGCCGAGTGAGCAGACTCAGCCTGATCGGGTTGGGGCTGTGCGTCTCGACCAGCACTGGGGTGGTGTGAAATACGGCTGGCGCTGGAGGCTCCGCCTCGGGCCAGGCTGGGAGCGTGCCAAGCTCCTGTTTTAGTCTCGTGGTCAGCCTCGCTGGTCCGACCGCCGCGAACCGAACCACCTGCGAAGAGAAGGCGCGAGCTCGCAGGGCCTCGAGGCGCTGCGCATCTGGCACTGGATCATCACCGGCTCGGGGCGGCGTCCTTTGCAGAGCGCCCGAACAACGAGCCCAAGCGATGGGGCCTGCGACGGCAGAAGCAAGTCTCTCCTGGGCCAGTTTGCTGACGGTCCCGGCTGTCAGCTCGCTCCTGGCTACGGGTCGAGCCAGGACCGATCGAATGGCGCGCAGGGTATGCGCGCCTTCCTCCGGCGTTGCAACGAGAATGGAGCTGGTCAGCCCCAACTCGCTCGGTTCCACCTGTGCCGGTACTCTCATCTGGTGCAGACGGATCTGAAGCAATGCCGCGAGGTGGGCAGACGCCCGCGAACCCTCGGCCACCCAGATGGCCAGGCCCAGGGCACCCATTGCGTCACCGTTACGTTCCACCAGAGTAAGTTCGGGACGGTCCTGCAGACGGTACGGCTCGACAGCGGGCGTGACCCCGGCGGGTGGCGACTCAGTCGGAGAGCGAGACGAGGTTGCGGAACGACATCCGCAAGCCAAGAGCCCCAGCGCCATCCCAAGGCACAGGGCGCTGGTTCGCAGGTGAATGGAGGAATTCACGACGGGGTGAGCCAGGGGCAGAACAAGGGGTCGAGACCGACCTCGACGCCGGTGCTCGTAGCACAACCCTGACTCCACCCGTCAAGCCGCGGCTCGTTCCGCCTGCATCATGGCCTCCAGGCGACTGCGTATTTTGTGCTTCTTGGTGTAGACGGTCTTGATACTGATCCCCATGGTTTCTGCCACCACGTGTGGGGGGAGCCCGCGGCCAAAGTACAGGGTCATGAACTCCCGATCCTTGGCGGATAGCTCGTCGAGCACTTGGGCAACCCAGTGGGCCTGTTCCCGTCGGTTGCAGTGGTCGTCAGGGTCTGGGAGATCGGCGCTCAGGTCGGGTAGATCGTCGATGTTGGGACCGGAGGGTTGGCGTCGCAACACGCGAAGGTAGTCGTAGGCAGCGTGAACGGCGAGCATCCCCAGCCACGAACTCAGCCGGACACCGCGTTGGGGGTCGAAGCTGCGCAAGCGCCGCTTGTCACTCGACAGCAAATTCACGAAGAACTGGGCATGGATCTCGCGCACGTCCTCCCTGGTGACCAGGCCGCGAAAGCGCTCGGTCACACGGGAAATGCAGGAGCGAACCAGCCCCGTGTACTGCAGATTGAACTGGCGCCAGGCCGCAACGTCGTCGGCAAGAAGGCCCTCGAGAAGCGCATGCTCGTCGGCCTGAAGGTCGGACGGTACGGCGTCGAGAACGGGTACAACTGCGGCGTGGGACATCGTGGCTCCTTGGGCGTTCGCCCGGCAGACAGCCCCCACACAGCAGGTCCCGTGCCAGGTAATACAGCAATGAATACGATGCCTTACGCGGCGTAACCAAGCGTCACAGCGTCACAGTGTCCGTCACCCCCTGGCGGTCTGAGAGAATTCCTGTGGCAGGTACGTCCCCATTGCGACGCACCTTCCCCATCGCCTGCTCAAGTCGAGCGGCGTTGCGGTCGAGCCACCCGGTTCGTCCTTCCGCCTGGTTGAGGTCGATGCCCGCGCCGTTATTTGACGCGGACCAACATGGGCGAGCTGGAGAACGCGGTCAAGTGGCCGCTCTCCTCGGCGACGTAGACGCTTCCCTGTTCGTCCACCCGCACCAGGTCCGGCACGAGCTCGCTGGGCACCGTTCCGAGGGTTGCCCCGTCCTTGGGTCGGATGACGTGGACCTGCTGTTGGGGCAGAAAGACGGCCCCATTTTTGTGGATCGGATCGAGTCGACGAGGCAAGTCCAGGTCTGCGGGACGGGAGAATGCATGGCGAAAGCGCAGTGCGCCGGTCGCTGCCTCGATGGCTGACACGGTTCCTGTCGCCGCATTGACCAGGAAGATGTCGTCCAAGGCCAACCATGCGGCGTTGCGGGGAGCGAAACCGGGTTTGATGTCCCACGCGAGTTGCCCCGTCTCACGGTCCATGGCGCATAGCCCCGTGCCCCGGGCGTCGCGCACTACCAAGGCGACGATCTTGCCTGCTACCAGGGGGGCCTGTCCGTGGACCGGTCGCTCGTCGATCCGTGTCGACCAGCGAGGCTCGCCAGTCCAGGCTGCGTAGCAACACAGGGAGCTGTCCCCTTTTCCTGCAGCGGTCACGGCCAGCACGTCCTCCCCGTCGAAGATCATGTCGCCACTGAAGGGAAGGGGTTCGCAGGCTCGCCATACGGCGTCGCCGGTCGCGGCGTCCAGGGCCGTCAGCACGCGATCCCCGCCTCCAACCAGGAGTAACCGTCCTGCCCTGCGCACCCGCAACGGGGCGGGGCGACGGGCGGTGAATCTCCATCGGATCTCACCGGTCAATAGATCGAGCGCGGTGATCCTCCGGTCACCCTCGGCGATGGCGATGAGCTTGGGTAGGCCTGCGGTGTGCACGACGGCGCCGCTGGCTCCGCCGTCAGCTCGAGGAGTCAAACGCACCACGAATCGCTGTCTCCCGGTGGCCAGGTCGTGCAGAGAGACCCGCCCATCTGCGTGCAGGCGCAACAGGCCACTGGGCGTTCCGAGCAGGCCGGCGCGAGGGCCCGGGAGCCGCCACAGAACCTCCCCCGTGCGTCGGTCCAGGCATGCCGTTTCGCGATGGGCTCCGACCAGCAGCTGTTCGCCGCACAACAAGACCGAAGCCAAATCGAGATTGGGAACGGTGGCGATCCAGCGGGCGGAGAAACGTAACGGGCCGCGGGCCAGCGAGCGATTGGCGCTGGGGGCTGGGGTCAGGGCCGGGGCGAAACGCCGATAGTCCTCGGGACGGGAGTTGGTCAGGCTGAGGTCCAAGACCGTTGCCGAAGCCCGTTCAGCCAAGATGTTGGCTTGTTGGACAAGGGTCGTCAGACGCAGGTTCTGACTCTGGGTCGGGTCGTTCTCGACCACCGCGTCGCGCAGAGCCCGAACGAAGCCGACCACCGCGTGAGCGAACACCTCCGGAGCAATTTCGGGGAAGGTCAGGCCTTGACCCTGACTCTCCCCGCTGGAGCCCATGCTGAACGCCAGGGGTCCTGGTACGGACACCAAACGGACACCAAGGCGCAGGGGGCCGACCTGGCAGCGGCGGAACAGCGGACGGGCTGCCTGGGTGGCATCCAGGACCTCGCGGGCCAGATCCAGCAGGCGTTCTGCTGCCAGGAATACCGGCACGTGGTCGACCCGGGCCACCTTGTTCCGCGTGGTAACCCCGAAGGCTCCCAGGAAGAGGAGTGCGTGCAGGTCAGCACGCTCCACGCCGGGCTGTGCCGCCGATCCGGACGCATTGGCGCGTAGGCGCAAATCGGACCGGAAGGCGAATCCGCGCTGTGCCCTGGGCAGGACGGCCACTTCCACCATTTGTCGGAGGGGCAGGGTTTCACCCTCGTTCGGAGCGCGGAGTGCCAGCTCAGCGTTCCGCAACGTGGCTTGTAGACCGGGCGCAGGCGAACCCCGAAGCGCGCTACCGAGAGCCTGCAGGAGGCCCTGGCGGAACGCGGCACGCTCCACGCGGTGTTCAAACACCGCTAGTTCCGGGGTCGCACCGCTCCGGAACACGCTGACCAGGAGATCCCCCGAATCAGCCTCCAAGCCAAGGTGCCAGCTCTCTTCTTGGGAATAGAGCTCGACCGTGGCTCGCGAGCGGCTTGCACGTTCCAGGTCGGCGACCGCGAGTGCCAGCTCGGCGAGCAGGGTCAGCGCCTGCCCCTCCCCGATTCGAGCGGTCACATTGATGCCGTCGACCACGACGTCGAAAAGGCCATAGGCGGGGGCGAGCTCGGGGGAGGGAGCGCGCTCGGGTCGAGCCCGAACCACGACGTGAATGGCTGTCATCCGAGGGATATCCTAGGAAAGTCCACGCTGCCCCCGGAACTTTTGGGCGGCGATCGCAGAGGACTTGTCACCCGGGGTGCGGCTGGGTAGGGGGGGGCGGTGTCGTGGATTGACCGCGGTTCCAGCTGGATCTGGGGAACGTCCCCCCGGGCGGCGCTGGGGGTGGCTCTGCTGGCAGCGGTGGCGGTGGTCGCCTATGCCGGTTTCACCGTGGACGATGCGCTGATCCCGGTGCGCGTCGCCCGTCAGCTTGCCACGGGTCATGGCTACCGATTCAACCCGACCGGTCCCAGGGTGGATGCCGTGACGCCCTGGGGCTGGGCCTTCCTGCTGGTGCCCTTCGCGGGCCAGGGGCCTTTCGAAGCCTTCGCGGCGGCTCGTTGGATCGGTGTCCTGTCCTGGCTATTGGCCGCGGCTTGGTTGGGGCTCGATGTGGCTCGTCGCGGCGGGAGGATGGGCGTGTTCTTCATTCTCGCCGTCTTGGCTCCGGTGGGAGCCTGGGCCCAGGCGGGGTTGGAAACCGGATTGGTGTTGGCCTTGGCCACCCTGGCCACCGGGAGGACTCGCTGGGGATCCCTGATGGGGGGCATCGCGGCTGGATTGCGGCCGGAGATGTTGCCCTTTGCCGTGACCTTGGCGGTGGGACGGGCCTTCGGACAGGCGCGCCACCGGGACCAGGTTCTCGGTGTCCTTTCTGCCCTTCTGCCCTTCTTTGTTGCCGCGACATGTCGCCTTTTGCTCTTCGGACAGGCGGTGCCACTCGCGTACGTGGCCAAGCCGACGTTGCTCTCGCAAGGTGCCGCCTATGCGGTGGCTGCCTTCCTCCTTTCGGGGCCCCCTGCACTGTGCCTACGACCTGGATGGTTGGGGCTACCTGTTGCCGAACGCCCCATCGCGGCCGCGGTGGTGATCCACTTCGCTGCCGTTGCACTGGCGGGGGGGGACTGGATGAGCCTGTATCGACTGATCGTTCCTGTGCTCCCCGCGACGCTCCGAGTGGCCAGCCTGTTGCCGATCCCCAGGCGGCGATTCCACCAATGGCCTGGGATGGTCGTGGCTTGGATGGGGGCCGTGTGGGTCGCTGGTACGGTGGGGCTCCCCGGGCGGCATGTCATCGAACAGCGGACGGCCTTGATCAACGCGGGTCGAACCGCTCTGGCTGGCGCCCGGAGCGTGGCAGCGCTCGACGTGGGTTGGGTGGGGCTGGCCACGGATGCACCGCTCTTCGATTTGGCCGGGGTGACGGATCCTCGCGTGGGCTATCTACCCGGTGGACACACGTCCAAACGCATCCCCAACGCATGGCTCAGCGAGCGGAGTGTCGACGCGGTCATCTTGTTGATCACCGCATCGCCGCCTCCGGGAACCCCCTGGCAGTCGTGGAACTACGCTCGAACCGTGGAGCGGCGGATCGCCTTGTTTCTGCAAGAACAACCATGTCAACCAGCGATGTTGCTGCCTCTGGTTGGTACGTCGCAGCGCTACGTCGTGTTTCGTTGTGTTCCCGACCCCTAGGGGCGAGGCCGGAGCTCTGGGGCTCAGCTGGCGGTCTGCGACGTTGGGTGAGACTCGCTGGAGCACTGCTGCGCCAGTGCCAAGAGTTCGTCTTTCATGCTCCGGGAATCGGGGTAGCGGTTCCGCGGCAGAGGGTCGGTGGCACGCTCGATGATGCGTCGCCAGGCCTCGGGAATGGCGTGGAACGCCACTTGGACGCTGCTCTCACCCCGTGGTCCTTGGGGTTCGCTATGGAACTCGGCGCTGTTCAGGGGCGGGAGACGTCCCGTCAAGCACTCGAACAGAATGCTGCCCAGCGAGAACAGGTCGCTGCGCGCGTCGATTTCCATTCCCTGCTCCTGCTCGGGGGACATGTATCCGGGAGTGCCAAGCGCTGCTCCCGCATTGGTCAGTCGGGTCTCCGCCCATTCGACGCGGGCGATCCCGAAGTCCAACAGCTTGACTCGTTCGAGCTGGGCCGAACCAGCTTCCGAACCGTTGCGCTCGGGGACCTTGGCAAGGTAGATGTTGCTGGGCTTCAGATCGCGATGGATGATTCCCGCGGCGTGCACGGCCCCCAAGGCGTCGCAGACCTGCAGGGCAATGGGCAACAGAGCCTCCGGCTTCAGCGTCCCCAGACGCTTCAGCCGTTCAGCCAGAGACTCACCGTACATCCGCTCCATCACCAAGTAGCTGGTTCCATCGGGGAGATGTCCGTCGTCATAAACCTCGACGACATTGGGGTGCCACGCCAAACCCAACGCGGCGGCCTCCCGTCGCAACCGATCTGCAGCGACCGTATCATGGGCCACGGCAGCTCTGAGCAACTTGACCGCCACAATCTGGCCGTCAGAGAGGCGAGTGGCTTCCCAAATCGTACCGCTGGCTCCAATGCCCAGTTTCTCGCCGAGACGGTACTGCCCCGCAATGACTCCGCCTGCGAACAGACCGGCGGACGACTTGCGGTCACGGGCCTCGCGGAGGCTGAGGGATCGTTCCAGCGCCTTGAGTCGGATCAGATGTGCGACACGGGTCGTCCGGGCGCGACCCAGCATCACGATTACCCACGTGACCAGGAAGCCCACGATGCCTCCCAGCACACAGGCCAGGAGACTCGGCATATCGCTGGAGCGTACCACCTCGACATGAACGGCAAGATACCCGAGGGCACCCATCGCCACGGGAAGCAGCCAAGGCCAGCGAGGGCGCTTCCAACGGACGTCGTAGTGCACCTCGAGAAGCCCGGGATTGGCGCTGGGCATAACCCGGGATCGAGTTTCGGCACGGCCCAGTCCGAACAGCAGTGTGAGGCTGGAGAGCTCGGCAGCCCGGGCCTTGGTCCGTAGGCCATCGCGCTCCTCGGCATCGTCCTTTGGGACGGTGATCCGTCCAACCCATCGACCCGGGGTCACCTCGAGCGTCTCCCAGCGGTCGGTCAGCGCTTCCTCGCCACCGTGGTGGCTGAGCTGGCGGTATGCGTCCTCGGGGCTATCGGCACCGCGTAGGACGCGTTCCCAGACTCCCAGGTTCTCGGGATGGGTCGAGAACGCCACGATTCGGTCGATCTCGTGACTGCCGAAACGGGATGCGAAAGACCGCAGCGCCTGGTGCCACAATTGCACCGAGACCGGACGCGTCTCGTCTTCCATGTACTCACGATCGAGGCGGGTGGAGAGCAGGAAGGCATCCGACTGGGCTCGACCGTGAAGACGATCCACGCACAGCCACAGCGCCTTGACGCGGGAGGTGGTGGTGTTGCCCTGTTGAAAGCGCTGCTGCACGTTGACGGCCCTACGTTACCAGATCGGCCAAGCTTGCGCGGTTCTGCAGGTCCGCGCGAGCTTCCTGCAAGTCGCATTGCCAAACCCATTTGGCCGTCGCGTCAGTCGTGGTATGTTGGGTTGCCCGCTCCTTTTTTGCCAAACCGATAGAATTCAAGTGTCAATGTATCGCTCCCCCGGGTCGGCTGGTTCCGACTCAACGCGAGTTGTGGTGTTGGTTGCCTTCGTGCTGGCGCTGGGCACGACCCTGTTTTCGGGGGACTCTCGTGCTGCACCGCTGGTCAAGATTGGGGGGGAGGTACTGGACGTTTCGGCCAAGCATCTCGACGTCGACCTCGAGCGCGGTGATGCCACCCTGGAGGGGGACGTGAGGGTGACCTTCGGCGATCTGGACGTCTTTTGCGAGAAGATCGAGATCCGCTACGACGATGCTCCGCTGGTCCGCTGGGCGCGCGGGACTGGCCATGTTCGAGCGACCATGAAGGGTGTTGCTGCCACAGCGCAGTCTTTGGAAGTTGACGTACCCGAGCGCCGAGTCCGTCTGGTTGGGACCGTCAAGATCGAGCGCGGGCGCGGGTGGATCCAGGCGGATCGCGCCAGCATTGACCTGGTGACGAATCGGATCGCGCTTGAGCAGGTCCGAGGTTCCATTCCCGTCGTTTCGGCCGCGCGATGACCGATCCGGCTGCCGCCGGGCTCGCCGTCGGTTGGAACAAAGCTCGCGGCTCACTTGATTGGAGCCAAAAAGAAGGCGTCCCAGGGGGGCCCGGGAGGTGTGTCCTACCGGCCCAGGGTTCGCCATGGGGCCGCTGAGGCAGGAATCCTCGCACTGGACGCTGGCTCGAGTGGTAGACTGCCCTTATTCGGACCCGGGACCGTTAGTACGATGGAACTGAAACAGCACGTGGCGTTGCGACTCGAGCAGAAGCTCGTGATGACGCCGCAACTGCAGCAAGCGATTCGGCTGCTGCAGCTTTCACGACTGGAACTGATCGAAGAAGTCCGAAAGGAGTTGGACAACAACCCCGTTCTCTCGGAAGAAGAGCCGGACATCCCGATCCGTCAACGGATGGACTCGCAGCTCCCGGTGCCACCCTCCGAGGAAAAGGACTTCGAGCGACAGCTCTCTGCTTCCACACACCGGGCCGACGAGCGGACCGCTCGGGAGGTCGACTGGGAGAAATTCCTCGAAAACAGGACGCTGCAGCAGGCTCCTTCAGGGACCCGCGGCGGTTTCGACGAACTGCCGCCCCTTGAACAGAGCCTCACCAAGCCCGGCAACCTGCCGGATCACTTGCTCTGGCAGTTGCAGATGAGTGATTTCACCGAGGAGGAGCGCGATTTTGCCGAGGCCGTCATCGGCAACCTGGATGAACGCGGATATCTCGACCTCTCCGGAGTGGAGCGCCCCGACGGGAGCCGCACCCCGGACCTGACCATCGACGACCTGGCCATCGAGTCCGGGTTGGATCCGGACGATGCCCCGGTGGTTCTGGAAATGATTCAGAATTTCGATCCCATCGGTGTTGCGGCGCGGAATCTCCAGGAATGCTTGTTGGTTCAAGCCCGTGCGTCCTACTACGACGAGGAAGAAATCGACATCATCGCGCAGCATCTGCACAACCTCGAAAAGCACAACTACCAGGCTATTGCGCGGGATCTTCACATGTCGCTGGAGGACGTGTACGTGGCGGCAAAGGAGATCCAGAAGCTCGAGAGTCGTCCAGCGCGCAGGTTCACCGACCAGGACGAACGCTCGATCGGGATCACTCCGGACGTCTACGTGATCAAGGACGGGGACCGATGGATGGTATTGGACAATGATCGGGGTGTACAGAGGCTGTTCATCAACGAGAGTCTGACCAAGCGCTTGTTGCAGGATCCCTCGGCCAAGGAGTTCATCGGCGAAAAACTGCGGAACGCTCAGTGGTTGATTCGCGCCATCGAACAGCGCAGAAAGACCATCATTCGTGTAGCGGAATGCATCGTGACCATGCAGCGGGATTTCTTCGACAAGGGGGTGGCCCACCTCAAGCCGATGATCCTGCGAGACGTGGCCCGTGAGCTCGACATGCACGAGTCGACGATTTCACGGGTCACGACCAACAAATACATGCACACCCCGCAGGGGTTGTTCGAGCTGAAGTACTTCTTCAATTCCAGCATTCGCCGGGTGGCAAACGAGGACATAGCGAGTGAGAGCGTCAAGCAGGCTATTCGCAAGCTGATCGAGGAGGAAGACAAGGCAGATCCGTTGAGCGACCAGGCCATCGTCGAGCGACTGGAGGACCAGGAGGGGATCCGCATTGCTCGCCGGACGGTGGCCAAATATCGAGAGATGCTGGGGATATTGGCATCCTCCAAGCGCAAGAGGCCTTTTTGACCCGAAGGGCCACGGACTTCGGTGCTTTGTTTCAGAGATGCGCGCCATAGGTGCAATCCCCTCAGGATCGTGCATTGGTTCGCGCTTCCGGACCGGACCGGGAGATCCGGGTCGTGTCGCAGAGTCGGGAAGATCGGGACGCGTAGTCCCTGAGGAGTGACTATGAACATCAGTATCACGTTTCGGCAAATGGACCCGAGCCAGGCGATCAGAGAGCACGCTGAGGGCAAGATTGCTCGTCTGCAGAAGCTCCTGACCAAGCCAATGACCGCGAAGGTCACTCTGTCGGTCCAGAAGCAGCTGCACGTGGTCGAGGTCCAGATATCAAGTGGTCGTGAGCGGGTGGAAGCCCGGGAATCCGGCGACGACCTTTATGCAGCCATTGACAAGGTGATGGACAAACTGGAGCGTCAGATCAGCGCCAGCAAGGGGGAGAGCGTTTCCAAGGCGCGCCGCAACGCCGCCACGGTGAGGACATCGGGCTTCGAGACCCCGGAGGTCGACTCCGGCACGGTCGCGAAGAAGGACGCGCCCGGCTGAACGATGGTTCTGGTCGACGGAAACGGGGACTGGCCACGCGTATGGCACTGAGTGACATATTGGACGTAGAACGGGTCGTGGTGGACACCGACGGAACGCTTCTTCCCGACAAGGATGCAGCGCTCCGCCTGTTGGGAGGCCTCTTGGCGCCTGCGGTCGGGGTCGACGAACTGCGCGTCTACCAGCTGCTCTTCGAGCGCGAGGCGTTACAGACTACCGGAATTGGCGAGGGCGTCGCCATCCCACACGCCTCCACGGAGGAGGCTCTGGGGCAGTCGGCGGCACTCCTGCTCAGTCGCGCTGGGGTGCCGTTCGACGCGATCGACGAACTCCCGGTGGGAATCATCTTCGGAGTGGTGGGTCCCAGAAAGGCCACCGGTGAGCATCTTCGAACTCTGGCTCGGATCTCGCGACTGTTGCGTGATGCAGAGACGCGCGCTGAGCTGCTGAGGTGCGGAACGGGGGAGCAGGCGTGCGAGATCATCAAGAGACAAGACTGCGCGCCATGAGACGCCCATGACCGTCTACGACCCACCCCCTGTTAGTGCCCGGACCATCACCACCCGGGAACTTCTTGCCGACCCGAACCTCCAGCTGCGCTGCAGACTTCTGGCCGGATCGGAGGGGCTGGATCGTCAGATTGCCCATCCGCGCATTCAAAAATCGGGGCTGGCCATGGTCGGTCATTTGCACGGCATCGTGCCAACCAGGATCCAGATCCTGGGGGAGACCGAGCTGAGCTATGCCGAGCGCCTGAGCCAGGACGAGCAACAGATCGCAGCCCGACACCTGTTCTCCTCGCAGTTGGCCTGTGTTTGGGTGACCCGTGGGGTGCCCCCCCCCCGGGCGTTCATTGAAGAGGCGGAGCGGACCCGGACGCCGCTGGTACTCTGCGAGGAGAGGTCCTCCACGGCAATTACGGGGATTCATACCCTGTTGGACGACCGACTGGCCCCGCGCAGTCGCGCCCATGGTGTACTGGTTGATGTCTTCGAGGTGGGGGTCCTGTTATTGGGGCGAAGCGGCATCGGCAAGAGCGAGTGCGCGATGGATCTGGTCATGCGTGGGCACCGCTTGGTGGCAGATGACGTGATCGAGGTTGACTATAAGCCACCTGGGATGGTGTTCGGGCAGCCCGCGGAGCTGCTCAAATACTTCATCGAGGTGCGCGGCCTGGGTATTCTCAATATCAAGGATCTCTTCGGGGTGACGGCGATTCGGGACCGCAAGCGGATCGACTTGGTCGTGCAGCTGGAGCTGTGGCAGCAGGATGCCACGTATGATCGCATTGGGGCCGACGAACGCTTCACCGAGATCCTGGGGGTACCGGTGCGGGAGGTGCGCTTGCCCATTCGTCCCGGCCGAAACATGAGTTCAATCATCGAGATTGCCGCGCGCATCGAGCTATTGCGGCGGGCCGGTCACTACCCGGTCAAGGATTTCCTCTCTCGCATCGACCGCCACCTGAATGACCCAACCAGTCGAGTACCCGATCTGCTGCGCACGGTGGCTACCCCCACCCAGAGCTGGCGAGACGACTCTCCCTACGAGAGCTCGGCGCCTCCCGCGGTCCGGGCCAAGCAGAGCGATCCGGAGGAGAGTTGATGGCAGAAGAGTCGTGGCAGGTCCCACCTTTGGATGTGTTGGTGGTGACGGGCCTCAGTGGCGCTGGCAAGTCGACCACGGTTGCCGCGCTCGAGGACCTGGGTTATTTCTGTGTGGACAACCTACCGATTCCTCTGGTGCTGAGCACGCTTCAAATACTGCGGGAGGCTGGGGTAGGGCGGGTGGCGCTCGGCATGGACGTACGGGTGGGGACGTTCTTCGAACGGGCGTCGGAGGTTCTGGATGCCTTGAGTCACTCAGTCGACTATCACCTGGCCGTGGTGTTCCTCGACGCCAGTGATCCGGCGTTGCTGCGTCGGTTCGGGAGCACGCGACGCCCGCACCCGCTCAGCACGGTCAGCACGCCGGGCGTGGAGCGCGAGGCGCTGGCGGTATTGGACGGTGTGCTCATTGAACGGGAGAGGCTCGCTGATCTCAAGGGGCGCGCGTCGATCGTGATCGACACGACCGATCTCACGGTGCACGACCTGCGACGTCAGATCGTAGCCACCTTCGGTCGGGAGCGCGCGGGGCAGTTGGGACTGCATCTGCGATTCGTGTCATTTGGCTTCAAGTACGGGCTCCCAGTAGACGCTGACCTGGTGCTGGACGTGCGATTCTTGCAGAACCCCTACTTCGTCGATGCGTTGCGAGACCTCACTGGTCGCGATCCTGCGGTGCGCGCCTACGTGATGGACAGCGAGGAGGGCAAGGAATTCTTCGAAAGGGCGGTGCAGCTATTGGAGTATTGTCTGCCGCGCTTCGAGCGAGAGGGGAAGAGCTACCTCACGGTGGCAATCGGGTGTACTGGGGGCAGGCACCGGTCGGTAGCACTCGTGGAAGCGATGGCGGCTCGGTTGCGGCATCAGGCGGGGATTCGTATCGAGGCAGTCCACCGTGACATTGGCCGCGACGCAGGAGTCGACAGCGTGCGCGAGAGCGTTCCCTGGGAACGGAGCCTGGGCCGCGGGGGGGCTCGTTAATGAAATCGGCGCGGGGCTCATTTCTGGTGAGAAACCGTCTCGGGTTGCACGCACGAGCCGCCACCAAGCTGGTGACGTTGGCATCCCGTTTCACATCGCAGATCGTGGTGCGTCGGGATGGGCAGGGGGCAGACGCCAAGAGTGTCATGGGCGTCCTTTTGCTGTGTGGAGCCCCTGGTACCGTGCTTGACGTGGAAGCCTTGGGCGATGACGCGGAAGAGGCTGTGATCCAGATTGGAACCCTGATCGACGATCGTTTCGGGGAGGGGGAGTAACGTGGCCGATTCTGGCTCATCGCCGATTGCATCGATACGAACATCAGTCGACCTGGATGGTATTGCGGCGTCGCCCGGGGTTGCCCTGGGGCGCGCCTGGGTCGTCGAAACGGCGCGCCCGGGCGTGGTGCGGCGACGGATCACCCGCCATCAGGCGGTGGAGGAGTTCGAGCGCTATCAACAGGCGGTCCAACGGGCGGCGACCGAGCTGCGGGAGGTGGCGGTCAGGGCGCGGGGGGGGGCCGTCGAATCCTCGGTGCTGCAGGCCTACGTGCTGATGGTGCAGGACGAGACTCTTTCGGGCAACGTGGAGGTGCGGGTTCGTTCCGACCTGATCTGCGCCGAGTGGGCGCTCGATCTGGCGGTCAATGAACTGGCCAGTCACCTAGCCAGTTTGCCCGATCCGTATCTTTCCGAGCGCAGTCACGACGTGCAGTTCATCGGTGATCGAATCCTATCGGTTCTGGCAGGACGCCACCTGTCGATGGCATTGCCGGAGTCGGGGGACCCGGTCATCCTCGTGGCGCGGGATTTGTCTCCCGCTGAAACGGCCGGACTTTCGCGGGATCGCGTCCTGGCCTTGGTCACGGAGCTTGGAACCCGAACCTGCCACACCGCCATCGTGGCTCGGTCGCTGGAGATTCCGGCGGTGGTCGGTGCCACCGGGGCCGTGAGCCGCATCGCGCAAGGGGATCGCCTGGTCGTCGACGGTCTTCGCGGCCGGGTCTTCGTCTCGCCCTCACGCGCCGTCGTCGACGCGGCCCAGGTGCGGGCGGAGCGTTACGCCGCCCTGACCCGGGGACTGCGCGAACTGCATGATCGCCCCTGTGCAACCCGCTGTGGCACGCCCATCCATCTGCGGGCCAACATCGAGCTCCCGGCCGAGGCCGACGCGGCCCTGGCCTACGGGGCAGAGGGCGTGGGGCTTTATCGAACCGAGTTTCTGTTCGTCAATCGCGCTGAACCGCCCAGCGAAGACGAGCAGGCGGCAGTCTATCAGAGGGTCCTCGAGGCGGTGGCGCCGTTGCCGGTGACGCTACGCACCTTCGATATCGGGGGGGACAAGCTGGTGCCCCAGCTACAGGGGCCAACCGGGCTCAATCCCGCGTTGGGGGTCCGTGCCGTGCGCCTAGGACTGGCCATGCCCGAGCTACTGCTGACCCAGCTGCGGGCCATGGTGCGCGCGTCGGCTCATGGGCGGCTGCAGATCATGATCCCGATGGTCGCCACCCTGGGCGAGTTGCGAAGCGTCCGCCGCCTGCTGGAGCGAGCCATCGCACAGGTTGACGCGCAGGGACACGCTCGGGCGGAGACCGTTCCCATCGGTTGCATGATCGAGGTCCCCTCGGCGGCCATCATGGCGGACGAGATCGCCCAGGAGTCCGCATTTCTGAGTATTGGGACCAACGATCTGGTGCAGTACTGTCTGGCGGTCGACCGCAGTCGACGTGAGCTGGCAGGACTCGCTTCTGCCTTTGATCCCGCTGTGTTGCGTCTGATTCGTCGAGTGATTCGGGCCGGCAAGCGGCAAGAGAAGCGTGTCCTGGCGTGTGGGGCCATGGCCAGCGACCCGTTGGCTGTCCTGTTGCTGCTCGGGCTGGGTCTGCGGGAGCTGAGCATGGAGGGCTCAGCTATCCCCGAGCTCAAGGAGGCGATCAGCCGGGTCACGCTCGCCGAGGTCGAACAACTGGCCGACGATGCCCTGGCCTGTGGTACGGCGGAAGAGGTTGAGCGGATGGTCACGGAGACTTATGCCCCGTCATTTGCGGACCTCCTGGACGCGGAGCCAGTCCGACCGTCCGACGGGCCCAACGTGCCTGGGGGCGCAGGCGGGCGCGGTTGACCGACCAGCGACGACGCGTATAATCCGCCCGCTCGAAAAACTGAGGAATACAGCCCATGGATTCTGTTGCGGGAGCAAAGACCGAGACAATTGCTCAACATCGTCGTCATGAGTCGGATACCGGCTCGCCGGAAGTGCAGATTGCTCTGCTCAGTCAGCGCATCGACCATCTGACCGATCACTTCAAGATTCACAAGAAGGACTTCCATTCGCGTCGTGGCCTGCTTCGCATGGTTGGCCAGCGTCGACGCCTGCTTGACTACCTCAAGCAGGTGGACATGGCGCGCTACCGGAGCATCGTCGCGTCGCTCAGTCTTCGCAAATAGAAGCCCCGGGGAGGGGCTCGCGTCAAATTCGAGCACCACGCCGGTTGGCTTCAACTTCGCTTGGCAGGCGCCACCCGAGCCGTGGGTCACGCCTGGCAACCGAGGCTGAAGACGAGGCGTTCGTGCTCGCGTCGCGCCGCACGCAGCGGCATCGTGCGCAGTAGGAGCACCAAGCCATGTTCGTTCGTGAAACCATTCTAGTCGGTGGGCGACCCTTGACGTTGGAGACGGGACGCCTGGCGAAGCAGGCTCACGGAGCGGTCCTGGTCAGCTTCGGGGAGAGCGTGGTCTTGGTGACCGCGGTCTGCAGCGAGGAACGACCCGGCCTCGACTTCTTCCCGTTGACCTGTGAGTATGTCGAGAAGACCTACGCTGCCGGACGAATCCCAGGAGGGTTCTTCAAGCGCGAGGGGCGTCTACGCGATGCGGAGACGCTCACCGCACGTTTGATCGATCGGCCTTTGCGCCCTCTGTTCCCGAAGGGGTTCAAGAAAGACACCCAGGTCATCGCGACGGTCCTCAGCTCGGACAAGCACAATCCGACCGACGTGTTGGCCCTGACCGCTGCCAGCGCTGCCGTCCACATCTCCGACATTCCCTGGGGCGGTCCGGTGGCGGGCGTCCGAGTCGCACGGGTGGGAGGTGATTTCATCGCCTACCCCAGCTTCGAACAGATGCGCGAGTCCGACCTGGACCTGGTCGTGGCCGTGAGTCGGGACGCGATTGTCATGGTGGAGGGGGGGGCCGCCGAGGTCTCTGAGGTGGACCTCATCGATGCCTTGATGTTCGCCCAGAAGGAGGCCCAACCGCTCCTGGACCTCATCGAGAAGTTGCGCGCTGCGGTGGGCAAGCCCAAGCGTGAGTTCTCCGTGCCGGAGTTGGCCGTTGAGCAGAAGCGGCGGATCGCGGAGCTGGCGGACGGGTCTCTGCGCGAGGCCTGTGTGATCCGCGAGAAGAAGGTCCGATACGACCGCTACCACGAGCTGGAGGAACAGCTCTTGGCAACCCTGCGCACTGAGTGGGGTGAGGAGACTTTCGAGAACGTTGCCAAGTTGGCGCGGGGAGAATTCGAACACCGCAAGGCCGAGGTGGTTCGGAGCATGGTGCTGGATCAGGGCCGTCGAATCGACGGACGCGACACCGTGACCATCCGTCCCATCGCCTGTGACGTTGGCATGCTTCCACGGGTTCATGGATCTGCTCTGTTCCAGCGTGGAGAGACCCAGGTGGTTGGCACCACCACCCTGGGTACCTCGGGAGACGAACAGAAGATCGATGCCCTGATCGGCGAGAGCTACAAGCAGTTCATGCTGCACTACAATTTCCCGCCCTTCTCCACGGGCGAGACCAAACCCTTGCGGGGCCCGGGTCGCCGGGAGATCGGTCACGGAGCCCTTGCCGAGCGGGCGCTGGCTCGCATGATCCCAGCCCATGACACGTTCCCGTACACGATCCGCGTGGTGGGCGAGGTGTTGGAGTCCAACGGGTCCAGCTCCATGGCGACCGTCTGCGCAGCCACGCTGAGCATGATGGACTGCGGAGTTCCCATCAAGCAACCGGTGGCAGGTATTGCCATGGGACTCATCAAAGAGGGTGATCGGATCGCCATTCTGAGCGACATCCTCGGGGACGAAGACCATCTGGGAGACATGGACTTCAAGGTGTGTGGAACCGAGCGTGGCGTGACGGCGATCCAGATGGATATCAAGATCGCTGGACTCTCTCGGGCAATCCTGGAGCGTGCCCTGGAGCAAGCTCGTGAGGGCCGGCTCTTCATTCTGGGCAAGATGCTGTCGGTTTTGTCGACTCCACGTCCCGAGATCAATCGCTGGGCACCGCGTATCACCACGATTCGAGTCAAGCCTGATCAGATTCGAATCGTGATTGGTCCCGGAGGCAAAACCATCAAGGGCATCATCGATCAAACGGGATGCGCGGTTGACGTCAGCGATGACGGAACGGTGGCCGTGGCGGGCTCGGACCCGGAGGCCGTTCGCAAAGCCATCGATATCATTCAGGGTCTGACGGCCGAGCCGGAGGTCGGCAAGGTCTATCACGGCACGGTCAAGCGCCTGGTGGACTTCGGTGCATTCATCGAGATCCTCCCCAACACCGAGGCGTTGTTGCACGTTTCGGAGATCGCTCACGAGCGAGTTGAGTCGCCCTACGACGTCATGTCCGAAGGTGAGGAGTTGGACGTCAAGGTGATTAGCGTCGACCGTGAGGGTCGGGTTCGTTTGACGCGCAGAGAGCTTCTGCCCCTGCCCGAAGGGGAGGAAGGAGAGCGCGCCAAGGAGAGAATCCAACGCGCCCGGGAGGCGGGCGGCACGCCGCGCTCCGGCGGCGGTGGCGGTCGACCCGATCGACCGGGTCGGGATGGCGGAGGTCGAGATCGGGGTGGCCGCGGTTTTGGCGGCCGTTCCGGCGGCGGCCGCGACCGCCGTTAGTTCTTGTCGGAACGCGAGCTGGCCAAGGGTGGGGCCAGCTCGCCGTTGCCGCTAGGGGCTCGATTTTTTGTCCTGGGCTAACAACTCGTTGTGGGAGCCCTGGCGGTAGCCCATCAGATCGAGGGTGATGAACGTGAAACCCTGGGCACGCCCTGCCGCCAAGATGCGTTCGCGGAGCGCCGGCTCGACCAGCCGCGGCGCATCTTCGAGAGGAACCTCGATTCGAGCCAGGGCTTCGTGCCAGCGCACCCGCACCTGCCGCAGGCCGAGGTGCCGAAGTGCGGCCTCGAATCCGCCCACCTGACTCAGGCGTTCGGGGGTAATCACTACGCCGTACGGGATGCGACTGGAAAGGCAAGCCGAAGCCGGCTTGTTCCAGTCGTCCAGTCCGAACTCACGGGCTGCCAAGCGCACGTCGGACTTGTTGAAACCGAGCTCCAGGAAAGGCATCCTCACGCCGGCGTCGCGAGCCGCCTGTGTCCCTGGACGATAGTCGCTCAGATCGTCGGTGTTGGTCCCATTGAGGATGGTCGATAGGCCCCACTCGGCGAGTTTGGCGGATGCGATGCGGTAAAGTTCTGTCTTGCAGTGAAGGCACCGATCGGCGTCATTTTTGACGTACTCGGGGCGCTGCATCTCGAAGCTTGGAACCAGACGCAGATCGGCACCGAGGCTGTGGGCAATGCGCTCTGCGTCGGCCTGCTCCAGGGGAGCCAAAGAAGGGCTCACCGATAGCATGCCGACCGCCCGACCCGGCAGTTGTTCTGTCGCCACGGCGAGCAGTAAGGCGCTGTCGATTCCGCCGGAAAAACAAACCAGCACAGATCCCAGGGAACGCATGTGGGCGCGCAGTTCGTCCAGCCGGGATTCGACCTCTGGAATGGTATCCATGGGTTGAGCCATATCATCTGCTTGGAGCAGTAGCGACCAGAGCGAAAGTGGGGTTCATTCGTCTGGTTGGCCGCCAGGTCTTCGGACCTGTCAGCTCCAAAGCCAAACCAGCCCTTCCTAGCTATCAAGCATGATACTGTTATTATGTTCAGTATCATGACCCTACCTCTCCAGCAGCGCCTACCGGATGAATTTTGGGCTCGATTCGGGGGAAAGGTTCACCTGGCAACGGAGCTTTCACGAGAACAGTCTCCGGAGCCGGTCCCTGGCCTTGAGCTTCGCCCCCTGCAAGAGCTCTTACCTGGTGGAGGGTTTCTGCGAGGACAGATTACGGAGCTCGCTGTGCCTAGCTCCGGGAGCCAGGCAACGACCTTGGCTCTTTTGGCCTGTGCCCAGGCACAACGGGAGAGCGAGACACTCGGGGGTTCGAGTCAGTGCTCTCTCTGTGTGTTCGTAGATCCCCAGGCTTCTTTGCACGTTCCCGGTGTGGTGGAGCTGGGGGTTCGCCTCGATCGCTTGCTGGTTATTCAACCACCTCTTGGAGCCTTGTCTCGAGTTGTACTAAGGCTGGTCCGCTCCGGGCTTTTCCCGCTGATTGTTGTCGATACCTTGGGGCCCTGGGGGCGAGCCCTGCCTGTCGATCTCGGTTCTTGGCTTCGAACAGTACGACAGATGAACCTCGCGCTTCAGGGTTCACCAACGGTGGTCTTGCTCCTGACCGACATAGACAAGAAAAGGCCCATATCTTTGCCTGTGGGGCGTCGTGTGGAGCTCAAAAGAGAAGATTTTCGGCGCTTGAGCCTGCGGTTGGCAAGGGATCGAAGATACCAATCCGGTGTTTGGCGCCGGATCCACTGGGATTGGGCGGTGGTTCGCTCTCCAATTCCGCCGAGTCGCTCAGTGGTCCAATGTGGAACCTGAGCCGACTGGCCGGTATGCGCGCTTCAAGAATTCAGGCAGGGCGCCGTTGATACCCCCAGGTGATCCTCGCCGGAGAATCCCCCATAATTGTACACGCCATGCCCAAGGCAGCAATCTCGGCTCCCCCTGCCGGGGAGAGTCCTCCCGAGCCAGGCGCAACGCAGGTTGCGACGCCGAGGACTCTTGTCACCGAGCCGGGGACCCGACCACGACCACCGGGTAGCTCGAATACGGACTACCGGATAGGCGATGTGGTCGGCGAAAAGTATCGTCTGGACGCGCTGTTGGGGCAGGGGGGGATGGGCTCGGTGTGGCGAGCGCACAACACGGCGCTCGATTCGGATGTGGCGCTGAAACTGATTCGGGGCGAAATCGCATCCACCGAGAACGCCGATCGCCTGCTCTGGGAAGCCCGAGCGGCTGCCAAGATCATCGATCCCGCCATCATCAGGGTCTTCGACTTCGGAACCTCCGAGCAGGGTGACCCCTTCATTGTCATGGAGCTCCTGGAGGGGGGCAACCTCGACGCGGCCATTCGGGAACACGGCCGAATTAGCCCGAAACGGGCGGCTCGAGTGTTGCTTCCGGTGCTGCGGGCCCTGGCCTTGGCTCACGCGCACGGGATCGTGCACCGGGATCTGAAACCCGAAAACATCTATCTGGCCAAGACCCCTTCGGGGCTTCAGCCCAAGGTGGTCGATTTCGGTGTGGCCAAGATCGAGAAGCGGACGGCACTGCGGCTCACTTCCACCGGGGCCTTGGTGGGTAGCCCGCTCTATATGTCCCCGGAACAGGCCAAGGGACAAGAAGTCGATTTCCGATCCGACATCTGGGCTATCTCGGTCGTGTTGCACGAAATGGTCACGGGGGATCTCCCGTTCCATGGGGACAACTACAACGCGGTATTGCATTCGATCCTGAACCACAAAATCCAACCCCCCCCGGAATCCTACGGTGTTGACGCGGAGTTCTGGGCCATCATTGCCAAGGGGCTGCAGCGCGAGCCCACGGAACGCTATGCTTCCATGCAGGATTTGGGCAAGGCTCTGGCCCGATGGTTGATGGATCGAGACGTCTTCGACGACGTTTGCGGAGCATCCCTGCACGTCCAATGGCTCCAGCACGACAGCCAAGTCGATCAGCTGGTGACCCTATTCCCTCCCAAGGATCTCGATTCCTTGCCGCTGCTGGATCTGCGGCGTAAGACCGATACCCTGAGGTTCGATTCCTCGACGACCCTGCGGCGCGGTCGATGGGGATGGCTGCAGCAGCAGCCCTCTCGACGGCAGATAGCGGTTGGTGGGGCCGTGGTGATGGTGGTGATGGCGGGGCTCGGATGGGGCTTATGGTACAAGATCAAGCACCGGGCCCATCAGGCACCACCAGCGGCTGCTTCGGCCCCATCCCCGGTCAAGGAATCCTTGAGTCTGCCGCCGCCTGAGGCGACTCCTCCCGAGGCATCGGCTCCTCCCGAGACATCGGCTCCTCCCGAGACATCCGCCCCAGCCAATTCACCCACTGTTCTGTCCTTGGACGACATGGAAGTGGACGCGGGAGCGACGAAGCCTGGTAAGCTGGAGCCCGTGGTGAGGAAGCCCGTTTCCTCGCGGAAGTCGAAGCTCAAGAATCCGTTTACAAAATGACAATTCTTGGTCGAGGTTGGTGTGTGGTTCTGGCGTTGGTCGGGACGCTTGGGGGTCTCGAGGGGCGGGCCCGCGCCGATACGCCCCCGTCGGGCTCCGTGCCCGCCGAGGCCCGCCAACTCTACGAGCGCGCGGCCCAGGCCTATGCGGAGAAGCGCAACTTCGTAGCGATCGATTTGTTCCTCAAGGCATCCCGCCTCACGCCCAGCGCCTCCTTCTCGTACAACATCGGGTTGGCCTACGAGGACGCGGGTGACGTCAGAAATGCGCTGCGGTATTTCCGCGACTACCTATATTCTTCACCCGAAGCTCCGGATCGCCTCCAGGTCTTGGGGCGCATTGCCCAGCTCGAGAAGAAGTTGCAGGCTTTCGGGGTGCAGCAGGTGACGGTGCGCAGTGAGCCGTCGGGCGCCACCTTGTTCGTAGACTCTGCGGCCTTGGCCATTACGCCGGCAACCTTCGAGCTGGCACCCGGGCGGCACGAGTTCCACTTGCAGCATCGGGGTTACGCTGACACGACGGGCGTTGCCGAGGTTCCCCCCGATCGTTCTATCGATCTTTTGTACACGATGCAGGATTCCGTCAATCCCTTGCCTGCGGCCGGTGCCCAGGGGACAAGCCCGATGACCCAGCCATTCACGTCTGATTCCGCCCAGGGTTTGGCACGCATTCAACCGCTGTCCTGGGCCCTGTTGGGAGTCGGAACCGGTAGCTTGATCGGGTCGTTGCTGTTCGGAATGTCGAGTGCCAGTGCGGCGGATGAGGCGCGAACCGCACCCAACGCCGATCGGGCCAACACGCTGGATAGACGGGCCACGGCACGGCAGTCGGCTTCGCTGACGCTGTTGGGGGTGGGCAGCGTGACCTTGATAACCGGTGGAGTCCTGGCCTTTCTCGACTGGCGGAGCCCTTCACGACAGACAACCGCCAGAGCCCGTCAGCTAGCGGTCGGTTGCGACGATCACGGCTTTGTGGCGGCCTACTCCGGCAGCTTCTAGAAGGCTTCGGGGCCCTTGGGAGCCCGGTGGGGCCCTGGGGTTCCGTCCGCGGACAAGGGGGTATCGATGAACTCTAAGTTCTCGATTGTTCGAGTATTTTTGGGATTTGGGGGCTCCTGAACTGGAACCCGGGCAGGATACTGATAATATGTTCAGTATGCTGCCTCCTGCTTCTACTCAGAAGCCTCGCCGAGTGCTGGCATTGGTTCTGTCCGGTCTGGTCTGTGAGCTATTGCGTCGAACCGAGCAGGCTCGGCCGAGTGCTCGGGACTTCTCGCCGCTGGGCGTGGTGCTGTTCGACAGTGTCGATGAACGGGAGCAGTCCTTGCCCCGGCTCGATCCACGGAGTCGTTTGGATGCCGTCGATGCACGAGCGCAACGAGCAGGTATTGCGGTGGGACAGCGGATCCGTGATGCCCAGATGCTCGACTGTAGGCTTCGTGTACGAGCTTATCCCAGGCGGATTTGCCAGGAGATGCTCGCCCACTTGGCCGAGTCTTTGTTGGACTGCACGAGCGTCGTAGCGATCGAGCCCCCAGACACCATCTGGCTGGAGATCGGGACCGTTTCGCATCTTTGGGGAGGGGAGAGAGAGCTGGCCCAGGAACTGCTCGTTCGCATGCAGGAGCGTGGGCATCAGGTGCAACTGGCCGTGGCTTCGGGGCCCCGTGCGGCTCAGCTGTTGGCTCGCACCCGGGCTCAGCATCACCCCCAGGGTCTATTCGTTACACCGGAACAGGTGCCCCGGCTGTTGGCGGAGCTGCCGATAGCGGCTCTCCCTTTCGACGCGGAGGGCATCGGCTGGCTCGGTCGTTTGGGGGTACTCACCCTGGGGGATTTGTCGCGGCTGCCCGAGGGAGAATTGGTGGAGCGTGTCGGCCGTCAGGCTAAAGGATGGCTGGCACTGGCTCAAGGACAGGACCACGAACCTTTGATTGCGCTCTGTCCTCAAAGGACCCCGAAGGAATCACAGTATTGGGATCATCCTTTGGAGGGACTCGAACCCTTGCGTTTCGTGCTCCGTCGGCTGCTCTCCAGTCTCGAAGCGCGCCTCAATGCCCGGGGGGAGGCCGCCCTTTCACTTCGGGTGACGATCCAGCATGACCCTTCCACGGCACGACACCTCCAAGTGCCCGATACCACGCTGGTCGAGCTGGAACTCTCGACCCCCCTCAGGGAATCCGAGGCATTGGAACGAATTGTGGTGTGTCGATTGGAACGTTTGAACCTACCCGCACCCAGTGTGGGGTTGACCATCGAACTATTGAAGCTGAATCGAATCACTGCCCAGCAACTGCTGCTGCCATTTTCCGGGACAATCCCCAGACGCTCTCGGGCGGTTGAAGTCGAGCTCCAACAACTATTGACCGAGCTCGGTCAGGAGGTGGGAAATGATCGTCTCGGCTTCTTGTCTCCGATTCCCGACCACCGACCGGAGCAACAGAGTCGGTTGTTACCCTATGGATGCCCGATTCCCAATGGACCGTCAGCACCTGGTAGTCCCGGCCCTTGGCGGTTACCCACTAGGCTCTTGCACCCGCCCCTGCGATTGGAGCTCTCGTTGTGTCGGGGGGCCACCTTGTTCGTGGGTCACGACCCCTACGTGGTTCAAAGTCTCTGTTTCGATTCTCGTTTGGATGGGATCGATTGGTGGAGGACGAGCCCGACGTCACGAGACTACTTTCGGGTCTGGTTGAAGGGAGCCTCCGATAGCGTCGAGGCCTTGGTCTATATCGATAGAAACACCCGCGCTCATTTCCTGCAAGGCATCGTGGACTAGGACGTTGCTCAATGGGGTGCCGTGTTTGCCGAGCTTCTGACCTGGAGTAATTTCTCATTTCTGCGGGGCGCTTCCCATCCAGAGGAGCTCGTAGATCAAGCCCGGTCTCTCGGGATCGATGCTCTGGGCTTGTGCGATCGAAATGGTCTTTACGGCGCAGTGAGAGCCTGGGTTCGGGCCCGGGAAGTCGGACAGCGTCTACTGGTGGGGGCTGAACTGGTGCTGGCTCCTTTAATCCCCTCGGGTCCCGAGACCACGCTGGTCTTCTACCCGGAAGATTCAGAAGGATACCGACAGCTGTGTCGTTTGATAACGAGGGCCCACGCTCAACGACCCAAGGGCCCTGCAATGCTCGGTTGGCCATTGCTGGAGCAGGATCTGTCTTCACTGATCGTGATAGCACCCATCGACACCGTACACGTTCGGGTCCTGGAGACGCTATTCGTCATTGCGAAGCACCGAACCTATCTGGCTGTTCATCATCATCTGGATGGACGGGATCTGGCGCGCGAGCGTGAGGCCGAGGTGCTGGCGCATCGTTTCGGGTTCCCCATTCTGGCCACGGCTCGTGTCAGGTGGCATCGACCGGAGCGCAAGGCGCTGGCTGACGTTCTGAGCTGTGTTCGGCGGGGCGCCCTGATTGAGGATTCGAGAAAGGAGTTGTACCCCAACCGAGAGGCCTGCCTTGCCTCAGAGGCCAATCTATTGCGCCGCTTTGCTCGACATCCAGACTGGGTCTCCAGGACCTGGGAAGTTGCCGAACGTTACCGATTCGACTTCAGTCAACTGAGCTACCGGTTTCCCTGCCATCTGGGGAAAGGAGAGAGTGCCGATCAAAAGTTGGCCGAACTGACCGCCCAGGGAGCCCGTTGCCGTTATCCGACCGGCGTTCCTGTAGCCGTGGAGGCTCAATTGACTCGTGAGCTGCGACTGATCGAGACCTTGGGGATGGCCGCCTATTTCTTGAGCACCTGGGAAATCGTACAGATGGCCCGGGCCCGAGGGATCCTTTGCCAAGGGCGGGGTAGCGCAGCCAACAGTGCGGTCTGCTATGCGCTCGGGATTACCGCTGTCGATCCGGCCAAGAGCAGTCTTCTGTTCGAGCGATTCATGAGTGTGGAGCGTCGGGAGCCACCAGATATCGATATCGATTTCGAGCACGAGCGACGGGAAGAGATCATCCAAGATATCTACCGATGCTACGGTCGTGACCACGCGGCGATGGTATCCGAGGTGATCCGTTATCGGGGCCGTAGTGCCCTGCGTGACGTTGGAAAGGTCTTTGGCCTGTCAAAGGATCAGCTGGACCGGATGGTGGGTACGCTACAGGGTTGGTGGGCTGAGCCAAGGGAGTGTGCCGCCCGGTTTGAGCAGGTGGGCATCGATCCCAAGGATCGGCGAATATCCCAGAGTCTGAGCCTGGCTGGAGAACTGCTGCGGTTTCCACGACATCTATCCATTCACGTCGGTGGTTTCCTTCTCTCGGCAGAGCCTCTGGAGCGAATTGCTCCGCTCGAACCTGCCACAATGCCCAACCGCACCATCGTGGGGTGGGACAAGGACGACATCGAGGAGTTGGGTTTTTTCAAGGTTGATGTTCTGGGGCTGGGGATACTGACAGCCATTCGCAAGACGCTGCAGACCGTGCATGCAGGGGGAGACTTGCAGACTGAGCCCGAGGAACCCTTCGATCCAATCCAGGTCTTGGCCAGGGTTCCCAGCGAAGAACGAGCGGTGTATGACATGCTGGCAAGAGCCGACACCGTCGGGGTATTTCAGATCGAAAGCCGGGCGCAGATGGCCATGCTCCCCCGACTTCGGCCGGCCTGTTTCTACGATCTGGTGATCGAGGTGGCCATCGTGCGTCCGGGGCCCATCCACGGCAAGATGGTGCATCCCTATCTGAAGCGTCGAAGCGGTCAGGAGCCGATCGGGATGCCCCACCCGGAACTTCGACCAATCCTGGCTCGAACCCTGGGGGTCCCCTTGTTTCAGGAACAGGTGATGCAGATAGCCATGGTCGGTGCCGGATATACAGGGGGAGAGGCTGACCAGCTGAGACGGGACATGGCAGCCTTCAAGAAGACTGGGCGTCTGCTGGCCCACCGGGAACGGCTGCTTGAGGGTTTTGCGCGCAAAGGGATTGAGGACTCTTTCGGAACGGCATTATTCGAACAGATCAAAGGATTTGGGGAGTACGGCTTCCCCGAGTCCCACGCCGCTTCCTTCGCTTTGCTTGTCTACGTATCGGCTTGGCTCAAGGTTCACTATCCAGCCCAGTTTGCGGCAGCCTTGCTCAACTCTCAACCGATGGGTTTCTATTCTCCGCACTCTATCCTAAGGGATGCGGAGCGTCATGCAGTACGGGTTAGAGACGTCGACGTAACACGGAGTCACTGGGAGACGACTCTGGAGGGGGACCCCGGTGTTACGAGGCAGTCTTTACCACCGGCTCTGCGCCTAGGCTTTCACAGCCTCTGTGGGTTTGGAGTCGGTGCTGCCCAACGAATCATTTCAGCCCGCAAGCACGGGGCATTCCAGGATCTACAGGATTTTCGGGCTCGCACTGGATTGGCCAAAGACGAGCTTTCGGTGCTGGCCGAAGCCGGGGCTCTGCAGAAGTTGGTTTTCGAACGGCGTCAAGCGCTCTGGCAGGCTCGCGCACCGACCGCCGTTGGTCTGTGGGTGGGGGTGGAGGGAAAGGGACGGCCCGTCGTGTTTCCGGCTTTGGATCCCCTGGAGAAGCTGTGTCTCGACTACCAACACAAGGGTCTGAGCATCGGTGACCATCCGATGGCTCATCTCAGGGATTCTCTGGCCCGTCGGCACGTGTTGACGGCGTCGGAGCTCAACGAGGTGAGGGAAGGCCAGTTGGTTCGTGTGGCCGGGCTGGTGCTGTGTCGACAACAGCCGATGACATCGAGCGGGATCCTGTTTGTTACCCTGGAAGACGAGACCGGTTCGATCAACCTCATCGTAAAAAAGGAGATTCAGGAGCGTTACTCGTTCGTCCTTTCCTCGGTTGGTTCGATGCTCGCCATCGGCACCATTCAGCGCAGTGGACCCCCGGGCGTGAAGAGCGGCTCGACGATTCACGTGATCGTGAAGGGAGTAGAAGCTCTCGATCGGACTGGGCGTTTGCCCCGCTATGCCTCGCGGGACTATCGCTGAATCGATACGGCAACACTGCCTGGTCCTGCCCGGCTGGACACTGGACCCTGACCGTCGCCGAACTCAGGCGACCTGCACCTGAGCATCGGTAGCGGCCGCCTCCGGTTCGGGAGCCAGCGTTTCGCGCGATGCGGAGCGAGCATCACTGCGCGTCGCAGCCTCGTTGACGCGCACGCTCACGAGCCGAGAAACGCCCGGCTCCCCCATGGTAACGCCGTACAACACATCCACACTCTGCATGGTCTTGCGCACGTGCGTGATCAGAATGAACTGCGAGCGATCGGTCATCGAGCGCACGGCCTCGTTGTAACGGGACACGTTGGCCTCGTCCAAAGGAGCGTCCACTTCGTCCAAGATGCAGAAGGGCGAGGGCTTGTACTGGAAGATCGCGAAGATTAGCGAGGTAGCAGTCAGCGCCTTCTCTCCACCGCTCATCAGCTCGATGTTGCCCAACTTCTTGCCCGGAGGCTGGGCGATGATGTCCACGCCAGTCCCCAGCAAGTCCTCGGGATCGGTCAACACCAGCTCGGCACGGCCGCCGCCGAAGTTCTTGATAAAGGTCTTCTTGAATAGCTCGTTTACGACGTCGAAGGCCTCCCGGAAGCGTTTGCGAGACTCCCGGTTCATCATCTTGATGGCGCGCTCCAGATCCTCGAGCGCCTTCTCCAGATCGAGCTTCTGAGTCTTGAGGCTGGCGTGACGCGCCTCTGCGTCCTCGTACTCGGTCTTGGCATCCAGATTGACTGGCCCCATGCGATCAATCAGTTGCGTCAGCTCCTCGATCCGTCGCCGGTGTTCCGGATCCGGCATCGGGCGAGCGTGGTAGTCCCCCACCACTCGACGCAGATCCAGACCACGGAAGCGCTCCTCGATGCTTCGAAGCAGATGGTCATTCTCAATCTGCATTCGGGTCAGGGCCATCTCGGCAGAACGCGCTTCGGTGTCGGATACCTCCAGCTGTTCACGCAGGCCCCGCAGGCCCTGATCGCGCTCGGCGACCTTCTGGCGCAAACAGTCAAGCTCGGCGCGAGCGCTCTCCAGTTGCTCGTGGGAATACTGGGCCCGAACCCCTGCCTCCTCCGCGTCCTGACGGCCCAGGTAGGCCCGAGCGGCCGACTCGCCGTACGCCGCCGCGGCCTCGCGAGCATCCTCCTGCAAGCGGTGCCCCCGCAGCAGGAGATCGGACAGGGCTGCCTCGACGCGGCGGCGGGAGGACGTGGCCGACTCGACCTGCTCCTTGACCTGGGCCAGGCGGACCTTCCGCTCCGTGACCGTGGAACCCTGGGCCGTTACACGGTCGCGCCATTCGGCCGCCGTGGCGTCAGCACGCTCCAAGGCCTCGTTGAGACGCGCCAAGTCGGTGCGTAGCTCATCAAGAGCCAGGTTCTCAGAATCCAAGGTTGCGGCGGTATCCGCCTGCCGACCCTCCAGATCCGACATGTCGCGAAGGATGGTGTCGCGCCGACGGGTCAGTCGCTCCAGCTGATCGACGACCCGAGCCAGATCCTTCTCTGCCGCCACGTGAGCAAGCTCGCCCTGATGCACCTGCTGACGCGCCCGGTCCAGGGCAGACGTCGTTTCGGTCAGTCGGGCCCGGAGCTCGTTGTGCCCCTCGAGGATCTTGGCGTGAGCCTGCTCGAGTCGATCCACCTCCTCACTCAACAGGCGAAGCTCCCGCTTCTGCTCCAAGAGATGCGCGGCGATTTCGTCTCCCGTTCCGCCACTGACCAGCCCGTCCCCGCGCAGCACCGTCCCCTCCCGGGTCACTACGGTCAGCTCGGGGCGCTCCTGCCACAGCGCCAGGGCCTCCTCGGGCGACCGAGCCACCACCGCGTGACCGACCAGGGAGCGAGCCAGTCCTTCGTCCTCGGGATCGAAACGCAGGGAGTCGATGAGGTAACTCAGCCCCTCCATTTCCGCGGGAAGGGTGGGACGAGCACCGGATACGTATCCGGGGCGAGCGGGGACGATGTGAGCGCGGCCTCGCCGCTCGGCTCCCAGACGCCCCAGCAGCTTGAGCCCGACCGTGAGATCGCGCACAACGACGCTCTGCAGCCGGTCTCCCAAGAGACCAGCCAAAGCATGCTGCATATCCTCGGGAGCCTCGATGCGATCCGCGACCAAGCCCAGCACGGTCGGGTGACCGTAGGACAACAGCGCCCGGGTGCCCGACCCCACCCCTTCATGCTTCCGATGCAACTCATCGAGGGCGCGAAGGCGATTGCGCTTGACGCCTAGGGCATTCTTGGAGACATCGACCGCCCGTTCGCTTTCCAGGCAACGCGAACGCAAGCTCGCCGTCTCTTGCTCCAGCGCCTGCTTCTCCTCGAAGCTCAGCCGCTTGCCTTCCGCCAGCTCAGCCACGCCAATCGCCAAGGCGTGCCGTTGGGCTTCGGCCCCCACCATCTCGTCCGACAAGGCATCCCGTTCCGCTTCCAGGCGCTCACGTCTGGTGAGCAGCTCGTTGCGCTGTGCCACGAGGGCATCCAGGCGAGCCTCCAGGGCTGCAGCGCGATTGCTGGCCTCGTTGACCTGTCCGCGGTGGTCCTGGACGGAGATGGTTGCAGCGGTTTCGCCGGCCCGCAGCTCCTCGAGAGTTTCGACTTCGGCCTGGGCGTCGAGTTCTCGCGCCTGCCAGTCTCTCTCCAACTCACCGATCCGATCGTCGAGCGTGGTGCGCTCCTCTTCCAGCTCCAACTGGCGATGCTCGAGCTCTTCTTGCTCGCTCTGGATTGCATCCAGCTTCTCGACCAGGACACTCATCCGGTCGCGGGCTCGCTGCGTCTCGGTGTGTATCGACGTGACCTGGTTGTCCGCGTCGAAGGCTGCCCGCGCCGCCTCATCGGCTGCGAGCTCCACGTTCATCGCCGCGGTGCGCTGTTCCTCGAGCCCGTCCTCGAGTTCGTCAACCTTCACTCGGAGCTCGGCCGCCTGGGCCGAATGGGTTGCGAATCGCTCGCCCTCGACCCGCGACATCACCAGGTACTCGAGGTGCCGATGGGACGCGTCGTACAGAACCAGATCGGTCAGCTCCGAACGATATTCGATATAACGCTCAGCCTTCGCCACCTGGCGCTTGAGCGAATTCCGGGAGCGTTCCAGCTCTTGGACGATATCCGTGACGCGCAGAAGATTCTGGCGGGTCAGCTCGATCTTGCGCTCGGCCTGGCGCCGACGCTGCTTGTATTTGGTGATCCCGGCCGCTTCCTCCAAGAAGACGCGACGATCCTCGGGGCGGGCGCTGACAATCTGCCCAATCCGGCCCTGCTCGATGATGGAATAGGCCTTGGTTCCGACCCCGGTTCCCAGGAAAAGATCGGTGACGTCACGCAGACGGACCTGGACCCGATTGATGAGATATTCGCTGGTTCCATCTCGAAATAACCGACGGGTGACCGCAATCTCAGGGTAGTGCTTGTACTCTTCCGGGAGCTCGGCAGCCTGCTCCGGGTCGCTGTTGTCGAAGGTGAGCGTGGCCTCCGCGAATCCGTGGGGCCCACGCGACTCGGACCCATTGAAGATGACATCTTCCATGGCTCGACCACGCAGGTGACGGGCGCTTTGCTCTCCCAGACACCAGCGAATGGCATCCACGATGTTCGACTTCCCACAGCCGTTCGGTCCGACGATCCCGATAACGTCGTGGTCGAAATGAATCACCGTGCGGTCCACGAAGGACTTGAAGCCGCAGATCTCGAGCCCCTTGATGTGCATGCCGAGTATCCCTATTGACCCACTACACAAGGCAACCGGCCAGAAAATCTGACCGGACCACCTCCACTAAGTGAAAGCACCAGCACCGTCATGCCATGTGGTGTATGGTCATTCCGTGTAGTGCCACACGGTCCACTACTACGCGGGCTGAGAGGTGTCCGCAAGGGGAATCTCGAACCCCAATCCGGCCACAACTGAGCCAATCCATTGAATTCGCGAGCCTTTGTGGAGCTCCCTGAATCGGAAATCATTCGATACCCTCCGAAGGGGGAGAACGAACGGTCGACCTGGTTGACGATTCGTGGCCACGATTGGGGCATGGATTGCTGCCCCGCGCAGTGACCAGCCCGTCTCCCCGACCGTTTGGTCAACAGTTGACAGGGTGCCCAGCAGGACGCATCAAGTCACAGGAATCGAGAATTTGCGACCATGACCTACGATTATATCTGCACCGCCTGCGGCCATGTCTGGGAAGCCGACCAGCGCATCACCGAGCCGGCGTTGACCGAATGCCCCAGTTGTCGGGGACAGACCGCCAAGCGGCAGGTATCTGGTGGATCCGGATTCATCCTTCGTGGGGGAGGGTGGTACTCGGACCTCTATTCCTCAGCCAAGCCGGCGAGGACCGCAACGGAACCGTCGCAAAAGGCCGGGGGGGAAGGGTCGAATCCTTCGGGCACCTCCTGCCCCGCCGGAGCTTGCGGGACCAGCTCGTGCCCTGCGGCTGCCGCGCAGTGACCGCGTGAGCCCCTGGGCCTCTGCTCTGGGGTGGTCCGGGGCCATGCTCCCGCTTTGATGCGATGACTCTGGCCTTGGTCGCTGCTCGCCTGTGGTACTACGGCGGACAGTGAACGTGCTGGCCTTGTCGAGCAGCTGGCTGGGTGCGAGCCGGGTAGATTCCGGAACGGCCGGCGCATGGCAGGGTCGTGGGGCGAGAGGGACGATTGGCCGATGAGGATTTCGAAGGAGGTGTTCCAGGTGACTCTCTTCCTGGGCAGGGTGTTCTTCACCGCGCTGGCGGTCTTGCTGGTCTGCTTGGGGTGCGGTGGGCCCGAGGAGAGCATCACTCCGACGGTTGCCGATCGGGAATTGACCGTCGAAGCCATTGATGCCGAGCCGTTGGCTCTGTTGCCGGGGGGGATGACAGGCATGCTCAGGGTCGAAGTCCCCGCCATCGTGGCTTCGGGCTTCGGTTCGACGTTGATCCAAGTTGCAGAACGCTTGGCACCCTTGCCACCTTCGACTGGTTTTCGGGTCGATCGTGACCTGCATCGAATCGTGTTGGGGCTCTACTCGATCCAGGGGGTTGATATGGCGGGGGTGGCGATCGGTCGATTCGACACCGGAGCCATCGCAGCTGCAGCATCCGCCCCGTCCTCCCAACCCGTGATGGGGGCTCTGGTGCAGAGCACCTACGCTGGCCGCACCGTGTACACGGTCAACAACCTAGGCTTCTGCGTGCTCACCCCCCGTACCGCGTTATTCGGAAACGAGACCGGGATGCGACGCGCTTTGGATCGCATTCGTGAGGGAAGGGCGGTTCGAAGGCTGCCCTCGTGGGCGACCGATCTGCTGGAGCCGAGCAAAGCCCCGCTGGCTCTGGGCGTGGACTTGCGAGCCCAGGTCGTTCCCGACTCGTTTCGAAAGCAGTTGCCCTTCGTGCAGAGCCTGGAAGCGGCCCGGATCCTCGGCAACTACCAGGCGCCAGGGCTCAACCTTGCGGGGAGTCTCTCCTACGCGACGCCGGACCAGGCTGCCGCGGGGGCCAGCCAGCTCTTGGCGATGAAGAACATGGTAACCCAGTACGAAGCCCTGCTCCGATTGATCGGGATTGCGCAGCCCTTCCAGCGTTTGGAGGCACGCACCCAGGACCATCAGGTCGAGTTCGTGGCGGCCCTGGACGCGACGATCCTGGTTCGGGCATTGGGACTGGCCCTTCCCCTGTTGGGCGGGACCTCTGCAGTGACCACAACCCCAGTACCCGCCCAGCTGTCGCCGACCAATCCATGACACAGTGCCTTCGAATCAGTCCAGCCGAACACCCGTTGCGGGGTGAACTCCTGGTTCCCAGCGACAAGAGCGTCAGCCACCGAGCGTTGATGTTCGCTGCGCTTGCTCGGGGAACGTCGCGTCTGACCCGCTGTGCCTATGGAGAGGACAACCAGAACACGCTTTTGGCACTCCGAACCCTGGGCGTCGATATCGAGGATGACGGGCAGGGGACGGTCACTATCCGAGGTGTTGGCTTGAGTGGGCTGCGAGCGGCAGGCCACAGCCTGGACTGTGGGAATTCGGGCACCACCATGCGCCTGATGACGGGTCTTCTGGCGGCCTGTCCATTCAGCACGACGCTGATCGGTGACGCGTCGCTCTCCCGGCGCCCCATGTCGCGAGTCGCAGTGCCGCTCCGGGCCCGAGGAGCGACGATCGAGGGTCGAGCTCACCCTTCGAAGCCCCACGAGATTACGGCGCCGTTGGTCGTGGGCCCCCTGTTGGGGTCGGAGCGGCTACGGGCGACGCGCTACGAGATGCAGGTCGCCAGTGCGCAAGTAAAGAGCGCTCTGTTGCTGTCTGGCCTGAACGCCGATGGCCCCACCGTCATCACCGAACCAACCCGTTCGCGGGATCACACCGAGCGGATGCTGCAGGCCCTGGGGGCTCGACTCACGACCTGGGAAACCGGTGTGGAGCTGACTCCTCTCGCGTCACCTGATGCGCTACCCGCGTTCGCGCTCGAACTCTTCGGGGATCTCTCGGCTGCTGCCTTTCCCCTCGCGGCTGCGGCGCTGGTCGAGGGCAGTTGCGTAACGGTCAAGGACGCGGGTACCAACCCGACCCGCACCGGCTTCTTGGACGTGCTTCGCCTGTGGGGGGGCGATTTGGAGGTCGGGTCGCAGCAACCGCGGCTGGGTGAACCCGTGGCCAATATCACGTTGCAGCATCGACTCCTGCGCGGTCGTGCGGTGGGTGGTGAGTTGGCAGTCCGATCCATCGACGAGATTCCGATTCTGTGTGCGATTGCGGCTCGCTCCGAGGGAGTCACCACCCTGACCGACCTGTCGGAGCTGCGAGTCAAGGAAAGCGATCGCATCAAGTGCATGGTGAGGGTCCTTCGGGCTTTCGGCGTCGAATGCGAGGAACATGAGCAAGGCTTGACCATCCAGGGAAATCCCCACGGCAGGCTAAGGGCCGCTACCATCGCCAGTGAGGGGGATCACCGAATCGCCATGACCGGAGCGGTGTTGGCGCTCGTTGCGGACGGACCCAGTGTCATCGAGGATGTCGCCTGTGTCGCCACCAGCTTCCCCACCTTCGGGTCCACGCTACGCCACTTGGGCGTTCATCTGCAGGAACTGCCATGAGCGGACGATTGGTCGTGGCCATCGACGGGCCCGCCGGAGCCGGCAAGAGCACGGTGACACGGCAGGTGGCGGCGAAGCTTGGTTATCGCGTTCTGGACACCGGTGCGCTGTATCGGGCCGTCGCATGGTTGGCAGAACAGAGCCGGGTTGACCTGGACCAGCCCCAAGCGCTTGCCAAGCTCGCCAAGCAACTCGTCGACACCAGGGCGTTGAGCTTCGGAGCGGCCACGACCCAGGAGCAGACCCTTTGGTTGGGCGAAAAGGACATCACCCTGGCCATTCGAACGCAACGGATTGGCGCGACGGCTAGCCGCATCTCCAGCATGGCCGAGGTTCGGACTGCGTTGCTGTCCCTTCAACGCCAGCTGGGCCAAGCCGGTGGGGTCGTGGTGGAGGGTCGTGACATCGGAACGGTCGTTTTCCCCGAGGCTGGGGCCAAATTCTTCCTGACGGCTCGTCCCGAGGTTCGGGCTCGACGCCGCACTGAGGAGCTGCTGGCTCGAGGAGAGAGTGCCGACTTCGACACCGTTCTTGCAGAGGTAGAGGCTCGCGACCGACGCGACCAGGAACGCGCGGTGGCACCCTTGCGCCGAGCAGCTGACGCGGAACTGGTGGACAGCTCGGAACTCACCATCGCCGAGGTTGTCGAGCGGATCGTGGAGCGGGTTCGCCTCCTGGAGGCAGGGGGGAGTCGACTGGGTGAGGCCTAGCGGGCGTTCCGGTTTGAACCGCCGGAGGGTCTGGATGTTCCTGGGCTGTTCGTGTCTGGCGTGTGCCGGAGAAGTCCCAGCGCCCCCGCCCGCTCCGCGGCTCTCCACCGCCCCGGCAGGCATCATCCCCGCGGATCTCGACCTGGTTCTTCGCCTCGACTTGGAACGCTGGCGCGAGATTGTCGGTACGGAACCGGAGTTGCAGCTCTGGCGGGCTCTTCAAGTTCTGGGTGTCGTGACGGCCGGTGAGCGCCTCGAACAACACGAGTTCTGGTCGTTGGTGGCCTCCCGAGCGTCGCGGCTGTATCTTGGTTGCCGGCCGACCCCCGAGGGTTGCCCGGATTTCGTGGCGGTGGGAGTGGGAGAACGCCTGGACCTGGGCCAGGGTTTCCAGGGCGCCGTGGATCTGGGAGCGGGCTGGCAACGGCGCGAGTTCGCGACTTCGGGGCCACGTCGGCAGGTGGCTCAGATCTATCTGAAGGTTCCCGGCAAGGTCGTGGCGGTGAGCACAGCCGAGATCGACGCGGTTGCGCGCGTGGTCGAAAAGGGGGCTTCGGGAACGACCCTGAGCCCCGCCGATCGAGGCTTGATCTCGCTGGTGGGACGGCCTGTGTCGATTGCCCGATGGTGGCGAGCCCGCTCCAGTAGGGCGGCCTCGTGGCTCGCCGAGGCGGAGCGAGTGGAGTTGGAGCTCGACCTTGTTTCACTGCGTGCCGAGCTGAGCATCGTGCTGCTATATGGCACGCGGGAAAGGGCAAGCCTGGCTCATCGTGCGGTCGAGCAGCTGCTAGGACCCCTCGGTGACGGCGATGCAGGTCCTGGGGTTCGGACGCCGGCGATGGCGGAATGCCTCGACTCCCGCCTGGTCATACGATTGCGTGTCGACCCATCGCAGCTGGGAGAGCTCGCCAGGACCCCAGAGTCGGCCCGCTAGCTGAACCAGCCTGGAAGGCGCTCTTCCTCGCTGACCAGGCGCTGAAGGCGCAAGACGCGACTTTGCGTTTGACGGACTGGTTGGCCTGCGGTAGCTCCGCCCACCGATCGGTCGGACTCGTGGCTCGGTGCCGTCCTCGAAGCGCGGCGCTCGCGGTGTGTTGCGTGTCGGCCGAATCCCCGAAGGAAAGAAGGCGACAAGAGTCCCGTATGGCCGAAACCCAACAGAACACGTCAACCCCATCCAAAGAGAGCTTCGCAGCTCTTTTCGAGTCCACCGAAACCAGTCCTGGCAGTGTCGATCTCGGAGGCGAAGGACAGATCACCGTCGGTACCGTCGTCCAGGTCACCCGAGAGAACGTGGTGGTCGACATCGGTGGCAAGAGCGAAGGTGTCATCAGTCTCGACGAGTTTCGGACTGCCGACGGCGTTGCGGCGGTCCAGCCGGGCGACAAGGTGGACGTGTTCATCGAGAGTCGCGAGAGCGACGACGGCTTGATCTCCTTGTCCAAGGAGAAGGCCGACAAGATGAAGGTGTGGGACGAGATCTCGAGCGCTTGTGAGCGGGACGAGATCATCGAGGGCACCATCACCCAGCGCGTCAAGGGTGGCTTGTCGGTCACCATTCGCGGAGGCGTCAAGGCGTTTCTGCCAGGTTCACAGGTCGATCTTCGACCCATCCGAAACCTGGACAAGCTCATCGGCCAAACCTACGAGTTCAAGGTCATCAAGTTCAACAAGAAGCGCGGCAACATCGTGCTGTCGCGACGAGTCCTTCTTGAACGCGAACGCGACCAGATGAAGCAGAAGACGCTGCAGAACCTGGAAGAAGGCATGGTGTTGATCGGGACGATCAAGAACCTGACCGAGTACGGAGCATTCGTTGATCTGGGTGGAATCGACGGCCTGTTGCACATCACCGACATGTCCTGGGGGCGGGTCAATCATCCGAGCGAAGTCTTCAATGTTGGCGACGAGGTCACGGTTAAGGTCCTCAAGTACAACCCCGAAACGGAACGCGTCAGCCTGGGACTCAAACAGACTCAGGAGGACCCCTGGAATCACACCGAGGAGGCGTATCCCATCGGAAAACGCGTTCGCGGCAAGGTGATGAGCTTGACCGATTACGGATCCTTCGTGGAGCTGGAGCCCGGCGTGGAGGGATTGATCCACGTCAGCGAGATGAGCTGGACCAAGAAGATCAAACACCCCTCCAAGATCATGAATGTTGGAGACGACATCGAGTGTCAGGTCCTCGAGGTCGACTCCCGTGCCAAGCGCATCAGCCTCGGACTCAAGCAGCTGGAGCCCGACCCCTGGACTCTGTTCACCGACAAGTACAAGCCGGGCGACAAGATCACGGGCAAGATTCGCTCCATCACCGATTACGGCGTCTTCGTCGGAATCGAAGAGGGCGTGGATGGCATGGTCCACAAGACCGATCTGTCTTGGACGGTCAAGATCAACAATCCGGCCGATCTCTTCGGGAAGGGAGAGGATGTTGCGGCAATCATCCTCTCCATCAACCACGACGAGAAGAAGGTGTCTCTCGGCGTCAAACAGCTGTGGGATGATCCGTGGGCGATCGTGATGGAGAGTTACCGCCCCGGCACCGTCGTCGAGGAGGTGCGCATTCTCAGCATCACCGATTTTGGTGCTTTCGTGCGCATCATGGACGGCATCGAGGCGCTCGTGCCGTCGGGCGAGTTGCCCGCTGGCGTGGATCTGGCGGTTGGCTCGGTTGCCAAGGCCGAGGTGCTGAACATCGACAGCGTTGATCGTCGGATCACCATGTCGATGCGCAATGTCGGGACCAGTGTGCAGGCCGAACAGGTCCAGGTTCTCAATCGCGAAAAGCAGGCCGGGCGTCCTGCAACACTGGGCGATCTGCTTCGTGAGAAGCTGGGCGACAAGCTGTCGAGCATCGTCCCGCAGGCCACCACGGAAGAATCCTCGGAAGGCTCGGAAGGCTCGGAGGATTCCTCCGAGACCTGAGTTCCGAGGTTCCCGAAACCGGGATGCTCGAGGTCGGCGCGACCTCGGGCCTCCCGGGACAGGGCAACGGGCAGGTGGTGTGCTAGCGTGAACTCGCGATGCCCAACCGGCTCTGGGCCCCCTGGCGGATGCAGTACATCTTGGACGACCAACCCAAGGACGAGGGTTGCGTGTTGTGTCGTTACACGGAACCGGGCCCGGGGGCAGACGAGCTTCTGCTGGTGCGTCGAGCCTCGTGTTATGTCGTGCTCAACAAGTATCCGTACAACGCTGGCCATGTCATGGTCGTTCCAGTTCGGCATACCTGTGATCTCGGAGAGTTGACCCTGCAGGAGCACGCCGCGTTCTTCCGTCTAGTCACCGACGCCGTCGGGGCATTGAGACGAGCCACTGGCTGCCACGCGCTGAACGTTGGCATGAACCTGGGACGCACGGCGGGTGCTGGTATCGACGAGCACTTGCACATGCATTTGGTGCCGCGCTGGGACGGCGATCACAACTTCATGGCGGTGCTCGGGGACGTGCGGGTGATTCCCGAGCTTCTTCGGGAAACGCGGGTCCGTCTCCTTGAGCATTTCCTGCCACTGGCTGACGAGGGGCAGTGATTGGGGGGATCGGACCGGAGGGAGAGCCGGATGGCTAACATGGGATGGTCGCGACGCCGAGTCGTGTTCCTGGCAGTCACTGCCAGCGCTTGGGGGGCGCTGCTGGTGGCCACCAGGGAAGTCCTTCTGCCCTTCGTGGTGGCCCTGGTCGTCGCTTATGTCCTGGCCCCGCTGGTAGCACTCTGTGAACGATATCGGATCCCGCGCAGTGTCTCGATTCTGGTGGTGTATGCGGTCGTACTGGGTAGCCTGTATGGAGCCGTTGCGACCCTGGCGCCTCGTCTGTACCGGGAGACGGCCGGTCTGCTCCGCGAAGCGCCGACCCAGTTGAAAAGGACGTCAGAGGTCCTTGGCCCTCGAGTCGACGGTTGGGTGGCCAGGATTGCCGGTCAAGCGCCGGACACGATCGCTCCCGAGGCGGGTGGACCCAGGGCCGCCCTGGAGGTGAAGCGTCACGGGGACGGATCGTATGCGGTGGAGGTCGGTTCGGGGTTCGAGATCGTTCAGGTCGAATCGAATCGGTTCCGCGTGGAGCGGCTCGACCAGAACGAGGTGCAAGGCCTGGGATTCTCGCAGTTCTTGCAGGGCGCGACCGACCAGGTGGTGGACTACGCCAAGAAGAACTTGTTCCAGCTGCTCAAGGTGGGTCGCGCCATTCTGGCCTACGCTTCGCGTGGCATCTTCCTGTTGTTCATGACCCTGATGGTGGCGGGATACCTGATGCATACACGGGAATCCGTGATCGGGTTCTTTCGGGACCTGGTGCCAAGCGACTCACGGTTGTCCTTCGAGCGCCTCCTGTTCAGGATTGATCGTGGCTTGGCGGGAGTGGTGCGAGGTCAGCTTCTGATTTGCCTGGTGAACGGGATCCTTTCGGCGCTCGGATTCTGGATGTTGGGGTTGAAATACTGGCCAGTGTTCAGCCTGGTGGCGGCCCTGGGCAGCATCATCCCGATTTTTGGCTCGATCCTGTCCACCATTCCCGCCGTTCTGGTGGGCTTGACGCAGGACATCTGGACCGCCCTGTGGGTTCTGCTGTGGGTCCTGCTCATCCATCAGATCGAGGCCAACCTTCTCAATCCGAAGATCATTGGCACCGCGGCTCGAATTCATCCGTGCTTGGTGGTATTTTCGTTGATTGTCGGGGAGCACTTCTTCGGGATGTGGGGAGCTCTCCTGGCGGTCCCCGCCTTGTCCATCCTGCAAAGCATATTCCTGCATGCGCGATCCCTGGCCATCCCGGACGTTACCGACTCCCTTTTGCCACTGTTCGAAGCCAAACGCGCTTCGGTTCCACCCCGAACACCCCTGGAACCGGAGCCCGGAACCAAGGGGTCGCCCTGAGCCTCGGGCCGACGCTTGCGTATCTGGGGCAGCCCGAGCTAAGCCTGCGGCTGTGGCGTCTTCTCGGCGATCAAAAAAGCCTCAGTCCCAAACGACCACGGCGGCCCCTCAGCAAGGCAAGCCCCGTTACCCTGAGTCCATGGACCCCAAGAGCAACTCGTTTGCCAGGGGTCAGCTCAAGAGCATGTTGTTCCGTTTGGGGTTGCCCATCCTGGCAGTCTGGTTGCTGGGGGGATTCGTCAGCGGTCTGAGTCACACACCGTGGGTCAAGGGGGTCGCCCTTGGCATCCCGGCGATTCTGACCGCCCTGGCTGTGGGATTGGTGACCTTTGCCTTGCGACAGGCGCGCAAGGCAAAAGCCGTGGCCGGTCTGGTCACCAATGTCGATTCCGCCGAGGACCGCAAGGCGGCTCTGGAGAAGCTGAACCACGACTACAAGAAGAAGGACACCGCTGCCATCTTCGCACGTGCCCAGCTGGAGCTGCAGGAGGATCCCAAACGAGCCCTGGCCACCCTGGAGCAGATCGATCTGAGTCGGGTCATGGCCAATGTCGCGGATGAAGCCCGCGCCCAGCGAGCGATGATCCATCTACTGCTGGGGCAGGTTGCTCCGGCGAAGACCCTGGCTGACGGGATCGAGCTGAAGCGTCACGAGGATCCTCGTTCACGGGGACTAATGGTCAGTGTTCTGGCAGAAACCTGGGCTCGCTCCGGGCAGTCGCAACGAGCGCTGTCCACGCTCGCTTTGCTGGATGCGGAAGACGCCGCGTTTGAGCAGATCCGCCCTCAGCTCTGGAGGGCTCAGGCCTATGCCGCGGTGCATAACAACGACGTGAGAGGAATGCGGCGCGCCCTGCGCAGGCTTGCCGATCAGGATCCCCGCCTGCTTGCCGGGTTCCTGGGCAAGATGACCCACCCCCTGCTGACCAAGGAGGCCAAGCAGATGCTTGCACGCAGTGGCGCCATCGAACGCAGGGTGGTCGTGCAGCGACGGCCCTAACGCCGCTCAGGGTTCGGCCGGGATTCCACAGAGGTTCGCTGTCGCCGAGCGCCGTTGGCGGCGCTCAGGGTTCGGCCGGGATTCCACAGAGGTTCGCTGTCGCCACGGGCTGCAGGGTGACCTCGGGGAGCAGTTCTGCAAAGGAAAGGACCTTCAGGGTTGGATGGTCGGTTTCCAGCAGCTTCTTGAGGAAACGCCGGGTGTCGGGCGCGGTGAGCAGGACTCTGGGGCCCCCTGATTCGGACGGGAACGCCGCGAGGGCCCGACCCACGGCGCGCACGATGTCGCGGCTGGCTGCGGGCGCCAGCGTCAAGAACGAACCCGAAGGTGTTCGGGATATGGACGTTCGTACGGTTTCCTCCAGGCTGGGATCGAGGAGCACCACCCTGAGCTGCCCCTGGCCCTTCGTCACCTCGTAGGTTAGTGTGCGGCGCAGTTGGGAGCGCACGTATTCGGCGAGCTGTAATGGATCTCGTTCCAGCGGCCCAATCTGTCCCAGCGCCTCCAGGATCCCGGGAAGGTCCCGGATGCAGACCCCTTCCTCCACCAGGCGACGCAGGACCTCCGAAAGGACTCCCAGCCCTACGGGTTTGGGAACCACCTGCCGAACCGGCGCGGGAGACACCTGTTCGAGCTGATCGAGGAGGGCCTGCGTTTCAGCCATCCCCAAAAAGTCCGCGGCCCTCCTGGTCAACTCCCCGAGCACCGGCCGGGTGAACCAATCCATGCTCCGGTCCCGAACCTCATCCTCGGGCACTTGCAGGGTCAGGGTCGGTATCTCGTGCAGCAGAAGACGGAGCTGCCGGGGCTCGAGGCCAGGGTCGACGGTGATCCGGCAGGGAGGAAGCGGCACACCAATCCGCACGAAAAGCGTCTGCCGCAGCTGGGTGGCGGCCGAGCGGAGTCCGGGCAGGTTGGAGCGATCGCTCCCCGTACGGTCATCGAGCCATCCCGCGACCTCCGGCCCCACCTCCAGAGCCCAGGGCACGATCATCGGGAAGAATTGAGGTCCGGCTTGCGTCGGTCCCCGGCGGCCTGCGGGCTCGCTGAGGGCCCGATCGGCCAGGCGGCGTAGCTGCCGGCTGCGAGTGCGAGCCGCGATCCCAAGCAGAGTTCCGATGAACAAGAAGGGGAGACTCGGGAGTCCCGGTACGATTGCCAGGGCCACGACGAAAGCACTGGCCACGGCTAAAGCCCGCGGAGTCCCGAGCAGCTGGGTGGCCAGATCCTCGCCGAGTGGAGTATCGGGCTCTTCGCTTGCCACTCGGGTCACCAGGACACCGGAGGCCGTGGCCAGGACCAACGCCGGGATCTGCGTCACCAACCCATCACCGATGGTCAACAGACCGTAGCGTCTCAGGGCGTCCACAGCAGCCATGTCCCGCTGCATGACACCAATCAACAGACCCCCGATGATGTTCACCAGCGTGATGACGAAGCTGGCGATGACATCACCCTTGACGAACTTCATCGCTCCATCCATGGCCCCGTAGAATTGGCTTTCTCGTGAGAGTTTGTGGCGGCGACGGCGGGCCTGGGCGCCGTCGATGGCACCAGACCGGAGCTCTGCATCGATTGCCATCTGTTTGCCAGGCATGGCATCCAGAGCGAATCGAGCTCCAACCTCCGCCACCCGCTCGCTGCCCTTGGCAATGACCAAAAACTGGATGGTTGATAGGACCAAGAACACTACCGCCCCGACCACGTAGTTGCCTCGAACCACGAACTGGCCGAAGGCACGGATGATCTCGCCGGCATCGGCCTGGAGCAGGATCAGACGAGTCGAGGCTACGTTGAGGCCCAGCCGAAACAAGGTCGTGATAAGCAATAGGGTGGGGAAGGCCGCGATCTGCAGGGCATCGTTCACGTAGAGCGTGACCAGCAGGATGGACACGGACAACGCCAAATTGGTGGCCAACAGGATGTCCAGGAGCCAGGTTGGCAACGGCACGATCATCAGGGCCACCACGGCTACGACCAGCGCCGCCAATACGGCGTCGGCCAGCCCCATGCGTGAATGGCGCGAAGACAGGGAGGGAACCAGACTGGTCATGGCTAGCTCGGTGCGGTGAAAAGGGAGAGAAGGCCGGTGAACGCGAATATTGCGGTTCGAGTTGCCGAAGGGCCGATCTCGAAAGCAGACTTGAGGCCCAACAACGGAAACTCCCCCAGGTGTTGACGGATCAGTCTCAGATCGACATCGGCGTGACCATAAAGGCCCCGACCGCGACCCAGGCAGTCCAGATAGAGCCCGAAACGTGGAGCCGCACCGGCTAGCTCCGCCCGGAGCTCTCGGAGCCGGTGGTCCAGATCGTTGCGCGCGGCCTCGGCATCGCGCACGGCGATGGCGAGACGGGCTCCGGGAGGTGGCTGCTCCCCCAGGACCAGGGCGCCTCGAGCCGGGTCGACTCCGTGCAGCATCCGCAAAACGAAAGGAGGTCGGACCGCCTTCGGTCCGGTTTCCTCTGCATCGAGCAGCGCCACCAAGATGAGGTCAGGTCGGGTCACCCTTTGCCCGATTTGGTTGAGCGCGTCCAACGCAGGTCGACCCTCGATGCTCAACACACGAGGACCATCCGAAGCCGTGATGGTAGCGGGTTGGGTCAGGAGGCGAGCGGCGGGAGAAGCCAGGAACGAGGGTCTGCGCGGGCCGTCGAATTCGAAGAGCGCAGCCACCCCCGAGCTCACCGAACCGTCCGGTTGGATTGTGTGAGGCAAGTGCCGGGTGGGCGTTCCTGCGCCGAACAGACAATGATTCTCTGTCAGGCGTCCCAAGTCTGCCAATCGATCGGGACTCAGACCCAACGAACGCACCAGAAGGAGTCGGGGTACTGCCGGTGAATTGGCTACCGCCTGGCCAATGGCCTCCGGCACCAACGAGGAGTCGTCCACATCGATGGTCTGAACCCTGCCGCGTCCCTGGGAGAACACGAGCGCTGCAGCCGCCGACTCGCCTTCGATCTCGCCTCGTTCCGTTGCCAGCCCGGTCGTGGAAGCGAGCAGCCATGGAATCCCGGTTTCCAAGGTGGAAAGAGCCTCCGCCACCAGCGACAACCGGTCGCCCAAGTCACCTGCCGCGAACAGCAGCCCCCCGGATGGATGGTCCAGCCGCGAGACCAACCCCGCGGCACGACGAGCCGCCTCGCTGGGACTGGTAGTACGGATGTCCAGGCTGACCGCTGGGGGCCGCATGGACAGCGACGATAGGTTTGGACCCGCCGCACCCGCAAGCCAGGCCAGCACCGACCGGGTCGGACGTTGGGCCGAGTTGCCGGTTTGGCGGATGCAAGGGGGCCTCCGGTTGACCCTCCGGATTGGCAAGCGCCTGTCTTTCTCGTACGTTGGGGGCGTGGTTTCGGAGTCGGTCTTGCCCAGCCTGAAGGTTCGTTCCTTCGCTGGTACTCACGTTGGGCGGCGGCGGCAACACAACGAGGACGCGTATCTGAACGACGACGCGCTGGGGCTGTGGGTGGTCGCCGACGGGATGGGGGGTCATGCGGCGGGCGAGGTGGCAAGTCGCGAGGCCTGCGACGCGATCTTTGGAAGTATCAAGCAGGGCAAGCGCAGATTACTGGATGCTGGAGAGCCGACACCCGAGGGCTACGTGGCGGCTTGCAGACTGTTGGAGGGCGCCATCCAGGCTGCAACCTACATCGTGTATTCGATGGCCGAGCTCGACATGGGCAAGACCGGGATGGGCACGACCATCAGCGCCATGATGAGCGCCTACGACTACCTGGTGTTGGCCCAAGTGGGGGACAGTCGAATCTATCGCGTGCGCGGCGATGTCGCCGAACAACTCACCGAGGATCACACGCTGGTGGCCTGGCAGGTCAAGCAGGGGATCATTACCGAAGCAGAGGCTCGGGTCAGCAAACAGCGCAACGTGATCACCCGGGCGGTTGGCAATCGGGACTACGTCCAGGTGGATACCTCGGTGGTCACACCGGAGGCCGGGGATCTCTACCTTTTGTGCAGCGACGGCCTGCACGGGTACCTGGACACCCCCGAAATCCCGCTGGTGGTGGCCCTGCGGGGCCAGCGCGCGGTCGACGCACTGATCGACCTGGCCAACGAGCGGGGAGGCCGGGACAACATCACGGCGATTATCCTCGAAGTGGAATAGCCGTCGATTTCTTGGCCCGGGGTCCAGGCCTTGGATAATCGTCGAGTCCGGCAGGTACTTCGCTGCCGAGGAGCTCGAGCATGGACCTAAAGCGCGTTGGAGTCTTGATGGGCGGGACATCGGCAGAGCGCGATGTCTCCCTGCAGAGTGGCCGCGCCGTGCTCCGTGCCCTGCACGAAGCTGGCCACTGTGCGGTCCCCATCGAACTCGACGATGCCTCGGATCTCGGCGCCCTGCTGCGCACGAACCGAATCGACGTCGCGTTTTTGGCTCTCCACGGGCGGTTCGGAGAGGACGGATGCGTCCAGGGGGCGCTCGAGCTGTTGGGGATCCCCTACACCGGCTCCAGTGTCCTCGCTAGCGCTTTGGGCATGGACAAGCTCAAGGCCAAGGAGCTCTTTCGTCTGCACAACGTTCCCACCCCAGCCTACTACGTGTACTCGGGAGTGGCCGAGACGACCGCCATCCTGGAGTGTCACGGGGCCTTCGGGTACCCGGCCATCGTCAAGCCGCGCCGCGATGGATCCAGTCTGGGGGTGAGTCGTGCTGACGACCCTGAGCAGCTGGTCAAGGGCGTAAGGCGGGCCCTCGCCAACGATGACCAGGTGCTGGTGGAGCGGTTCGTTCGGGGGCGCGAGGTGACGGTCGGGATCCTCGACGGACGAGTCCTGGGGGCTCTAGAGGTCGCTCCCAAGCAGGGCTTCTACGACTACCAAGCCAAGTATCAGAAGGGCCAGACCGAATACCACCTGCCGGCCCGCCTCACCGCCACCCTGTATCAGAACGTGCTCAACCTCGCCGAGCGCTCGGCCCAGGCACTGGGCACCACCGGCGCGGTGAGGGTCGATTTCATCGTGTCCGACGAGCAGAACGAGTTCGTCCTCGAGCTGAACACACTGCCCGGCATGACCCCCACCAGCCTGTTGCCCAAAATCGCGCAGGCGGCAGGCTTCGACTTTCCCCATCTGTGCGAGGCGATTCTCGAGGGGGCGCGCCTGCACGTGGCGCGATGCCAGCACGCTGGTGGGGAATCCAAGCGAACCGGCTCCCGCGAGGCCGAATCGCCCCTCCGCGTGGCGGTGGGCTGAATCGCTCGGCCCGCAGGCATGTCCGCGGTTCGCCTTGCGCGTGAGCGGGGGGCAAGCTAGGTTTCGCGCCGCTTTTCGGTCCCCATCGTCTAGCCCGGCCCAGGACACGGCCCTTTCAAGGCTGTAACACGAGTTCGAATCTCGTTGGGGACGCCAGGTTCACTCGGGTTTGAAGATGCCGCGGCGGGCGGCTTGCCATATGGCAGCCACGGCGGGGTGGCGGATCCTCCGTTCGATGGAGATGGCGTAAAAGCGCTCTCGAACCTCGGGCAGCCGCCCCAGGATCTCCACCTCGTACTGGTGACAGATGCGAGCCTCCAGTGGGGTGGACGCGGCGAACAGACCGACCCCATCCTGTCCGAAGACCTCCAACAGGGCATTGTCGTCGAACTCGGCCTGGACGTCGGGGCGGATGCCAGCGGCATCAAACCATTGATCCAGCGAGCGACGTCGCGCCGTAGCCGCCGTGGGCAACAGGAGCGGTGCCCCAGCCAGCGACCCGGGGAAGCTCTTTTTGTAGCGTTTGACCAGATCCTTGCGGCCAAACATGGTGATCCCACACTCGCCGAACAGATGGTTGAAGGCTCGCACGGTGCTGCCTGTGGGCAGGGGGCTGTCGGAAATCACGACGTCCAGGGAATGGTCGGCCAGATCGGCAATCAGGCGCTCCACCTTGTCCTCGCGGCACACCAAGATCGGTGTTGGAGATTGGGCTCGTACCGGTTCCAAGAGCGCTTTGGCGATCAGCTTCGGTACCACCTCGGCGAGGCCCACCACCAGTCGTTGGGGGCGTCCGCTGGGCTGACCCTGCAGCGTGTCCAGCAGCTCCTGCCCCAGATTGAAAATCTCATCCGCGTATCCGTAGACCACCGTACCGACCTCGGTCGGAACCAGTCGTCGGCCCTGCCGCTGCAGCAGCCGCTCGCCCAGGGTCTGCTCCAGGGTGCGCACCTGACCGCTGACGGTGGGATGGGCCAGGCGCAATCGGCTCGCTGCCTTGGCAACCCCGCCCTCGCGAACCACCAGCCAGAAATAGAGCAGGTGGTGGTAGTTCATTCGCCACGGGGCCGCGTTTCGCACGGGAAAAGGGGGCTCGAGCATATGTAGGAAAAACCTCCATTATGGTGCGATATTTACTAGTTTGACGACATCAGGGCAATGCTTACAGATAGGACCATGAAGAATCAGCTGAAGACCATCGCACTGCTGGGCGGTCTATCGGCCTTGCTGATTGGCATCGGAAGTGCCGTATCGCCCGGTCATCTCGGTTTCTTCGTCGTCTTGGCCTTGGCCATGAACCTGGGCGCCTACTTCTTTTCCGACCGGCTGGTTCTTCGTATGCACCAAGCGCAAGAGGTGGGTCCGGAACAGGCGCCGGAGCTCTATCGGATGGTCGGGGAGTTGGCGGCCAAGGCTGGCATCCCCCGACCCCGGCTGGTCCTGATCCCCGAGCAGCAACCGAACGCCTTCGCCACCGGGCGCAACCCCCAACACGGAGTGATCGCGGTGACCGAGGGTCTGCTTGAGGTGCTCAGCCGTTGCGAGCTCCGTGGCGTCTTGGCCCACGAGATCGCCCATATCAGGAACCGGGACATCCTGGTCTCGTCCATCGCTGCCGTGCTCTCTTCGGTGATCACCTCGCTCGGCAACAGTCTGGGTTGGTTGGCCATGTTGGGTGGGCAGTCCGATGAGGAGGGTGAGCGGCATGCCGGTTCGGGGCTTCTGTTCGCCCTGTTGGCACCCATCGCCGCAACCCTGGTGCAGCTTGGGATCTCGCGCTCTCGCGAATACCTGGCCGACGAGACGGGAGCTCGGCTGGCTGGGGATCCCGAGGGCCTGGCTTCTGCACTGATGAAGCTGGAGCGGGGCAGGGCGGTGGTTCCCGTCCTCGACCCCAAACCAGCAACGGCCAGTCTGTTCATCGTCAACCCCCTGTTCGGGATGGGGTCGCTGTGGTCTGCCTTCTCGACCCATCCCTCGACCGAGGACCGCGTGCGCCGTCTGATGGAGCTTGCGCAACGCGGCGAATTGCGTCGCCCTTGGGCGGTCCGCGGTTGGTTCCCGGCGCGCTCCGAGTAGCACCCGTTGCAGTCTTCACCCCCAACCCAGCGAGAACGACGTCATGGACACAACCAGTATCGGCACCCCCTGGCTATGGGCTGGCTTTTTGGGGTTCGTGGGCCTCATGTTGGCGCTCGATCTGGGCGTTTTCCATCGCAAGGACCACTCAGTTGGTTTCCGTGAGGCCCTGGGTTGGAGCGTCACCTGGATCGCGCTGGCCCTACTGTTCAACCTGGGGCTCTGGCAGTTCTACGGTGCCGAACGGGGTTTGGAGTTTCTGACCGGCTACGTCATCGAGAAATCGTTGTCCATCGACAACATATTCGTCTTCGTGGTCATCTTCTCGACGCTGGGGATTCCAGCCCTGTATCAGCACCGCGTACTGTACTATGGGATTCTGACTGCTTTGGTGCTGCGAGCGGTCATGATCTTCGCGGGAACCGCGCTCATCGCGCGATTCCACTTCGTCTTGTATCTCTTCGGTGCCTTCCTGGTCATCACCGGAGTCAAGTTGTTCCGGCAACGGAACCAGAAGGACGATCCAGAGAGCAGCAAGTTGCTGGTGTGGGTGAGGCGCCTGGTCCCTTCCACCCCGGAGTTGCACGGTCACGACTTCTTCGTTCGAGCATCGGGTCGCTGGGTGACCACGCCGCTGTTCACGGCGCTCGTCCTGGTGGAGTTCTCGGACGTGATCTTCGCGGTAGACTCCATCCCTGCCATCTTCGCGGTGACGACCGACCCATTCATCGTCTTCACCTCCAACATCTTCGCCATCTTGGGGCTGCGCTCGCTGTTCTTTCTGTTGGCGAACCTGGTCGACAAGTTCCGCTATCTCAAGGTCGGGTTGTCAGCCGTACTGGTCTTCGTGGGGGTCAAGATGATGGTGATGGATTGGATCAAGGTGCCACCCCTGGTGTCCCTGCTGGTCATCCTCGCCATCCTTGGAGTGGCGGTGGGGGCCTCCCTGCGCGCAGCGCAAAACGCCGCCACGGCTCCCCAGGGTTCTTGAGTCTTTCAGCGCTGCGGTTGGTCGGGCGAGCTAGCTCCCGGTTTGCTGGCCTTTGCTGGCGCGGCCGATCGAGGACTCGCTTGCTCCACCAGTTGGCGGACACCCCTCGGTGTGTCTGACTCGTTGGCGCCGATCAGCGGGACCTGGGCAAGGGAGTTGTCTACGCCGCCCAGACCCAAGGGTGCGAGGATCACACCCAGAACGTCGTGGCGATGAAGCACCACGACAAGGACCAGAAGACACCCAACAAGCCAGGCCACCCGGGCTGCCGTGGAACTCGATGCGGGGGGGGGAACGGGGACCTCGGGTTGGGACCTCGGGCTCGGTGCTGGGGGTGCGGGCCGCTCCGGCGCTACCGAACTGGCAGGGGCAACGGGGAGTCGAGGTTCCTCTTGGGCAGCCTGAGACCGCTGGTAGGGGACAGTGGGTGGAGGGGCAGACTCCCAGGGTGCCGGCCTCCCCCAGCTGGCCGTCCCCGCTCCGACCGGCGCCTTCTGAAACCCCGGGCGCTGCATCCGGCGAGCCGGCGCGGTGCCCACCTCAGGCATGGACAGACCTGGCGGTGGACCGATCGGATGCACCACGGTCAGGTCGTCCGGCGAGAAGACAGCGAAACGTCGATCCCGCTCCGCCATTTCGGCCAGTCTCTGCCAGCTGACCATGCCCTCGCCCCAGATCAGGGTCTGGTCGTTGATGGCTCCGCTTCGGTACAGGGTCAGTAACTCAGCGAAGCTGACGCGGCTCTCCTCCCCGAAACCGACCATCACCCGCCACTGCTCGGGCCCCGGCTCGTCCAGCATTTCGACCTCAGCGTCGAGGTCAACGACTTTCGGGTCGATGGGGCGAGCCATGGTGAAGAAACACGGGTAGCCTAGCAGCTTTGGCCGGAACGGTGGGACTCAATCAAGCACACGCTAGGCGTCCCGACCGATTCGTGGCAGCCTGGCGGCCGTCCTTCGCTCATGGCTGTCCCGGGTTCCCCTTCCGTGCCTCCCACTGCGCCGCGCCGTCCGATGCGGATCCTGGCCCTGATGGGCGTCATTCTGGTGGCCATCGTGATGCTGGGTTGGTACTGGCCTCTGTGGCGAGCCCATCGTCAGCTGCGCGCAGAGTACCTGCGGCGCTCGGACTCGGAACAGCGAGTTGGCGGTCAGCTCGCATCCAATCAGGTGCTGCTGAGACAAATCCAATCCGAGCGCGACCGCTTGCGGAGTTCGCAACAGGCGAGGGAGCGTCAGGCGGAAGCCCAGCGTGTGCTGTTGGTAAAGGTCCAGGAGCAGCTCGCCAGTCGGCTCTCGACCCTGGTCGAGCTCAACCAGATCCACTGGGAACGCGTGGAGGAGCAGTTGATCATCGATCTTGCGGGCCCCAGACTACTGCCGCCAGCCGAAGTCGACCTCAGCCGGGCGGGACGGTCGGTTGCCTGTCAGATTGGAGAGGTCTTGGGCAAGTTCGAAGAACTGGAGGTACGCGTCATCGGACGCGGAACCGACGTCGATGCCAATTCTCCGGGCCTCCGAGGTTTGGACACGGGTTGGGACGTTGCCGCCGTTCGTGCCTCGCGGGCCGCCTACGTGCTGACGAGTTGCGGGATCCCCAGCCAGCGGTTGAGGATCGAAGGGGATCTCCAGAAGCCGGGAATGGCCGCTCTGAGCTTTGGGATCGTCCCACGCAGGGCCGCAACCTCGCCATAGTGGGCGAGGTCACCAGGGACGAATCCGTCAATTGGCCAAAAGGGGCCTGTGGCGTCCCGAGAACCAGGCCAGGGTGCGCACCACGGCCGCGTTGCTCTTCTTGCGATGACTACGGCCGGGGGGAGCCCACGGAACGCATTGCAGGTGGCGCGCCAGCACCCACTGAGCCTGCTCATCGATTTGCTCGAATGCCAGCCCCAGAGCGCGACAGTTTTCACCGGGCCGCCGACCGTGGATGACCCGGGTAACGACCGCTTCTGCGTCGACCCATCCCGAACCGTCGGGAATCGCGAAGGACACGATCAGTTTTTCGCCAGTCAGTACCGGCTCGGCGGGGGTGACCAGGAGTCCCGTCAACGACGCGTTCTCGACTCGATCGGCGATCAAGCGGAAATCCCGAAAGCGCACCACCTGACAGGGAACGCGCAGGGTGTGTCGGGGCAGGCGGCCGGAGGTCTGAATCGTCTCCATGAGGGTCTCCTTGGAACCGAAATGGTAACTGGGGTCCCGCTGGATCGGCCAAGTTCGCGCGCTGCTCCGGTTGACAGCCTCCGGGCCGGATCGATAATGCCCCCATGCAACGTCTGGCACTGGGTTTCGCCTTGGTTTGGTTGACGCTGGTTGCCTGCGAGAGCGAACCTCCGAAGCCGACGGCTGCGACCGCACCGACGAGCGAAACGGCACCGGCACCGAGTCCTGCTCCCGTGCTCCCGCCCGCCCCGGCCGACATCGATCCGGAGCCTTACCGCAAGGATCTGGCCTGCACCAAGCGCTCCACCAGTGACGCCTGTCGAATCGTCGATGAGTTTGCCGCGGCTGGTCCCTGGACTCCCAGTATGCCCTCCGGCGAGGGGCGATGGATTGGGACGGCGGTGAAGCGTGAGAAGGGCCAGGACCGAAAAGAGACGCTCCTTTTGTTCGCCAAGGTCATGCCCACCAGCCAGGTGTCCCCGGGAGATCTCCCTTTGCGCATGGGCTTCGGGAGCCTGCCCGACGATCTGCGCCTCAACGGCGAAAAGCTGGTGCGCTCTCTGATGCGAGGGGACGTCCCCTCCCGTTTCAACCAGGCCTTGCCAGTCGTTGAGAAATTCACCCCCGAGGTCTTGCGAGGCGCGGTCAAGACTGCGGGCAAGTCGGTACGGTTGATCTCCGAGCAGCCAGCACACCTCCGCCAGGTTGGGCGCAAGGTGCTGATCATTCAGCCTGCAGTCGCGGGCTCCGCAGCCGGTGGAGACGGCCTTTATGCCGAGCTTTGGTTGGTGACCTGGTAGTCCCCATCCCCCGATTGCCGCTGCTCCTCGGGGGACGCCGAGCATATCGTGACGGGTCACGCCCCCAGGGGACTCGCTGCCAAGTTATCCTGGCTTCGCAACAACCATTCCCGTGCTAGGGTGCAACCTCGTGGAGCGTACGGTCGACATTCTGACTCGCGATCACGAGATCCTCGCCACGCACGTGGCCCGGGTCGCGGCGCTCCTTGGCGGGATGGTCGCAGGCGAGTACGCTCCGCACACTGCGCGTACTGAGCTGTCGCAGCAGGCGCAGTTGCTGCACGACGAGCTGAACGAGCATTTTCAGTTGGAGGAGGAGGCGACCTTTCCCGCGCTGCTCGAGATGGTCCCCGACCAAGCCGAGGCCGTCGAACGTCTCTCGCGAGCCCATGACCGCATTCTGGGATGCATGGTGCAGGTCCTGCAGCGGACGCGAGCCTTGACCGACGAGTCACTCCTACAGCGACTTTCTGATACGACCGAGGCTTATCGCCGCTTCGAAGTCGAGTTCATTCGGCACGTTGATGACGAAGGGAGCCTGTTAAACAGCGCCTTGTCGCAGCTCGGCCCGGAGCAACTGCGGCGTCTGGCCGCCGTATCACGCGGCACCCTGCGAGCGTGCCGCCCGAGGTTGGTGCACTTTTTGCGCACCGGGCGGGGCGGGGACCCGATGGCACCATTTCGGCCCAGCGTATCGTCTCGCCCTTTGCTTTACTAGCGACCCCCAGGCCCCCACAAAGGACCGAATCCGGGACGCTGAAAGGAATGATCCAATGCCGAAGCTCTGCATCGACCAGGTCGACCTCAAGGGCAAGCGCGTGTTGATGCGCGTCGACTTCAACGTGCCTCAGGACAAGGAAACCGGTGCCATCACCAATACCGCGCGTATCGTCGCGGCGTTGCCGACCATTCAGTACGCCCTGGACCATGGGGCGAGCGTGGTGTTGATGAGTCACCTGGGTCGTCCCGACGGCAAGCCCAATCCCAAGTACAGTCTCAAACCCGTTGCGGACAAGCTCCAGGAGATCCTGTCCCGACCGGTGCGGTTCCTGTCCGACTGCGTGGGACCGGAGGTAGAGTCCGCTTGCGCCAAACCACCACCGGGTGACGTGGTGTTGTTGGAAAACCTCCGCTTCCACCTGGAGGAAGAAGGGAAGGCGAAGAATCCGGACGGGACCAGCCTGAAAGCCGATCCCAAGGCGGTTGAGGCCTTCCGTGCTTCGCTGACTCGTCTGGGCGACGTCTACGTCAACGACGCGTTTGGAACGGCTCACCGCGCGCATAGCTCCATGGTGGGCTGCGCCCTTCCGATACGTGCCGTCGGCTTCTTGATGAAGAAGGAGCTCGACGCTTTCGCAGCCGTATTGGACAACCCAGCGCGGCCCCTATTGGCCATCCTAGGGGGAGCCAAGGTGGCGGACAAGATCCCGCTCATCAGCAATCTCTTGGATCGCGCCAACGAGATCATCATCGGTGGAGGGATGGCCTTCACCTTCAAGAAGGTCCTGTCAGGGATGGAGATTGGGGACAGCCTGTTCGATCCCGAAGGGGCCAAGATCGTCAAGGAACTGATGGACAAGGCCGCGCAGAAGGGCGTCAAGATCCACCTGCCGGTCGATTGGGTCACCGCTGACAAATTCGATGCGGCTGCCAACGTGGGGAGCGCCAACGACCAGACCGGGATCCCGGTTGGATGGATGGGGCTGGATGCGGGGCCCAAGACCATTGCCCTTTATGACTCGGTCATTCAGCGCGCCAAGACCATCATCTGGAACGGGCCTCCCGGCGTCTTCGAGATGGATGCCTTCGCTGCTGGCACCCGCGCCATGGCCCGGGCCGTCGCTGAGGCAACGACGCGGGGCGTCGTCACCGTGATCGGAGGGGGCGATACCGCGACGGCCGCCAAGAAGGCGGGGATCGTGGACCAGGTGACCCACTGCTCGACCGGTGGCGGGGCTTCCCTCGAACTCCTTGAGGGCAAGGCACTTCCGGGCATTGGGGCGCTGACCGACGCCTGAGTGGAGCGCTAGCCAACCCAGCTTCGGGCGTTCTGGAACAGGCGTGCCCAGGGGCTGGTGGGTCCCCATCCGGGGGGGCAGTACGAGAGCTGAATGCTCCGGAAGACCCTCTCCGGATGGGGCATCATGATGGTGACGCGTCCGTCGTCATTGCAAAGGGCCGTGATGCCATGGGGTGAGCCGTTGGGGTTGTCCGGGTAGTGCTCGGTAACCTGCCCCCGGCCGTCGACATAGCGTAAGCTCACTTGGCCCTGCTGTAGGAGTCTCTCCCGGTCCCGGCAGTCGTCGAAGTGCATTCGCCCCTCACCGTGTGCCACAACCAGGGGCAGGATGGAGCCCTGCATCCCGGAGAGCAGAATGGAGCGCGACTGCAGGACCTCGACTTGACACAAGCGCGCCTCGAACTGCTCGGAGCGGTTGCGCAACAGGCGCGGGAACAGTTGGGCGCCCGGGATCAGTTCCTTGAGCTCCGCTAGCATCTGACAGCCATTGCAGACACCCAGGGCGAACACGTCCGGGCGCGGGAAGAATGCTTGGAACTGCTCGCGGGTCCGTGCCGAGAGCAGGATGGATTGCGCCCAACCGCGACCCGCACCCAGGACATCACCGTAGGAGAAGCCACCGCAGGCCACCACGCCCCGGAAACCCTGAAGAGCGACTCTGCCTGAGTGCAGGTCGGACATGTGCACGTCCACGCTGTCGAACCCGGCTTGGGCAAATGCCACCGCCATCTCCACCTGACCATTGACCCCCTCTTCGCGCAGGATGGCAACCCGGGGGCGGGCCTTGGCCTCAATCGCCAGCAAGGGCTTGGCCGGATTCTGTTCGGGGTCGAACGTGATACTCGCGCGTAGACCCGGATCTTGCGGATCGGTGACCTGCTCGAATTGTTGGGCGGCGCAGGTGGGATCGTCCCGCAAAGACTGCAGGGCGAAAGTGGTTTCCGACCAGGCGCGTCGGAGGTCGCTGCGGGGCGAGGCGAAGAGGGTTCGCTTCTGCCATTCGATGACCAGTCGATCATCCGAGCGCGGCGTGCCAATGTATCGTACGACTCGATCCGGCTCCAGACCGGCTCGTTGACACAGGGTTAGCCACTGTTCGCGGACAACCCTGCGGATCTGCACCACCGCCCCGAGCTCCTCGGCGAAGAGCGCGGCGATGGGATCGGGCCCCAAGCCATCCAGGTCGAGGGTGATCCCCATGCCACTGGCGAACATCATTTCGCTCGTCGTGGCGAGCAGGCCGCCGTCGGAACGATCATGATACGCAAGAAGGAGCCCTTCTTCTCTTGCCTGGGCCAGGGCCACGAAGAGCCCCGAGAGCAGGGAAGGCTGGTCGAGATCCGGGGCTTGATCGCCCATCTGTCCGTACGCCTGGCACAATACCGAGGCGCCGAGGCGGTTTCTGCCCTGACCGAGGTCGACGAGCCAGAGCTCTGTGTCCGACTCACGGCAAAGCTCGGGCGTCAGGGTGCCTCGAACGTCCGGCAAAGAAGCGGCCGCCGTCACCACCAGGCTCAAGGGCGAGGTCACCGACTTGCCGCCCCCTTCCCAGACGGTCTTCATGGACATCGAGTCCTTTCCCACCGGGATGACAAGGCCCAGTTGGGGACACAACTCCTGACCGACAGCTCGCACCGCGTCGTACAGCGCCGCGTCCTGGCCCGGACTACCGGCAGCCGCCATCCAGTTGGCACTCAACCGAACGTCCTTGAGCGATGGCACCGGGGCGGCCGCCAGATTGGTCAGGGCCTCGGCCACGGCCATGCGGGCTGATGCAGTTGGATTGAGAGCGGCCAGTGGGGGGCGCTCGCCCAGGGCCAGGCACTCTCCCGCGAAGCCGTCGTAGTCCGTCAGGGTGACGGCGCAGTCGGCCACCGGCACCTGCCACGGGCCAACCATCGGATCGCGGTGAACCAAGCCACTGACGCTCCGATCACCGATGGTGATGAGGAAGGTCTTGTCGGCGACCGCCGGGAACCGTAGGACTCGACCCACGGCATCCGCCAGATCCACGGTCGTGGTGTCGAATGGCTGGGCCGTGGCACCAACCCGGGTCACCTGGCGGGTCATCCGGGGCGGCTTGCCGAACAACAGAGACATCGGCAGATCGATGGGTCGTTCGCCGCGAAGCTGATCCGTGAGCACCAGTCGACGCTCCTTGGTGGCGTGACCCACGACGGCGAAGGGGCAGCGTTCCCGCTCCGCGATCTGCCGGAAACGGTCGAGGCCTTCCTCGGAGATGGCCAGGACGTACCGCTCCTGGGCCTCATTGCACCAGATTTCCATGGGGCTCATCCCCGGTTCGGCGTTGGGGATGGCGCGCAGTTCCAGCTGGGCACCGCGCTCACTGTCTTCAACGAGCTCGGGCAGTGCATTGGACAGGCCCCCCGCTCCCACGTCATGGATACTCACCACGGGCGAATCGTCACCCAAGGCCAGACAGCGGTCGATGACCTCCTGGCAGCGGCGCTGCATCTCCGGGTTGTCTCGCTGGACACTGGCGAAGTCCAGATCGGCAGCGCTCTTGCCCTGGGCCAGGGAGGAGGCGGCCCCGCCCCCCAGGCCAATCAGCAGGGCCGGTCCTCCCAAGACCACGATGGGCATGCCTGGCTGGACTCGACCCTTGTGCACGTGCACGGGGCGCACGGCGCCAATGCCTCCGGCCAGCATGATGGGCTTGTGGAAGCCCTGAACGTGGTTGGGATCGGCTCCCAAGCTGTGTTCCTCGAAGGTTCGAAAAAAACCGGCCACGTTGGGTCGTCCGAACTCGTTGTTGAAGGCGGCGCCGCCCAGCGGGCCGTCGAGCATGATCTCGAGAGAGGATACGATGCGGTCTGGCTTGCCGATGTCGTTCTGCTCCCAGGGACGAAGAAGACCGGGGATTCGCAGGTGCGAGACGACGAAACCGGTGACGCCCGCCTTGGGCTTGGAGCCGCGACCCGTGGCCCCCTCGTCTCGGATCTCGCCTCCAGAGCCCGTGGACGCGCCGGGGAATGGCGAAATGGCGGTGGGATGATTGTGTGTCTCCACCTTGAGCAGGACTTGGACCGGTTCGGTCACCGGTGCGTACACGGCGTCGTGCGGCCGCGGGAACCACCGCCGTCCGTGCTGCCCGACGAACACCGCAGCGTTGTCCTGGTAGGCGGAGAGAATGCCGTCTGGGTTGGCTGCATGAGTCAGCCGAATCATGTCGAACAGGGAACGGGGCTGAGGTTCCTGGTCGATGCTGAATGCGGCGCGAAAGACCTTGTGTCGACAGTGCTCGCTGTTGGCTTGGGCAAACATCATCAGTTCGACGTCGGTCGGATCCCGGCCCAGCTCACGGAAGCTGTCGAGAAGATAGTCGATCTCGTCGTCGGCCAGGGCCAGACCCAGCTGGGCATTGGCTGTCAACAGCGCCCGGCGCCCCTCGGCGGTCAACGGAACGATGCCGAGTGGTTTGGGTTCGGCGTGCGCGAAGAGGCAATCGGCTTCAGCCTCCCTGGTTAGCACCACCTGGGTCATGCGATCGTGGATGATCGCGGCGGTCTGGCTCCTTGCGCTCGGATCCAGGCATCGCCCGTCGGCCGTCGCGACGCAGAAGGCGGTGGCCCGTTCGATCCGTCGGATCTGAGTCAGGCCGCAGTTCCACAGGATGTCGGTTGCCTTCGACGACCAAGGAGAGATGGTGCCCGGTCGAGGAACCACCAGGAGCGGCTCGCCGCCTGACGGCGCGGGGGCATTGTCTTCGGGGACGCCCAGTAACTGATGCAGGGAACGTCGACTGGCAGCGTCCATCTCGCTCTTGCAGTCCAAGAGGTAGACGTGCCGCGCCGTCAGCCCGGTGGCTTGGGGAGCGACTGCGCGCAGGCGAACCAGGAGACGTTCCAGACGGAATGGGGAGAGGGCGGGACCGCCGTGGATTACCAACATCGAGGCAACGCTCCTTGGTCGAGGTGCCAGGCGCCTCGAGTGCCGCCGTTCTGTCCCACCCCCACCCGATTGGCAACCGGCCTCGGCGTGGCGGCCTGCTGGCCTGGCTCGCTCGGGATTGACAGTGGCCGAGCGACATGGATTGCCTTGCCCGTGCCCATGGTCCGCGTTCTAGGCTCAGAGATCCTCCTGGATCGACGATGGCTCCGGGTCCGTGCCGAGCGACTCGAGCTCCCCAACGGTGCGATTATCGACGAGTTTCACCTGCTCGAGAGTCCGGATTGGGCTGGGGTGGTCGCCCTGACCGCGCGGGATGAGCTGGTCTTGGTGGAGCAGTACCGTCATGGCCTGGGGCGGATGAGCCGGGAGCTGCCGGCAGGGTTGATCGACCCGGGGGAAACCCCGCTGGACGCCGCTCGGCGCGAGTTGCTGGAGGAGACCGGCTGCATCGCGGCTCGGTGGACTCCGCTGGCCGTGGTGTCGCCCGAGCCGAGTCGCAGCACGCACCGGGCCCATCTCTTCCTGGCCACTGGCGTCGAAGCGACGGGTAATCCCTGTCCCGAGCCAACCGAGGTGCTGCGGGTGATCCGAACCCCAGCGGCCGAGGTCCTGGCACAGCTCGGCAGCGGCTATATCGAGCATGCAGCTCACGTGGCCGCCGTTCTGTTGGCGGCTCGACGTGGCTGGGGCAGAGCTAGCCAACGTCCTCCAGGGTGAGATCGACCATCAAGTTTGCGGCGAGTCGGACATGGTCGCGCTGGACAATCCCCTGGTCAGCTCCTCGACGTTGACGGAACGCTCGGCCAACACGCGCAGTACTTCGCAGACGATTCGGGCCGGTCCTGACCCACAGGCGTCAAGTGACGCGACCCGATCCGGCGTCTGCGCGGGAGTGCTCGGGGAGGAAACAGCCAGGACGGGAAGTCCTCCCGAGGAGAGGTGGTCGCAATCTGCCGCCGGATATTGTATATGAAAGGCGGTTCGGTTCGCCGGGCACAGTAGAATCCTGCGTTCCCCCATGGACCATGCCATCGTCTACGTGACAGCCAGCGACCAGGCCGAGGCGCGCCGGATCGGAACCACCGTGGTTTCCGAACGCCTGGCGGCCTGTGCCAACCTACTGGGCCCCATCGAGTCCGTTTACTGGTGGGAGGGACGGGTCCAGACTGGTGCAGAGGTAGCGCTCATCCTGAAGACCCGAGTTGCGCTGGTCGAGGAACTGACCCGGAGGATCCAGGAGCTGCATTCTTACCAGTGCCCAGCTGTCCTCGCCTGTCCAATCCTGGGGGGCAACCCCGATTTTTTGCGATGGATCACCGACGAGACGTCCCCCGGTATGCAACAATCGGGAGCAAGGTAGGGTCCCAATGACGGCAGATCAGGCCATTTTCGTGGTGGGTACGCTGGGGGTCGTTGCAGCCGTGGTGCTCTTGGCTCGAGGCAAGGTCAAAAAGAAGCCGCCGCGTGCCGCAGCGCAACGGGCCAAAGCACCGATCCACAAGGGTCGTCGACGCCGCTGATTCCTCGCAGGCCTCAGTGGTAAAGTCCGGTGAGCATGATCGCAATGGACGACGTAGCCACGGTGACTCGGTCGCCCGCCACATCGGCGCCGCTGCGGGTTCCGGTCAGGCGTAACAGACCACCCATGCACCATTGCTCCGATACCCAAGCGTCGTAGCCCAACCAGACGGCTAGACCGCCGCCCTTGGTGTCGTTGAACCCAGCTACCGATTTGCGGTTCAGATGGGCGGACGCAAAGCCCAACATCCCGCCCAAATGGAAGCCGCGGCGTGGGTTGGGGAATCCGTCGATGAAAACCCCGAGCAGGGTCGAACGTACGTTCGACGACCCGATCACGCTGGATTGGTCCTCAAAATCCACGGAATGGGCCGAATCCAAGAGCAGCGCTCCACCGACGGCGATCCCCTTGCCGGGGGAACCTCCCGCCAGCAGATCGACGGCCAGCGCGCCATTGGCACCATCCAGATCGCCGTCTTGACCGGGTGGAGCGACCGATGCGCCCAGCGAACCAAAACCCAAGTTGACTCGGGCGTACCAGCCATCGTGGGTGTGGTCGGTGCGTTCGACAGGTGGGGGTGGGGCGGGGGGACTGGCGAGTTCGATCTTGCCTCGAGGTGGGGCAGGCGCGGGCGCCGGCGGAGGGCTTGCCTCGGCCGTTGCAGGGGCAGGGGCAGGGGCAGGGGCAGGGGTTGCTGCCTCGGCATCGTGCCAGCTGCCACCAGTTGGAGCAGCAGTCGGTGTTGGCTGGGCTGCTGCAGTTCCCGCCGGAGCCGCCGCAGGCTGCGCTACGCCCTGAGCTGGGGGGCTGGTTGTGGGCTGTTGCGCGAAACACAGCCCAGCCGTGACAGAGACCAGCGCAGCAGCGGAACCAGGAACACAGAACCCAAACACCCGGGATGTCCAGCGCCTCATGGGTCAACTACTTACCAATCCGGTCGCTTCTGGCAAGTCGCAAGCTGGGGCTTGACGCCCTGAGCTTGCCGACGATGATGCTCCCGGGCCGCGCTGGCGGCCGGTAGCGTCGTTGGCCTGCTGGACACGGGTCCTTGAGGGATTTGGTGACAACCCCGCGTATCTCCCCGAAACGAGCCCTCCTGGTCGCGACTGCGGCGGTGGTCCTGGGCGGTCTACTGGTTGGTGGTCTTCGCTGGCGGCAGAGCGACGAAACCCGGGTTCGCGACCGACTCCACGACCTCACCCAGTCGCTGTCCTACGAACCCGGGACCCTGGAGCAGGCCTACCGAAACCGCGTGGACGTGGAGCTGCGGGCTGCCGTTGCCGGTCGGGTCAGCGTGTCCGTGCCCGAGCAGGCGCCAGCCCAGCTCACTGTGGCCGAACTCTTGAGCTGGGCCCTGCAGACGCATGGGATTGCCGACGCACTGCGTCTGAGGCTCGAAGGCGTGGTGGTGCGGGTCGACACCCAACACGACCGGGCCCAGGCAGTCGGGGATCTAATGGTTTCGTTCGAGCTTCGCCAGGGTGGTCAAAAGGACCAGGAGCGACGTTTTGCGGCTGGTCTGGTGCGTCGAGACTCCCGATGGCTGATCCGCACCGTAACACTCACTGAACCTCGTCACGACGAGCCGGAAGCTCGACCGTAGCGTCCAAGTGTGACAGGGCGAGGGCGATCTCGCTCCGCACTTCGGCGTCGGGCTCGCCAATCAGGGCCTCGGTCAGCGCCTGCTTCGCCACCGTTCCGCCCAGGGTTCCGAGCGCCCAGGCAACGTGACTGCGGACCACCACCCAAGGAGCGGTCCGGAGCGCTACGGCCAAGTCGGCAACGGCTTCGAGAACGCCGCTGTTGCCCAGGGCTACGGCGGCATTGCGCACCAATTGTGCACGATCGGCCCGACGAAGCGCCGTTCGGCGTGCGATGCGGCGGTAGTCGGTGGACGTCATGTGCAACCAGGCCCGAAGATCCGGAGCGGCCAGTTGCGAGCGAGGCTCCAGGTCATCGGAACTCTGCGTGCACCGGTCGAAGGGGCACACCTGTTGACAGATATCGCAGCCAAACACGCGGACCCCGATTTTGGAGCGGAGCTCCCGGGGCACACTGCCACGATGTTCAATCGTGAGATACGAGATGCAGCGACGCGCATCCAACTGGTATGGCCCAACCAAGGCCTTGGTTGGACAAGCGTCCAGACAAGCCGTGCATTGGCCGCAACGCGACGGCAGCGGGAGGCTCGCCGGCAGCTCGACGTCCACCAAGAGCACACCGAGCAGGGCACGCGGTCCGATACCGGGCGCAATCAGCTGAGTCGATTTGGCGATGAACCCCACGCCCGCGAGCCTGGCCGCCTCTCGCTCCAGCAGAGGGGCCGTGTCCACGCAGGGTCGCACCAGGATGGGTCGACCGGCCAGATTCGCCAGGGACTGCGCGAGTCGACGCAACCGTCCCCGCAGTGCCGTGTGGTAGTCGAGCCCCTGGGCATAACGCGCCACCACGTCGGGATGTCTTGCGGCCGGTTGGGGGGGAGCCGCGCGGCAGGCGGCTAGGGCCACCACGATCAAGGAGCGAACCGCGGGAAGGAGGCGCGATGGATCGGAGCGCTCACCGAGCGTTGACAGGTAGGCCATCTGCCCCGCATGCCCCTTGGCGAGCCAGGCACGGAACCTCGCCCCCGCTTCGACGAATGGCTGCGCCTCGGCGAACCCAACACGCACGAAGCCCAGTTGGGTTGCTACCCGGGTCAGGGCTCGCCCCAGACCCTCCTTGGAGTCAGCGGCAGGTCGGGCGTTCGGGTCCGGGTGGTAGCGTTCCACCAAGTCCGAGGACCCGGGCTCTTGGATTTCTTCGCGCATGGCCGGAAGAAAAGGCGGGGGATGCGGGTTGACGGGGCGCTCGTCTCGGGGACCGACCGGGTCCACCCGAGGGGGATTTCGTGGTAACTGCCGTGGCCCCGCGCGGGGCGCGGGTTCGGAACGAGAGGCACCGTGATCGAGATCCGAGATTTATTCAAGTACTACGGTTCGAGCCGTGCAGTGGGACCCGTGAACGCGGAGATCGAGCCGGGGCAGGTGGTTGGCCTGCTGGGCCTGAACGGCGCCGGCAAGACCACGGTCCTGCGGGTCCTGGTCTGTGATCTGCTGCCCACCAGTGGCACCGTTCGGATCGACGGGGAAGACGTGGTGGAGGCCCCCGAGAAGATCCGAGCCAAGATCGGCTATCTGCCGGATAGTCCGCCGCTCTACGCGGAGATGACGGTGCGCGAATACCTGGGTTTTGCGGGCAAGATCCGGGGCATGAAGAGCGCCGAGCTCCGGGGGCGGATCGAGGCCGTTCTGGGACTCACCGAGACCGAGGCGGTCGCCGACGACAGCATCTCCACGCTGTCTCATGGGTTCCGACAACGGGTTGGGATCGCCCAGGCCATCCTGCACCGTCCCCGGTTGGTGGTGCTCGATGAACCCATCTCTGGACTGGATCCGGTACAAATCGTGGAGATGCGTCAGCTGGTCAAGGCGCTGCGGGGCGAGCACACGGTGGTGGTTTCCAGCCACATCCTGTCCGAGATCAGCGAGACCTGCGACCGAATCCTGGTCATCCGAGGGGGAACCATCGTGGCCTCGGGCACCGAAGCCGAACTCTGTTCACGATTCTTGCAGGGGATCGGCCTGTTGGTGTCGGTGCGTCGTAGTCAAGCCCAGAAGGAGGACGCCCTGCTGGCCAGTGTCGCCGCCATCCCTGGCGTCCACCAGGTCGACAAGCTCCCTCCCAACGAGCTGGGCGAGGGCATCACGACCTTCCGAATGATGGCCCACCGGGACGTGCGAGACGAGTTGCTCCACCAGCTCCTGGCCGGTGGGGCGTCGGTCTTGGAGTTCTCGCGCAGCCAGCGTGAGCTCGAGAACGTGTTCTTGCAGCTCTCCGAGGTCGAGAAGGACTCCTCGGCAGACTCCCGCGAACCAGCTCAAACGGAGGTGTCTCTGTGAACCGAACCCTGGTCTTGTGGCGTCGCGAGATGGTCGCCGCCTTCCGTTCGCCGCTGGGCGCCGTCGTGGTGGCGGGCGCGCTGCTGGCTGACGGGATCTTCTTCTATTGGTCCGCCCTCACCGAGAAGCTGCTGAGTGCCGAGGTGCTGGAACGGTTCTTCTACAACTCCAGCGGGGTGACCATGATCGCTGCGGTGGCGCTGAGCATGAGACTCCTGGCGGAGGAGCGGCAAACTGGCACGATCACGCTGCTCAATACCTCGCCCCTGCGCGACCACGAGATCGTCCTCGGCAAGTTCCTGGCAGCGGTGACTATCCTGACGCTCACCACCCTGCTCAGCCTGTACATGCCCTTGCTCATCTTCGTGCACGGGAAGGTGAGCGTTGGGCATATCCTGGTGGGGACCCTGGGGTTGGTCATGCTCGGTTCGGCCACCGCATCGGTGGGGCTGTTTGCCTCGGCGCTGGCCCGCTCTCAGGTCGTTGCCGCCCTCTTGGGTGCCGTGATGGTGGGTTGCATGCTGCTGTTCTGGATCCTGGCCAAGGCCGTCGATCCGCCCGTGCAGGACATGCTGGCCGGCTTGGCGCTGCATCACGAGAACTTCCGTCCATTCATGGTGGGAACGCTCAACCTGGGCTGTGCGGCCTTCTATGTGGCGGTCACTGCCTTCTTCCTTCTGGCTTCGACGAAAACCCTGGAGGCTCGCCGATGGCGATGACTGACAGCTCTGCCCCCGTACCTGGGACTGGCGAAACCCAAACCGGGCTCCTTCCCAGTCGGTATGGTCTGATGTACCTGATTGGTCTTGTGCTGGTGTTCTTGGGGGAGCGGGCCTTGGTCGCCACCGTCGCTCCGCGCGCCATCGCCACGGGCCTGGGCTTGGTGCTACTGGTGACCTCGGCCACCGAGCGCTTGATTCTGGCCCTGCGCAAGAAGGGGGAGGCCGGCCGAATCGCGAGAATCCTATCCGTTGCAGCCTGGGGTGGCGTTGTCGCTGTCGTTTTGGCACTGGCAACCAGCTCGCTGGGAGCTGCCTTCGTGGGCCTGGACCGTTTGGAGCCTGAGGCCCGCGCCACGTGGGACGGGCTGTTGACGACGACCTGGGTCGCGCTGCTGACGATGAGCGTGTTGCCTCTGTTGTTGGGGGAGGCGGCCCTATTATCGATGCGCCGTGCTCCTCGACCCGAGAGTCGTCGTGTGGTGTGGGCCGCGCTGGCCGGACTGAGCTTGGGGATGGCCCTGTGTTACCTGAGCCTGTTCGTGTACAGCGCCCATCGCTATGGTGTTGCTGCCGACTACGCGTATTTCAAGACCGCCGAACCCAGCCAGTCGACCCGACGCATTGCGGCCAGTCTGTCCCAACCGGTGAAGGTCGTGGCGGTCTTCCCGTCCGTCAACGAGGTCAGAAACGAGGTCGAGCGGTATTTCCACTCACTCTCCCGGAGTACCAAGAAGCTGCAGATCGAGTTTCAGGACCGCCTGCTCAACCCCAAGCTGGCCCGCGAGCTTCGGGTCGGCCAGGACGGCACCGTGGTTTTTAGCCGTGGTGAGGTCCGTCATCTTCTGACCATCGGAACGGAGCTGAAGAAGGCCAAGCTCAGCCTTCGGACGTTGGACCAAGACGTCCAGAAGAACCTCTTGAAGTTGGCTCGCGACGCCCGTGTGGCCTATCTGACCATCGGGCACGGGGAGATCAACGACTCCCGCCGTGACGAGCAGAAGCGCGAGGGACGCAGCACGCAGCTGTTCAAGAAGCTGCTCGAGATGCAGAACTACCGGCTCCAGGATCTGGGCCTTTCGCAGGGGCTGGGTCGCGAAATCCCCTCTGACGCCCAATTGGTCATGGTGCTGGGGCCCACCGAACCGTTCGCGCCAGAGGAGGTCAGGGCGTTGAGCGATTATGCGAAACGGGGTGGACGCCTGTTCATTGCGCTCAATCCGGAACCCTTGGCCGACGCATCCGCGACGAAGCCTGAGCCGCCCGGGGCGGACGCTGGCGCGCCGCCTGCGGCAGAACTGGCCGCGGCTCAGTTGGGACAGGGCGGCGTCGTTCCCAATCTCTCCGAACTTGCGGCGTTGTTTGGCCTCACTTTTGACTCGACCGTCGTGGCCAATGATCGGGACTTCATCCAGCGCCAGTTCAATCCCTCCGACCGGGCTCAGCTGGTCTCCAATCGGTTCTCTTCCCATGCCTCGGTTACGACGCTGAGCCGTACCGCCTCCTGGGTGGCGCTCTTCGGAGCGGGATCGCTCACGAAGGTCGACGACAAGGACAAGACCATCGATTTCGCGGTTCGGGGCCTTCCCGGCTCCTTTGCCGACACCAACGGCAACTTCGAGAACGATTCGGACGAGAAGCGAGAGTCCTTCAACTTCGCAGCGGCGGTGGCCCGTCCCGTGTCAGGGGGAGCCCCCGATGCCCAGACCTCCAAGGGCAAGCCGACCTCATCGAGCCAGGAGATGCGGGCGTTCGTCGTAGCCGATGCCGACGCGTTCAGCGATTTGGTCATGATGAACGTACCCACCAACCGCCTGTGGCTCCTGGATGCGGTGCGCTGGTTGGGGGGTGAGGAGAGCTTCGCGGGGGAGGTCAACAACGAGGAAGATCACCGGATCGAGCACACCAAGGATCAGGACGTGGTCTGGTTCTATGCCACCATCCTGGGCGCTCCGGCCCTGGTCCTGGCGGGAGGTCTGTTCTGGGCCCGCCGCTCGCGACGCAAGGAGAGCAAGCGATGAAAGAATCCCGAGGTCTTTGGATCCATCTTGCGTTGCTGGCCGTTGCGGGCGGTCTTGCCTATAGCTCCTTTCAGAAAGGCGATGAAGCGACCCAGGGCCGGCAGGCGGAGGTCATCCTGTGGAATGAGAAGCTGGACCGCCTGAGCTTGGTTCGGTACGAGGGCGAGGACCTTCGGGTTCGTATCGAACCCCGCAAGGACGAGGTGGGGCGCTACTACCGGGTCGAGATCGTGAAGGAGGATTCCGACCCGTCCAAGGTGGACGCCGGGACCCCGCCTGCGGCCCCCAAGAAGCGGGTGTTCCTGTCCGTCGACCCCGTTCAGGAGTTGGCGGAGGGACTGGCCCCCCTCAAGTCGTACCGCCAGATCGGTCGCATCGACGACAAGCGACGCGCCGATTTCGGCCTCGACAAGGTCCAGGGCAGGCTGTTCGTCGAATTCGGCAGCACCAAGCGCTCCCTGACCCTTGGCTCGTTGACCCCGGGCAGCAGCGACATGTACGCGCGGGACGACGCCACCGGCCTGGTCCACGCTGTCTCTGCCGAGGTCATGAACCGACTGCGTTACGGTGATTCGCGCCTGTACGAACGGGATGTCCACGGCTTCGACATCGAGGAGCCGACCCGGATCACGGTCAGCGCGCAGGGCAAGGTGCGGCGCCTGGTGCGGATCGAGGGAAAGAAGCAGGCCTATGCCGACGCCGCCAGCCCCACGGTGCAGGACGAGACGGCGGGCAACTGGCTGGGCAAGTTGGCACGACTGCGCCCCAGCGAGTTCGTGGAAAAGCCCGAAGGTCTCGGTTCGGCGCTGTTTCGCGTCGAGTATCTCGACCCCAAGCAGCGGCTCGGCTATGCGGAGCTTTTCCGTGCGGCGGGGACCGAGAAGAAATTCTACCTCAAGACGGAGCGAACTCGCTGGTACGTCGAGGTCGCCAAGACCACGGGCGAGCAGTTGGAGCAGGACCTCGGTTCGATCGTCAAATAGCTGCTCTTGCCGGTAGCGCCATGCCTAGTCGGTCTTGGCGGGGCGGAAGGGCCCGTTGGCCTCTCTGCCGCTGTCCAGCTTCATGCCGCCATAGGGTCGGATGCTGGGGATCTTGGCGAAGGTCGCTCGGTACAGGGTCTTCATTTCGTCGAGCAGCGCCGGATCGGTCTTGGCCAGATCCGTGGTTTCGCCCGGATCCTTGGCCAGATCGTAGAGGCTGAAGGAGACGTCGTAGCCACGGACGATGAGCTTCTTGTCCTTGGCAATGATGGCTCGTCGCTGGGGGTTGTTGGTGTCCTCGGTGAGCTCCAGCACGATGGGTTCTCGGGGCTCGGCGGGGGCGGCACCCCGGATCTCCTTGACCAGGCTCGTGCCCATAAACTGCTCGAGCGGTTTCTCGCCCAACAATTCGAGGATCGTTGGGGCCAGATCGATGTGGGAGCGGCGCACGTCGATCCGACGCGGGGTGACCCCCGGCAGGTAAACGATCAGAGGCACTCGGACCAGGTTCTCCCAGAGATCGAAGGCGTGCCGGTATTGCCCGTGCTCACCGAACGCCTCGCCGTGATCACCCGTGATGATGACTGCCGTGTCCTTCCAGAAGGGTTGTTCGGCGGCGAAGTCCAGAAGCTTACCCAGATGGAAATCCGTGTACCAAACCTCGGAATCGTAACGGTCCCGATTCTTGCGACCGAAATCTGGTGCCTCGGGGTGTTTGATGTAGACATCGTGGGGGTCGCCGAAATGGGCCCACGCGAAGAACCGTCCCTGGGTATTGGCCGGGTTTCCCAGGAGCTTCTTGCCCAGCTCCAGCATCTTGTCGCTGGTCACGTTGTTGTCGGTCTGCGGATCGAACTTGATGCCTGGCACGATCTCCCAGGTATCGAAACCCTGGTCGAGTCCCTTGCCGCGACCGAAGTACAGGTGAGAAAACCAGCCGATGCTGCGGACTCCCTTTTCTTTGAGCGATTCGGGGAAGAACAGATTGGACTGGGGGTAGGCGGTAAAAAACACTCCGGTGCGATACAGCGTCGAAGCGAACCGCCCCGACAGGATCGCGGCGACACTCTGGGCGGTATAGCTCGATGCCGCGTAGGCCTGGGTGTAGACGACGCTCTTCTGGGCCAGTTCCGTCAGCCGAGGGGCGATGGGTCGTGAGTAACCGGCCCAGGGCATGTCGGCCCGCAGGCAGTCGACGCTGAGCATCAAGACGTTGAGCGGTCTATTCAGGTGGTCGGCGGGGGGAGCATCGGGCGCTATGGCCTCACCCGACGTGGCCGAGGCCGTTGGGACCTGGCTCTTGGGGGTCGGGGGCTGGCTTTTCTGGTCTTTCCCGTCGCAGCCAACGGCACCGAGTCCGAATGCGACCAGCAGCGTCACTGCGCTGAACCGAACAGGTAGGGCAAATCTCATCACGCCAGGCGCCCAGTATCCCAGAAGCGCCGTTCGTGCCAGTCCAACGAACCGATTGGGGCCCGATGGCCACGCCGAACAGCCGCTTTTCGATGGCATCGCCCGATGATCGACCGCCGCCCAATCCGTCAGCTGGGCGCGACATCGTTGGGTGCCGACCGCCCCAACCATTGCGACAGCTCGAGTGCCGCGCTCGAGGCGAGACGATAGGAGCGCAGGTCGTCGCCGGAGCGAACCAACAGATGCGCTGGCCGCGAAGGGTCGCTTCCCAGCACCCACAGACCCAGATCGGCGGCGGCTACGGACGTTGAGGTCTTGAAACCGAACGGATACCGGCGTTCGACGTGGAACCTCGCCCCTTCGGAGGCGGATATCCTGAGCTCCGCGCACAGCGCGAGCAGAGCCAGCGTAGCGGGCACCGCGGTGACCAGTACGCCCAGGACGACTCCCAGCAGGCCCACCGGGCCACCGCGCTGGATCTGGGCAAAGATGAGCCAACCAACCACCGCGGCGACGAAGACGGTCATGCCAAAGAACAGCCAGACGGTGGGGATGCGACGGTCCAGACAGGCCACGCGCGTTGTCGCCAGAGGACCGAGTCGAGACAGTCCTGGGCCGGCGTGCCACGGTTGACCAGCGGGTTTCAATCCCAACCCATGGCCAACGACGGGCCGCGGCCAAACTGACAGGACCTGGCTGAGGTCACTGAGCACTCTGGCCGGATCGGTTGCACTCAGCAGCTCCAATTCGGCCCGTCCCGGACGAACCAATACGGCTCGGTACGCGGGGTCGGGAGGATCATCTATGCCTTCCCCGGCACCGAACAAGTGGATCTCGGCTCGTTCACCCACTGGCTCGGCGACACCATGCCAACGAACCCGCCCCGAGGTCGGTTCGACCACCACCTCTTCGCGACGGAGCCCAGCCCGTAAGAGCGCCAGCGTCAGGAGCACAGTGAAAGCGAACCCCAACCAGGCCGTCGGCTGACCGCGAAGCACCATTGCCACGGCTACCGCACAGGCGGCCGGTGGCAGCGCTGCCAGGGTGTAGGAATTCATTTCCCAGCCGCTCCGAAACACAATGGCGCTGGGTGAGGCGGTCGCCAGTCGCATCGGCCAGACGGTAGCAGGCTGTGGCTCCGAGCTCAACGAGGGTGGTCGCCCCTGGGTATTGCGTGCTCGGATGACCCAGATGGATCACCCCGCTGAGGCGCCAAACAGGGGGCCTGGGCCCCGCAGCCTCTGCGGGAAACGACACCACCGTCGCGCCCTTCGGGCTGCCTCATTTCAGGCGAGCCAGCCGCTGTTTCAATAGTGAAACCCACACCGAATCCCGCGCGCGCAACTCGACGGAAACCTGGCGGACCAGGGTTGGTATGGTCCGTGCATCTGTCCCAACCAGCGGCAACCCACAGCGCCAAGCGCCCGGTTGCTGCAGGTCTTCTCGACGGCCGCGCGTTCCCCCCAAGTTGCGGCCGTCGTCCTAACTCCTCGACGGGTCCGGCAGCCCCCCCCCTCACGCCGGACCCGTCGAAACTTTTGTGGGGGTTGCGTTCTTGGTACTGCCGGGAGCTCCGTGCCAAATGGGGGCAATGCCTTGTCTCCCTTGGGCCACGACTGGCCTCGCGCTCACCGTCGCTCTGGCGGGAGCTTGCACGAAAGAGGAGCCCGGCACCCAAGCCTCGTCGGCCACATCGTCAACGGCCAGCCTCTACGCCCCAGCGCCAGGGATCCCCAGCGCGTCGTTCAAGCCCATCCGGGTCGGTCTCGACGGGCGCATTGCCGGGAAGCCGGATCCTGACTCAATCAAGGGCGAGCGCGTCTACGCCCAATCACCCCGAGTGTGGATCCTCGAGCGACCTGACACGAAATCCCCGAGCCTAGGCTATCTGCGCGTCGGTGGCTCGGTCCTTGTTCGTGCATCGGCTACCAAAGGTAGCGGATGCGCGGGACTCTTCGTGCCGGTACAGCCCAGAGGGTACATCTGCGTGGACGACCGTGCCGCGACCACCCGCCTCAGCGACCCGCTGACGCAGTTCAGCCAAGAGAATCCCCCGCTCCTCGATCGGAAACTGCCCTACGTCTACGGCACGGTACGCCGCCCCGGACCGGTGTACTCGCGACTGCCTCGCCCCGCGGAGCTCGAGGGAGCCGAGCCGGATCTGACCGAGCGCATGGAACGCTGGCTTAAGGCCGAGGGCGAAATCGGCGCCTCGTACGCCCCCGAGGTGTGGCTAGCAGGTCGAGATGAGGTGTCCGACCCTGCTCGGGCCTGGAGTGAACGGACGACTGACCCCAGCATTCCAGGCTGGTTGACCACCGAAAGCAGCAGGCCCCTGATTTCGGGCCGGAACAGCCCCCGCCTGGGCTACTCCTTTCTTCGAACCTTCCTGTACCAGGGCAGGCGCTACGGTGTAACTCCCCAGGCTGAGGTGGTCCCGGTCGATAGACTGCGGCCCATTCGGGGCTCCGATTTTCACGGCTATCGCATTCCCGAGGAGATCGGTTTTCCTTTTGCGCTGGTTCGCCAACCCGGGGCCCGTTTCTATCACTACGACGAGAAGAGCGGTCGCTTGAGCAGCGGTCCTGAAGCGCCCTACCGGGGGGCCATTCGCCTGACCGGCAAGCAAGCCTTCTTCCGAACCAGGCTGCATTACGAAACGGTGGACGGGAGCTGGTTGAGCGACCGGGATGCCTCTCGCCTCGATCCGGTGCGTCGCATGCCGGCTTGGGGAAAAGCAGGTGAGAAGTGGATGGACATCAACGTGACCAAGCAGACCCTGGTTCTGTACGAGGGAACCAGACCGGTCTACGCCACGTTCGTCTCCACCGGAGAAGCGGGGCTCGAGGATCCAGAGAGCTCCAGCGCCACCCAGCGCGGCATCTTCCGGATCCACACCAAGCACGTCAGCGTGACCATGGACTCAGACGAGGCCGGGGAGGAATTCGAACTCCGCGACGTACCCTACGTCCAGTACTTCGAAAAGGGGTACGCCCTGCATGGGGCATACTGGCACGACCGATTTGGCATTCCCAAGAGCCACGGCTGCATCAATCTCGCGCCTGAGGATGCTCGACGGATATTCTCCTGGACGGAGCCCGCTGTCCCCTTGGGCTGGCACGGTGCCTTGTTGCCGCTCAAGGGCACGATCCTGTTCGTTCATCCTTGAGAGGAGCCGCCGCCCGTCTGGCTGGCTTCTGCACCGGCCTGCCCACCCAGTGGCTCTTCGCCCTCACCCCCTGCACCGCCCGCGCCTCCGCTCCCGGTGTCCCGATTGCAGTCCGGTGATTCCAGCTTCAGCGTGACCTTCAGGCCCTTGCCCAGCACGGTGCCATCGGGCTGCATCACGGTTCGGCCAGCCCGATCCCGTAGCTCGACGCGGAACTCGTGGGTCCCCGTGCGTTGTTCGGGGGACAGATCGACGCGAATCGGAGAGCGCAACCCCGGATACTCCCGCTCTGCACTCGGCTCCACGACGCCCGCATCCGCCAGGGCGGGAGGATCCAAGACGATCACCACGCTCCCACATTGGCTGCTACTGCCACAGGCACCGGGAGCGGCGACGCGGAAGTCCCCGAGTGAGCCATGTTTGATGGCTGGTTCAAACTCCACCAGCAACGGGGTCTTGCAGTCCACGGTCAGTGTCTGCTTGGAGCGGGTGACCTCCCGGTTGGTTCCCGGTACGTAAATCCGGGACACGGCAAGGCCCGAAGGACCCCGGGCTGGATCGGGGGAAGCGTTGTCGTCACTGCATGCCACAATCCCCAAGAGGGCCAAAGCAGAGGCAAGCAAGCACGAGGAACGAAAGGGCATGAGGATCTCCAGGGCGAGCCGTTCGCGACCGCGCCTCGATCTAGCGCACTTTGGTGCCCGCTGCTGGCCCTAGCGACCTGGAACCGGAGCAGCAGGGCTGGCCCGGCAGACTCGAGCTCGAAAACTGCCCAAAAGACGGGAAGCGGGGACTCCGGGCCCCCCGGACTGTTCGAACTGCAGGATCCCGCGTACCAGGCCGTGCCGTTCCAACTCGACCTCGGTCAGCTGAAGGCCGCCCCCGGGAGGCAGGGCGACAGAACGATTCGCCAGGTTGACCTGGGGCACGACGTAAGGGACGCTGGGCTCCGTGGGGGTGCCACCGTGTGCGGCGTGACCTGCCCAGGCGAACGTTCCGCGTTCGGGGTGGCGACCCTTGGGCATCACCACCGCCAGTGCCACCAGGGTCCCCGAGGTAGGAACGGGCACGAGTTGGTCGCACGAGATGTCGAAGTTGGCCAGGGTTATCACCAGCTCGTCACCCGAGTCGGGTAGCTCCGTGTATTCGGCGAACGCCGACTGGGGAACGAAGCTCTGCCGGGAACCCTGCCCCGAGCCCAAGAGGAGCTCGATCGCCGGTACCGGCTCGCGGCTGCACCCGGCACAGAACAGCAACAAGATCATCCATCCCATCGCGTCGCCAGCGCCACGACCACGGCTCCGACGCGCAGCTAGGAGGCCGTTTGGGGACACAGAGACGTTCGGTCGGAACACAGGGGCCAAGGCATTTCTTCGTAGCGTGACGCAACCGAACCAAGGGCGGCTCGTACAGCCCCCGCGTCAGGACGGTTCCTTGCATCATGGCGCAGACAGGATGCCAGCACCATGGAAATGTCCGCCGTCGGTGGGTCTCGCCCCATGCGGGCCAGCTTGCTGGGCCATCCATCGTGGGACACATGCTGGGTCACTAGATCCAGCTCGTCCTTGGCGTCGAACAGGGGCTGGGCGGTGAGCATCTCGAAGGCCAAGGAGCCAAAGGCGTAGATGTCGGCGGTCATGGGCGCAACGGCCCACGGTTCCGCCTCCACTGCCAAGATCTCGGGAGCGCAGTAGTCGAGCGTTCCACAACCGGGTCTGATCTTGCGACCGCTCAAGCCGAAATCCACCAATACCGGCACACGGTTGTCACGCAGGATGACGTTGGACGGCTTCAGATCCAAATGACCAATGCCAGCCTCGTGCATGGCCACAAGCCCACACAGGATCCCATCCAGGAACTCCAGCGCTCGCTTCATGGTCAACGAGCGGCTGCGGATCAATCGATCCAACCCGACTCCGTTGATGAGCTCCATCACCAGGATCGGTTTGGGGCGAGCGGCCAGATCGAACGTGACGAACCCAGCCAGATTGGGGTGCCGAGGTAGAGAGAGAAGAGCTCCTGCCTCCCCACGGAACAACTCGAAGAACTCACGCTCGGTCAGGCTTCGCGCGGTCGTCGGGTCGTATTCTGGCACCTTGAGGGCGAACAGAGGAGCCCGAGGATTGTGCCGCTCCTCGGTCCGACGCGCGACGAATACCGAGCTAGTGCCACCACTGCCCAGGGCTCGTTCGACATAGAAAGCACCCGCCGTTCGTCGAGGCAGGAGCCAATCGGGAAGTGGAGCCTGCCGTCTGGCCAGCGGAATGGCGTAGACATCGCTCGCTGCTGCGATGGGCAGCCCCGCGAGCCGGGCGCAAACGGTAGTCACCGCGCAGGCCAGCGGCTCCGGTATCCCCATCACCAGGTGGCGCGCCGCCGTCTCGACCGGGTCTCGTCCCAGCGGCATGTTGGAGCTAGTGGCGCGCTCGACCAGCAGCGACAAAGGGATCCCCTCCGAATCGACGGTGGGGCTAACGGCCGTGCCCAGCACGCGATGGGTCGCCCCCAGCAGCAGGGAGCGTAGCAGCACGCAGCCTTCGTCCAGCTCTCGCAGTGCGTCGATGCTGGAACGACGCCGATCCGTCAGTTCGCTCAGGCCTCGAGCGCCGGCGATGACTTCCAGGGAGCGACCCATCCGCAGAACGACCTGACGCAGCATTTCGGATCGGTACGAGCCACCGGGCCCCAGCGCCTGACTCAAGCGCACCAACCGGTGTGCCACGTCCGCCTCCTCCGAGGTCAGGCGGTCCGGGGCGGGACTGGACGGAGGCTCGTCCGGCGAATCCTCCGACGCGGGTCCGAGGAAGCGGTACAGGGCTTGCAGTGGTCCGCCCACATCGGGGTTCGTCGAGCCTTCTGCAACGGCGCCAACGCTTTCGCGGTCGGTCAATTGGGCCGCCACGAGCAGGAAGAGATCGCTCGAATCCGATACCCCTTCGCGAACCAAGGCATCCAGACTGCGAGCCAGCGTGGCGCAAAGGATGCGCCGATTGACCCGGTCGCGGTTCTGCACGACCTCGGTCAGCAGGACCTCGGCAATCCGACGCAAGCGCGCGCGGATGCGCGGAGCTTCCGCGTCGGTCTCGCCATGCAGGCTCTCGGCATCGACCAAGTGCAGCAATGCTTCCAGTCGCCGTCGCTGCACCAAGGGCGCCAGTGGGAATGCCTGGGCCCTGTCCGGCTCGGTCTTGCGCTCCAGGAGCAGCCCTCCCACCCGATGATACAGGCGTTCCACCTCCGGGACGCTCGCGTCCAACTCACCGGGACGTCGCCCCAGCAGGAGCAGATCGGCGATGCAGGAGCGTCTCAAGCAGCTCGCGTCGAAATCGGAGAGCACGGCCAGGGCGCTGCACACCGTGTCCGTGTCCTGAGAAGAAAGCCCAACCAGACTCTCGACTGCGGACACCGAAGAACGCAAAAGGGCGAGCGCTGCCTCATGGGCCGCGCGGGCCCCGGTCATTTCGTAGGCCAGGAGCGACTGGCGAAGGGCCTCTCCCAGAGAGCCATCGGCCGCGTCCCTATCCAGCAGCCGAACGGCGCATTGCACGAGGTGCTGAGAGCCGGGAGCACCCGCCGCGGCCGGGTCCTTCAGCACGTCACGTAGAGCTCGCGATGAACGAACCCCAAAGGTCCGGTGACGAAGATGACCAAGGAGCTGCGCAGCCGCTTCGGCAACGTCCCACCGTCCAGAAGCCAAAAGGAGTGCGAGCAACTCCTCGGCGGCCTCGGGCTCGGACTCGATGACCGGAGGTAACCCTGCAACCATTACCGCCGCCATGCCTGGATCCTGCTGGCCCACCTCGCTCGATAGCAGCCGACGGCATTGTTTTAGGCCCGTCTCCGGATCCCCTGACACCAAGGCCACTAACGAGACGGCGGCACGACGCCATTCAGCAATGGAAAGGCTCGGATCCAGAGCCGCTTCCAGCTCCTCGCGACCGGTACGGTCGACCGTGGCCAGAAGGCCTTTGGCGATGGCAGCGTGACGCCAAACCAGTGGCTCTCGATCTACCAGGAGGCGTCGGAGTACCGGCTGGAGTTCGGCAGAAAGAAGGGTTCTGGTCCCGAAGCTGTCCCCTTGTTGGATGCGAATCGTAGCCTCACGGGCCGCGTGTTCGAAGAGCTTGGCGGCCAGGCAACGGGCGGGCAACGCTCCCATGCTGGGGCCAGCCAGCCAACGCTGGAAGCTGTCGCGGCGCACCACCAGTTGCAGAGCCAGGGCGTCGGCGTTGACGCTTGATCCTATGGGGAGCTCGTACAGCAAGCTGACCCGGGCGCGCAGTGGCGCGGTGTCGAGTGATCGTGCGGAAGCCAGCGCCATCCGGGTCGCCACCGCAGCGAAGGTGGAGGCCGTCCCTTCGTACGCGCGCTGCAAGACCCTGCGTCCCAGCTCACGCCGCTCGGCACCCGTGGGCAATGCCAGGGTGAGCTCGTACAAGGCGACCGCTGCCTTGCTCGGCTCCGTCCAATCCAGATCGTTGACCAGGCCCGTCTCAATGGCGACGCGCGTGGCGGCGATTAGGGCCTGGGGCTCGATGACCTCGAGCGGGGAGGGGCCTTGGACTCGAACCTGTTGCCCCAGGATTGTCAGAGCCTGGCGCCAGCTCTTGCGTCGCTCAACCTCCTCCTTCAAAAGTGGTAGGTTCGCGAAGGCTTGTACGGGATGGATCCGAGAACGCATGCTAAAAGGCTGCAGGGTTGGGTCCGAGCCAGGAGCCAAAGACCAGTGACAGGTGAGAACGTTGGGTCACGCCCAACGGAGCCGGCGGTTCACGAATTCCGAGAGATCCAGGGAAACGGTGGTGAAGAATGCTTGGCCCAGAACTTGATATCCTAGCGGAACGACCTCGAAAGGAGTCGCTCATGTGGAAGAACCGCAAATGTAGGTATGGGCAAGTAGGTGCGTTGGCGCTGGCGTCGGTGGGTTGTCAACTGGAGGCGTCGGAGAACGACGTGTCGCGATTCCTGGAGCCCGTACCGGAGGCCTCAGCCGTGGCGGTCACGGGACCGGAGCAGAGCGCCGAGGCGTCGGAGGGCAGCGCCACCCAGTCGGTCATGGCTGAGGGTGACTCGGAGGGAAACGGCCAGGTGGCCGTTTACTACGCTTTCACCCGGAAAGTCCGGCGCGACATCAACCTGATGACCGCTGCCGTCCTCACCGGAGTCTGGCGGATCGTCCACGTCCGGCCAACGTCGGTGAAGAACGAGGAGGCAGTGTGGGGGCCGTGGACGGACGAGTTGTCTCCCGCGACCTACCGCTTCCGTGTCAGCGAGGTATCCGGGGAGCCTGGTCAGTACGACTATGCGCTGGAGGGACGTCCCAAGGATTCCACCGAGGAAGGGGATTTCGAACCCGTCCTTTGGGGCACAGGCTACGGGAAGTATCGGGATGAGCACGGAGACGGGCAGTTCGCCATCGACATGGACCTTGCGAACGAGCTGGATCCCCTCGCCAATCCGGACCGCGGCCAGTTGGCGATCATCCACGACCTTCCCCAGGATGTCGAAGACAACCTGTTGGCCGTTCCCCGAAGAATCCAGGCATCCTTGGAGCAGGGCGAGGAGTCCATCGGGGTCGCCACCGAGACGCGCGAGGACCGAACCGGCACACTAGTACTCGAGGGGCACGTGGATCTCGAGGAATCAAAGGATACCCTGCTGGAGGACCTCTCCATCGCCAGTCAATGGCTGTCCTCCGGTGCGGGGCGGTCGGACGTCTGGATCGGAGGGGGGGACACGCCGGATCCTCCGGGGGAGGTTTCCGCCGTGGAGTGCTGGGGTGCGAGCTTCTCCCGAACCTACTACTCGGACTCCGCCGAGTCCCAGCCCACCGAGGGAGAATCCTCGGCCTGCGTGTTCGACCAGGCCCTCGAACCATAGCGCTCGAGGCTGGTGAACCCGAGCAACCTGCTATGCTCGGGCGGTGATGCAGTTCGATTCGACCGACGGGGTGCTGTTGGTTGCTCACGGCACGGTCGGGGAGCTGGAGGATCTCCCTTCGTTCCTGCTCGAGATTCGGCGTGGTCGAACCCCGAGTCTCGAGCTCGTCGAGCAGATGCGCCAACGCTACGAGGCCATCGGAGGCTCGCCGTTCCTGCGCGAAACCCTGGAGCAGGGAGCCGCTCTGGCACGCGCACTCGGGGTCCCGGTCCTGGGGGGTATGCGCTTTGGCAGTCCCCGCCTCGCCGAAGCCCTACAGGGGGCTGCGTCGTTGGGTCTGCGACGCCTGTTCGTCCTGCCGATGGCCCCATACAGTGTCGGACTCTACGCGGCCGATGCCCAGCGCGCCAAAGAGGCTCTGGCCAGTGAGGAGCGGATCCGTCACCTGGAGCTCGTTCCGGTGCGCCCATGGGGCACGCACCCGCGCTTGGTCGCCGCTCACCTCGAGCAGATCCGTTCCCACGCCGCAAGAGCGCTGACTGATTCGGCCGAGCTGTTCCTGACCGCTCACAGCTTGCCGTTGGCGGTCATTCGCGCCGGGGATGACTATGCCCAACAGACGGCACAGGCATGCGAACGAATTGGGGAGGGGTTAGGCTACCCCACCCAGCTCGTGTATCAGAGTCAGGGTGCGGACGGCGGGGAATGGCTGGGGCCCTCGGTGGCGCAGGCCCTGCAACGCAGCGCGGAGCGGGGCGCGCGGGAGGTCATCGTGTGCCCGTTCGGCTTTTTGTGTGAGCACGTGGAGACGCTGTACGATCTGGACATCGAAGCAGCGGCTCAGGCCCGGGCCCTGGGCCTGCAGATGACCAGGGTTCCGGCACTGGGAACCGCTGCTCGGGCGATCGCGGCCATGGCCGAGGTGGTAAGAGAAGCGCTCGTTTCCTCGAGCGAACAAGTCAGGGAAGGACCCTTGTCATGACCGTTAGTCCCCGCGTCTGGTTGGCTCATCTACTGCTCGGAACGGGGCTGCTCGCCTCCGGCTGCAGCCTGTTGCGAAGCGCCGTCAATGACAGTCCGGGGCTGCGTTGGTGGCTCTTCTCCAATTTTGGCGCACAAAAGGTATGTCCCAAGGTCCTGGCCAGTGGTGCTCCGCTGCGTCTGGTGCCCACTGGCCCCATCATTGGGCGGTTCTTCCCCAATCGCTGTGTGCAATCCGTCGATGACACCCGCCAGACTCTGACCCTGCAGTTGGGTGGGACGGGCTTCGCGTGGACGCCCCTGGCCGGTCGCGTCGGGTATGCGGCCGACGCGGTGGTGGAATATCGGATGGATTTTCGGATGACCGACGACGACGCCCTGTACGTTTGGGCGGTCCCCACTGGAGGAGGGACTGCGCCGAGCTTTCGTTTGGGAGCGGTGGAGAACCCAGTCGTCAACTGGGCCGCTCACGGTCCGGCGGGCTATCTGGCCAGCACGTTTGGCAGCCAGATCCTGACCAGCCACCTCGGTCAAGGATTCACCGTGATCCGTGATGACTCGGGGGATGAATTTGCATTGGGGCGCATCGAGCCTCCAGCGCGCCCGCCCAAGCCCTTTGCCCTGTCGGGCGATGATCGGATCGGCCTGGCCAACGAGACCTCCGAGTTGCACACGGGCCAGATCGACGTCGCCGGTCCTTTGGTGGTCGCCGATGACGAGCAGGCTCTCTATTTTCGATTCCGCGTGACGGGCCCCAGCGTCGACGCGTTGTTGTATCCGCAGTCTGTCATCGATCCCTGGCGCGAGGGTCTGCAGACCGGAGCCGTTCTTCAAGCTCCCCCTGCAACGCCCATCAAGACCTGGGTTCTGGTGGGAGGAGCCGAACAGTCCGACCAGGTGCCGCTACCTCCCGGACCCTATGTCTTGATCTTCGACCACTCCAACCGGATTGGTCAGGTTCAGCCTCCCTTCGCCCTGTTGGGGGCCCTGGGGGCGGCGAGCAGCCAAGTCAGCTACGCCGTGGAGCTCGGCGAGGCCGAGGATTGAACGACGGGGCTCGACTCATTCCTGCTGGGTGCCGAGCTCGACCCGCCAATCCAGGGGCAGGTCGAGGTATCCCTCCTGACACAAGAAATCGTAGATCTTGTCGCAGACAACCTCCGCGGTCTGACTGAAAACGTGGGGATCGGTGAAGAAGCGCACGGTCTCGTCATGGTAGCCATCGGCGCTCTCGGACAACCGGGTCACCAGCTCCTCTCCGGCAAACCCGACCAGTCGAGCCACCAGCTCCTTCTCCCAGACCTTGCGAAACTCGGGGAACGCCTCGGCCGGCACCTTGTACCCGACACTGTTCGGTAGCCTCGCGGCGCCGGCCTGCTTGATGACATTCTGTGCAATCGTGGGAAGCTCAGGTGGCAGGATTTGCTCGAAGAAGTCGGTGAGCACTGCAGTGAACACGTTCATCACCCGGTTGAGCTCCGGCGAACGTCGGGACAGAAAGCCCATCTGCAGGTCACGTTCGATCTTGGCCAATAGATCCAGGCTGGCCTGCCTGATCTCGGCGTCGACGAATTCGAAGTTCTCCAGCTCGGCGCGCAAACGGTTCTTGTAGCGGAGCAGCACGTAGAAGACACCCTGCTCGGTGTGACGGATGACGCGTTCCCGATCCCCCTTGGTCTTCTCGTGTAGTTCGCTCTCGAAGAACAGCTTGGCGATCCGTCGCCCAATGGGCTTAATCTGATGGGCCACGAACTCCGAGGCGCGACCGGGCCCCAGGACTCTGGTCAACAGTTGGTTCAGGGATCGGATCTGCTCCTGTTCGATGCTGCGGCGATCCTGGCTGTTGACGGGCTGGTCGCTCACGGCCGCCTGCATGGCCTTGAGTTGGGCGACCACCTGGGCCGTTATCGCGTCGAGCTCCGCATTGGTCTCCAGGTCGGCACGGTAATGAACCACCCTGGCCTGGATCTGCTCGGACAGCAGGCCCAGCGCCTCGACGGTCATGGCCTGTTTCTGTTCTGGGCTCAGAACGGGAGCCGAATCGGCTCGGTGGGATGGGGGGGGCGGAGGTCGGCGCGGCGGGGGACCAGGAGGGGAGGGGGTCACAGCCCAACAGCATAGTCCACCCGGCACAGAAATCCCAAGGGTCGGTGCTTCTCAGCCGGGGGTGATTCGGGCAAGATGAGCCATGCTCAGCAGGCACTGGACATGGGCACTGGCATTTGTGGCTGCGACCCTGGGTTGCGCCAGGACTCCAACCGTCGCCTCGGGGCAGCTCCCCCTGCGTCGGGTGGTGGTATACCGCAACGGCGTAGGATACTACGAACGGGCGGGTTCCGTCGACGAATCGGAAGTCAGCTTCCAGATGCGCCAAAAGACGGTGGGGGATTTCTTGGCGACGCTCGCCATCGTGGAGCGCGGTGGCAGTACGGTTCGCTCGGCGTCCTTCCCCATCGAGGTCGAGGATGAGTTCGAGCCGGTGCCGCCGGTATGTCCCCAGGATCCAGAGAAGTGCCCCGTACCTTCCCCACCCAAACCCAAGAATCCGCTGCGCAAGGTGGTGCTTCGGCTGGACGGCAATGAACACGACCTGGCGGTAGGCTACGTGGCAGAAACGCCGGTGTGGCGGCCATCGTACCGTGTCATCGTCGGACCCTCGGACCAGGCCGAGTTGCAGTTCTGGGGAATTGTCCAGAACCTTTCCGGCGAGGATTGGAAGGACGTCGAATTGGTTCTGGTGGCCGGAGCCCCGCTGGCCTTCCAGTCGACACTCGGGGAGCCGGTCACGCCGGTGCGTCCTACCGTGACCGACACCGGCGAGGTCATCATGGCCATGCCGGAAGGCGTGACCTCTCTGGCCAAGAACAAGGGTGGCGAGGTGGAACGTTACGTCCCCGAGGAACAGCCCAGCGCGGCCGAAGCGGTAGCGGAAAGCGCAACCGACAGCGACGCGATGGAGGAGAAAAAGGAGGCCAAAAAACCCTCCCCCAAGGTGGCGATGGGGCGACGGATGACGGCGACTTCGGCCCCAGCTGCCATGCCCTCGGCGACCGCAGGGGCTGGACGCGGGTACTCGATGGATGATGCAGCACTGCCACCGCCCCCACCGCCAATGGAGCCCGCCAGAGAGCTGTTGGGCCAGGGTCCGAGTGGCCCTCGCAACGTCAAACTTTTGGCTGGTGTGGCCGTGGAGGCAGGAGCCACGCGCTACTCGCTTCCCTACGCCATCACCGTCCCGGACGAGAGTGCCACCATGGTGCTCCTGGCCAGCAAGAAGGTACCGGGACAGGGTGTGCTGCTCTTCGCTCCCGACGGGGGTGTCCCGGATTCGATCAGGCACCCTTTCCGGGTGGCACGGTTCACGAACACGACCAGTGGCCTTCTGGAAAGAGGCCCCATCGCCGTGTTCGAGCAGGGTTCATTTCTGGGGCAAGGCATGCTGGACAGCTTGCCCACTTCCGCCACCGCGACCGTACCCTTCGCGCTGGAACGTTCGGTTGCGGTGGAGAGCAGCGTCCAATCCGACGATCGCGGGGCACGCCTTTTCAAGCTCGAGGCCGGGGTGCTCACCATCGAACGGGACAGCGTGCTCCGAACCACGTATGCCATCAACAACGGCAGCAAGGATACGATAAAGCTCCTGGTCCGACATCCCCGACGTCCCGGCACTCGGCTGTTCAGACCGCCACCCGGAACGGAGGACAACACCGGGCTCGGCAATGCGCTGCTGCCGATGACCGTCAAGCCCAACGGACGCGGCGAACTGGTTGTCGATGAGCGCCAGCCGAGCCAGCATCAGGTTGATTGGCTCAGCCCGCTCGCAGATGACGCCGTCCGTGGCTATCTGGGCGACCGACGCGCCGAGCCCCAGGCATCGCAGAAGCTGTCCGAGGCCTGGACGGTGCGCGACACCTGGAAGAAGCTGGTCGACGAAAGGTCCCGGCTGCAGGTCGAGCAATCCGAACTCGAGAATGGGACCCATCAGATTCGCCAGAGCCTGAAGGCCATCGAGAAGAACCCCCAGGCCGGCGATCTGCGCCAGAAACTGACCAAGAAGCTGGGGGACGCCATGACCCGAATGGACCAGATCACCAAGCGTCTGATCGAGGTGGAACTGGCAATCAGGGAGCAGGAGGTGCGGTTCCGCGATCTCATCCTGGAAATCCGGATCACCAGCGCCCTGCCACCCAAGGACTGAACCCTCGGCCAGCGCGAGGTGACTTCAGGGCTTCTTGCGGGACGCTGCCAGCACGAGCTGACTGGCGCGGGTGGCTCGATTCGCATCCCGAAACGGGAAGCTCAGGGTTGAAGCGCCGTCCCGGCGCTCAGCCAGCATTCCTCCCTCTCTCCCCAACAGAAGTCCTACCGAGCGGCGATCGGCCCTGGCGAATCTGGACTGTACGTCCATGAGCTGCCCACTGGTGGCACCCGAGCCCGGGCCCAGGGGATCGGTGGGGCCGGTAGCGGGGCGCATCGCGGCAACCAGACTGGTGAGGGCTCCCGCCACGTCCTTGCCTCGGAACCAACTGCCAACCTGGCGGATGTCGTCGTGAGCGCAGCGCGCATACAGCGCTCCCCAGTCGGCTGCCAATCCATCGCAGAGGGCCGCGGCCAGGCGTTGCATCTCGGGCCGGCGGGTCTCATCGAAATACGCTGCGATGTAGCTACCTGAGGCGGTCAGTCGAATCCCTGTACCTTGGAAAGGGACCAGTCCGGCGGTTCTTTCGGCTGCCACCGAGAACGGCGAATGCGGATCGGCCAGCCTGGAGAGCTCCTCGGCCGCGGGCCAGATCAGCGGCGCTGGTTGGGACGTCGTGATCCCAGGGAAGTACCGCTGCACACGGGGAGCGGTGGGAGTCAGCGTCTGTCCTTGGGTGATGAACAGGAACTCCACCACCCAACCATCGACGTCGAGCGGTGTGACATTCCCACCCATCGCGATCCGAGTTCGCGTCAACTGGCACCGCTCCGCCAAGGGGTCGCTCGCACCACTTCGCATAGGCAACGGGGGGGCCTTCGAAATGGTCGAAGGATTGCCCAGCTCAGCCGTTCCTGAACCGACCTGTGTGGCCGGACGCCCCAGCCAATGCCAGGCCATGCCCAACCCCAGCACCCCCAACCCCAGGGCGACCGACAGCCGGAGAGCGGCGAACAGTCGAGAACCCCAACCACGGCCCAACGAGCTACCTGCCGCTCGCCGCTCGGCGGCCAGCTGCCGTGCCAGCCGCTCCACTAGTTTCTGCCTCTCGGCAAGGGTCACGTCATCCGGGAGCACCTCGTGGGGCACGGCGATCTCGATCGTGGGTCCATGGCCCGACAGCCGCAGGCGCCCCTTGGCCCAGCTCACCCTCCCCGCCACACCATAGCGAGGCAGGGCCTCTTCGACACGGGCTCGGAGGTCGAAAAACTGAGGATAAACCACCGCCCGATGAGAATAGCATCCCTTTGGATACCGTGCGGGGCAGAATCAGCTCCGAACTGCCAGTTGCGGAACGGCTGCTAGCTGACCATTCTTCGGCCATGAACCGCCCGCTACTGCTCCTGTCGAATGATGATGGCCATCGTGCCATCGGCATCCATCGGCTGCGGGCTGCGTTGGCCCAGATCGCGGACGTCGTAATCTGCGCCCCGGAGGTGGAGCAGAGTGCGGCCAGTCATGCCATCAGCCTGCATCGGCCGTTGCGCCTGCTGGAACATGCCCCGGGGGTTTTCGCGGTAGACGGGACACCGGCGGATTGCGTGTACACGGCCCTATACGGCGGAACTCGGATATTGCCGCGACGTCCGGACGTCGTTGTCTCGGGGCTCAACCACGGTGTCAATCTGGGGGACGACGTCTTTTACAGCGGAACCGTGGCAGCAGCCCGGGAGGGTGCCTTGCGGGGCATCCCCGCCATCGCGTTCTCCGCGACCGAGGGAGCCGAACTCGAAGCGGCCGCCGAGTTGGCCAGGGACTTGGTCTGGTCGTTGTTGACGGCGGTTCCTCCTCGGCCCCTGTTGCTCAACGTCAACTTCCCGGTGGGATCGGGTTGGCGCGTTCGAGCAACCCGCTCGGGCAGTCGGATCTACAAGGACGAGGTGGAGTATCGGATGGATCCGCGAGGACGCGAGTATCTGTGGCTGGGCGGTCCCCCTGGTGCAACGCACACGCAGGCCGAGGGGACCGATACCTGGGCATTCGACTCGGGGGAAGTCGGGGTAACCCCGCTGACCTTGAGCGCCTGGGACAACGCGCAGGGCGAACGCACTCGACAGCTGGTGGCGACTGTTCCGGCTCGCCCGGTGGGTTCGTGATATAAAGAGCACCCATGGCTACCCGGAAACGAGTCATCGTGGCACCGAAGAAGCCCCTGCCCCTGCGCCGTTCCCCCACGCCCCGCGGTGTGGAGCGAGAAGGCAAGGCTGCCGGCCCATCTCATGGGGCTGCGACCAACGCGAGTGGCGAATCACTCCTGGACCGCCCCAGCTACATCGCCTCTCGGATCCGGGAAATCCCCGATTTTCCGCGGCGGGGCATCTTGTTTCGCGACATCACCCCGCTCTTGGCCGATCCGCGGGGGTTTCACATGGTACTGGATAGCTTCGCGGAGCGCTGCATTGGCGAGCCCGTTGACGCGGTGGTCGGTATTGAGTCCCGGGGCTTCATCTTTGGCGGCGCGTTGGCGGCACGGTTGAATGCCAGCTTCGTTCCGGTCAGAAAGCCAGGCAAGCTACCCTACCGGGTGGATCGGGTCAGCTATTCCCTCGAATATGGCGAGAGCGAGCTCGAGATGCATCGAGATTCGTTGGCGGAGGGAAGCAGCGTCGTGATCGTCGATGACCTGTTGGCAACTGGTGGCACCGCTGCCGCGGCCGCTGAACTGGTGCATCGACAGGGTGCCTACGTGGCAGCCTTCGCGTTCCTGGTGGAGCTGCAGGCATTGCGCGGGCGAGATCGCCTCCTGCCCACCCCCGTCTTCTCCATCCTCAGCTACGACTGACGACGGGGGAAGGCCAGGACCTGTTCCAGGTTGTCCAGGCCGAGCAGGAGCAGAACCAAACGGTCAAAGCCCAAGGCATTGCCTGCCGCAGGGGGAAGACCTTCTGCCAGCGCCGACAGGAACGCCTCGTCTAGCGGGAGGGGAGACAACCCGCACTGGACACGAGCTTGGTTCTCGGCCTCGAACCGGATTCGGTGCTCGCTCGGATCGGTGAGTTCGCCGTAGCCGTTGCACATCTCGACCCCCCCCACGTACAGCTCGAAGCGTTCCGCAACTCGTGGATCCGTCGGGCATGGGCGAGCCAAACCGGCTTGGGTAGCAGGGAAATGGTGAAGGAATACCGGACGGTCCAGGTTCGCCAAACCTGGCTCGACGGCGCTCACCCACAACTCGAAAAACCGTTCCGGGCAGGCACGAGCCAATTCGATGGCGTCGGGCTCTTGGGCGTAGGTCGAAAAGGCCTCCTCGACGGTCAGCCTCAAAAAGGGCGAGGCCAGATCGATGGTTCGTCCTCGCGCCGAGACGGACAGGTCGCTCCTGAGTGCCCGGCAGCTGGCGCGCAGCAAGGCCTCCGTGTCTGCCATGACCTCCTCGACCCGCGCGAAGGCCCGATACCACTCGACCAGTGTGAACTCTGGCTGGTGGAGCGGCCCCAGCTCCTCTTCGCGCGCACAGCGAGCGATCTCGAAGATGCGAGGCATGCCACCCACCAACAGCCGCTTGTGGGCATACTCCGGGGAGGTGACCAGATAGCCGCCCTTGGATCTTACCGGCTCGATGTTGGCGTCAATCCCCGGACATTTCAGCCAGAACGGCGTATTGACCTCGACGAAACCCTGCCCATGGAACCAGTCACGGATAGCCTGCGCCACCCGATCGCGCTGGCGCAGGTTCGTTGCTACGCCGCCCCAAACCAAACGAGCCTGCTCGCCAGGGGCGGATGGCACGGGGTGAGCATGGTGCTCGGTGAGCTGCGCCGAAAGCAGCTGATCGCCGTCGAAGAGAGCCGACACGATCAGGTGATCCCCGGGAGCGATTCGGGGCAGGGGCTCGGGGCCTTGGAGCGTCACCGGCCAACTGGCGAATGCGTCCCCCAATCGAAGCTGGTGCTGGGACACATCCACCACTCGGCCCGCCACCAGGACTCGATGCTGGGTGGGGCGAGCGGCACACAGATCGCTGGGCGCCAGCGGCGGAGGGTGGCGATTCATCCGCCCTGGATGGCCCGAGCAGCAAAGACGGCGATCTGGTGGCCCATCCAAGGACCCAGCAGCGCCAGAACCACGGCCACCACGGCGAATCGGGGCAAATGGGCGATGGTGAAATCCTGGATTTGCGTGGTGGCCTGCAGCGCAGCCACTACCAGGCCAATCAGAGCCGCCGCACCAACCACGGGCAAGGAGACGCTGGTAGCCAGCAGCAGTGCCTCTTGGCCCAGCCCCGTCAAGTGAGCCAGCGAGGGTGAGGAGCTCAATCAGCCCCCCCGGACGACCCCGACGAACCCGCCGAACCGGACGTGCCAACTCCCGCCGAGCCTGCGTTCGACGAATCGCCGCCGGTTTCGGGGGTACCTGCCATACCTTCGTCCTCGAAGACGGTTCGAACTGCACAGCGAGGATCATCCGACTCACCGTCTTCCGGACAGCAGCGGTCGGCGGCTGTCTCCAGGTGCTTGGCTGAATCGGCTAGGTCGTCTGCTGGCCAGCAGACCAGACCATCGTCGCAGTCACGATCTCCGTTGCTGCGCAGGCATCGCTCGCCCTCACCCTGTTTGGCGCAGGCACAGGCCAGAAGAACCAGGAAGAACCGGAAGGATTTGGGGGAAAGGCTCATAGGACGATGATGTCAGCTGGGGGGTTGGGGTCGGGTCCTGGCCTCGATCGCCGCAGAAAACAGGGACGCGTAGGACAGGGCACTGGTTACCGAGAAGACAAGCGAAATGTAGACCAAGGCGCGCCCCACCGGTACCAGATCCACCACGCCCAGATCCACGATGCCGAGATGGATCCGGTAGGGGTTGCCGATGATGAGGCACAGGATGCCGACCATTTGCAGGGCCGTCTTGCTCTTTCCATCGCCGCCCGCGGCGATCACGATGCCTTCGCTGCTGGCGATGGACCTCAGGCCCGTGACCGAGAGCTCCCGAGTCAACAAAAGGACGACCGCCCACTGCTCGATCCGACCCATCGGGACCAACCAGATCAGAAGAGCGGTGACCAGGAGCTTGTCAGCCAGGGGGTCCATGAACTTGCCTAGAACACTCACGATGTTCATGCGGCGAGCCAGGTACCCATCAACCAGATCGGTCAGGGCCGCCAGGGCGTAAACGATGGCAGCCCACAAACAGTCGGTGGGTGACCCTCGGTCAATGAGCCACAGCACGAGCGGGATGATCGCGATCCGCCCGAAGGTCAAGAGATTGGGAAGATTGAAGGCGTCCTTTTTCAGGGAGCTCCGCGTGGTCGGGTACCGCACAATCCCAGGGCTGGAGCGGCGACGCAGAGTCCTCCATCGGCTGGACCGAAAGAGGTTCCGGACTCGAGGACGGGGCACCATGGCGCGGGGGCAGGCATCCTGTCACCGGTCCTCCCCGGGAACAAGCGATGGCCGGCTCAACTGACCAGCAGATGTCCCTCACCGACGACAGAAAGGTAATCCCGCGACCGGCCCGGTGACTCGGCCGGTTCGGCGGCACGGATGACCAAGGAGCCGCACCAGCCCAGCAGTGTACCCCTGGCCAACAGGCAACCCTGGTGCGTCACCTGCAGGGTTCGGACGGGCAGGGAGCTCTGCAGCACCAACAGGCCAGTGCCCGTGAACTGCAGGCACCAATCGGGGCGGTCCCGCGTCTGGAGCATCGTGGAAGCGTCGTAGCGTAGCCGCTGGGAGAAGCCGAACACCGCAGCCTCCCTCACCGTCAGTGAATCGCCGGCGAGCCGGATCAATTGCAGGATCTTCCCGTCGGCCTCGGCGAGGAGCCGACCGGGACCCGCGTAGCCAACCAACGGATCGGAACTGCCTCCCAGGACCTGCTCGACCTGCTGCGCACTCCTGCCACCCCGCAGCAGGCGTTCTTCGCGGGCGGTGAGGCGCTCCGGGACTGCCCAACGCACGGACCTCGCGCGCAGGGCGAAGGGCTCATCGAGTTCAACCAGTAGCGCCCGGTCTCCATCCAGGCGCGCCGTGGTGCCATTGGCATCCAATTGACGCCTTGCCAGCCATTCCCCGAGAGCCTCGGCAGGGTGGGTCGGTGATGGGCCAAGAGGAGCCGCTGGAGCCACACTGGGAGGCAACGAGCCGGGGCGGGGCAGGCGGGGCGGGCCGACGATGGCCTGTTCACCAGGCTCGGTAGCCTTCCAGGAACCGGGGATCGGTCCACCATTGGCGAAAGCCTGCTCGGCCAGGGAGAAGCTGACACCGGCTCGCTCGATTTCTCCCACCGCGTCCTCGGCGGCAGCCCGGAGCTCCCAGCGTTCGGGAGGGGAGCTGTCCGTGTCCACGGCGACCTGTTCCGAATCGGTCAGAAGCTCCGCCATTCGACGGGCCATCGTCTCCTGACCGCCTCTCTCGAAGGCCGCCTGGGCCTTTTCGTAGTCATGCTGGAACTGAAAGGCCAGACCGAGATACGCCCAGGCTCGCCGGTGCATGGGGTCGTCGGTTATCACCTGCTCCAGCAGCTCCCGAGCCGACTGCGGCTGTCCGGTCTTGAGGTAGCACAGGGCAAGGTTGACCTTGGGAGCGATCTCCCGCGGGAACGCCGCCGCGATGCTCTGATAGATCTCGATGGCTCGGGGATACAGACCCAGACGGAAATACACGACCGCCAGCAGCCCCTGGCTCCTCGGGTCCTGTGGTTGCAGCCGCATGGCCCGTTCGAGTTCTTGCCTTGCGTTCTCGATCTGGCTCGACTTCAGGAGCTCTGTGCCCCGGGTGAGGTGATAGACGAAGGCATCGCCATCGAACTCGGGATTGACCAGCCCGGGCCCGGTGGGCGCGGGAAAGGGGAGGAGCGAGGGTCGCAAGAGATCCGGGGACTCAGCCATGGCAAACACCTCGACCCTCAACCAGGTCGGTCGGAGAATCAATCCTGTTCAGGTTCGGCGGCGGCTTCGACGGCTTCCTTCAGGGTGAAGCGTTTTTCGTGCAATGCCCGCCCCACGATGGCACCCCAGATGGGACTGGTTAGGGCGGCGCGAGCGAGACTGCGCAGATGGCCAAGATGGCCGACGCCGCCGCTGGCGATGACTTGGGCGCCCGTTTCTCGGGCCAAGCGGGCCGTCTGCTCGATGTTGGGGCCGGTGCCGGTTCCATCCCGTTCGATGTCGGTGTAGAGCACGGCCGCGATGGGCGCCCTGCCCAGGTTACGGACCGCGTCGACGGCCTGCACCGGAGACTGATCGAGCCAGCCACCGGTCGCCACCCGTCCGTCACGGGCATCGACCGCCACAACCAAGCGATGCGGGTAGGCCTCCGCGATTTCGAGCGCACGCTCTGGATGCATCACGGCTGCCGTGCCCATCACCACCCGATCGACCCCCAGCTCCAGATACGCCTCGACGGCTGCCCGGTCACGCACCCCGCCCCCCACCTGGACCCCAGGGCCAAAAGCCTCCACGATTCGACGAACCGCCTGTTCCTGAACCGGCCGACCCTTGCGAGCTCCCTCCAGATCGACCACATGCAATACCTCGACGTGGCCGCGCCATTCCGCGGCCAGCGCGGCCGCATCCGACGCGAACTCGGTGACCTGGTCGTACCTTCCCTTCAGGAGCCGAACCACCCGCCCCTCGAGGAGATCGATGGATGGAATCAGCTTCATGCCTTGGGTCCCCAGAAAGCAAACATCAGTCGAGGTGGCCTTTGGTCGAAGGGATCCCATCGACCCGGGGGTCCTGCTCGACCGCCGTGCGGAGGGCACGAGCCAGGGCCTTGAAGCACACTTCGACCTGGTGGTGCAGATTGTGTCCGGCCTCCAGAACCACGTGCAGATTGATGCGAGCCGCTCGCGCGACCGCGTCAAAGAAGACTTCGACCAGCTCGGTGTCCCATTCACCCAGTTTGGCGCGCGGCAACTCGCCCTGAATGACCAGGTAGGACCGGCCAGAGATGTCGATGGACACCGAGGCTCTAGCGTCGTCCATGGGCACGGTGGCTGAACCGAACCGGCGGATCCTTTTCCTGTCGCCCAGGGCTTCGGCGAGCGCGGACCCCAGCACCAGTCCAAGATCCTCGGTGGTGTGATGCCCGTCGATGTCGACATCCCCCTCAGCCAGGACATCGAGATCGAACAACCCGTGTCGCGCGAGTTGGTCGACCATGTGCGACAGGAAGGGTATCGGGGTGGAGATCCGGCTCTGCCCCGATCCGTCGAGGTCAATTTCCACCCGCACGTGGGTCTCCCGCGTGCGCCGCTCGACGATGGCTTTGCGTGTCATGGTAGGTAATCCGAGATTTTCCACTGGCCGTCTTCAAGAATCAACTCAAGGACACTTCCGGCCCCGAGGCCCAGGGTGGCACGGTCGCCCCGGATCTCGATCTCGGCCTCCGGGAGAGCCAACTCGATGGCAGCGACCAGGCTCGCGATCTCCTCGCGCTGGTCGCCCTCGAAGGCCTGGCGCAGGCGGTCGGGAGGGAGCCCCGGTCGGTCAGCATTGGGTGCCAGCCGTTGCAGGACGTCATAACGCCCGCGACGCACCGCCCGAGCAAAGGCTCTGACGGCCTCTTCCGGGCTGCGCTGGGAATAGAGCTCGATGGCGCCGGCTTCCACCCGCCATCGGTCTTTCTGCCAGACCAGATGGAGCTCTTCGCCATCGGAGGTGGTGATAGTCGCCGTGATCCGGCCCAAAGGAGGGGGTGCCCGCAAAGCGCGGGCCAGCGCCGCGGCGGCGGCCGGATCGCGCTCCAGTTCGGCCCGAAACGCTGGGTAGGAGGTGGCACGTCGGGCGTCCTCGCTCAACAGGGCCCAGGCTCGTTCGGCATTGCCAGCCTCGATGGCCTCGGCGTACTCGTCCAGGACCTCTTCGGGGGACTGGGCCGCAGAACCCTTGGTGCAGGCGCCCAGGAGTCCCACCGACACGAAGACCCATCCAATCGTGCAACGCACGGCCGGGGCTTACCACAGCCGATTCCCGGTCGCGACTTCGGCGGGATTGCCACAAGTCGTTGCTGGGGCTTCCCAGCCGTCGTATGCCTGGCCCCGAGGTTCTGATGTTATCGGAGCGCCCCCTCCCACGGAAACAGACCGTGCCGATCCTGGCGCTTCGCAACTCGGTGCTGTTTCCGATGTCGGTGGTGCCCGTCAACGTGGGGCGACCACGAAGCATTCGATTGGTGGAACAGCTGGTCGAGCCGGGTGACGCGCTGGTCGGTGTCGTCAGTCAGCGTGATGCGGAAAAGGACGAGCCCGACTTCGATGATCTCTACGAAGTCGGCACCTTGGCGCGCATCGTGAAGGTCATTCGTTTGGGGACTGCGAACTTCAGCGTCGTGTTGAACGGCGTAGCCCGATTCCGGATCCTGGCCCCCGGAACCCTCGAGCCATTCATGAAAGCTGAGGTGGAAAGGCTCGTAGATACAGGAAAAAACGACCCTGACCTTCCCGTGATTGGCCAGGAGCTGCGGGATGCGACGCGCGAACTGCTCGGGCTGCTGTCCGATCTGCCTCGGGAGACGGCGAGTATCCTGGACAACGTACGGGAACCGGGAGCATTGGCCGATCTCATCGCCTCCAACTCCCCGGACGAGCACGCGACGATTCCTCTGCGCCAGAAGGTACTCGAGGCCGTGCATCTGCCGGAGCGGGTCCAAGCCGTGCTGGCCATGGTGCGTCATCAGCTGCAGGTTCTCAAGGCGCGCTCGGCCATCTCCCTGGATGAGTTGGGCAAATCGCAGCGAGACCAGGTGTTGCGGCAGCAAATGCGCCACATTCGGGACGAGTTGGGGGACGCCGGAGACGACGAGGAGATCGAGGCGCTCCGGGAACGGATCGACCGTGCTGGGATGCCCGAGGAGGCCGAGCGCGCAGCTCGCAAGCAGGTGCGCCGTCTGGCCGGGATCCCCTCTCAGTCAGCCGAGCACCAGGTGGCGCGGACTTACCTGGACTGGTTGGTCGATCTTCCCTGGTCCCGCAGCTCGCCGGACCGGGTGGACGTGGCAGAGGTCCGCCGCTGCCTGGAAGAAGATCACTACGGGCTCGCTACGGTGAAGCGTCGCATCGTGGAATTCTCGGCAGTTCGCAAGCTGCGCCGCAACAACAAGGGCCCCATCCTGCTGTTCGTGGGTCCTCCCGGGGTGGGAAAGACCTCGCTGGGGCGCAGCATCGCCCGGGCCATGGGCAGGAAATACGCGCGGATTGCGCTGGGCGGTGTGCGGGACGAGGCCGAGATTCGAGGGCATCGGCGCACCTATGTGGGTGCCCTGCCGGGCCGGATCATCCAGGCCATGAAGCGGGTCGGCACCAACAACCCCGTCCTGGTCCTGGACGAGGTTGACAAATTGGGTGCCGATGTCCGAGGCGACCCGGCGGCGGCTCTGCTCGAGGTCCTCGATCCGGAGCAGAACCTGGCCTTCGTCGATCATTACATCGACCTCCCGTTCGATCTGTCCCGGGTGCTGTTCCTGGCCACGGCCAACTACTTTCACGAGATCCCCGAGGCTTTGCGGGATCGCCTGGAGACCATCGAGGTACCTGGGTACACGCGGACCGAGAAGCTGGGCATTGCGTTGGAGTTTTTGATCCCCAAGCAGCTCCGGGAGCATGGCCTGTCCGAGGATCAGCTGAAATTCGAGCGGGAAGGGGTGGAATTGCTCATCGACCACTACACCCGCGAGGCCGGGGTGAGGGGTTTGGAGCGGGAAATCGCCGCCCTCTGCCGGGGGGTCACGGTGCGGCTGGCTGAGACAGGGGACAACCTGTGTTTCATTGCCGATCCGGATCTCGTCGAGGAGGTGTTGGGCGCCTTCAAGTACCGACCCGAGCTCCTCGAGCGACGGCCGGCGCCCGGCGTCGCCGCTGGGATTGGCGTCTCGGGAACCGGGGGAGATCTGTTGTTCGTGGAGGCGACGCTCATGCCGGGCCGCGGTGAGATCCGCCTCACCGGACGCCTGGGCGATGTCTTCCGTGAGTCGGCTGAAACCGCCGTCAGTTATGTCCGCTCCCGCGCCCAGCGGCTGGAGCTGCCGGATAACTGGCTGGATCGACAGGATCTGCACGTCCATGTTCCCCGAGCCCGAGCCAGCTTCGACTCCGCCGGAACCGGTCTGGCCATCTACGCGGCGGTGGTCTCCCTGCTGCGGGGCCAACCCCTGCTCGAGACCGTCGCGCTGTGTGGTGAGTTGACGCTCCGGGGCAGCGTTCTGGGAGTGCGGGACGTCAAATCCATCCTGCTGGCCGCGCACCGCGCGGGGATTCGAAGGATCCTTCTGCCCAAGGCCAACGCCAGCGATCTCGGCGAGGTCCCCGCCGAGATCCTCAACGATCTGGATGTCCGCCTGATCCATCGGGTCTCGGAGGTCCTGCCCCTGGTGCTCGATCCGACCGTCTCCCCGAGGCCCTTCGGGACGCCCCCCGATGTCCCGGATCAAGCCATTCTTTAACCGGTCTTGGCTGCGCCCCCGGTTCGACGGCTTTTGGAGCTCGGTGGGCGTGCTGCTTCTGGCGGCTGCCTTGGGCTATGTTCCGGGCTTGGCGGGGCCGGGTTATGCCAGTGCTCTGTGTCTGGCCGTCCTGTGTACACCCGTCACCGCCGTGGCCGCGGCACTTGCATCCGTCGAGTCGGGCCCCCCCGAGTGCGCCCTGTGGCGCGGCCTGCGCCTCGGCCTGGTTCACGCCATTTTGGCGCTATTGGTGACGCTCCTGCACGCGGCGAGGGTCGGGGTCTGCGATCCCCTGGCTGACCTGCTCTTGTTCGCCCTGGGTCCAGCCGCTGGGCTTCTGACGGCCGGTGCCTACGGCAGCGTGGTGAGCCTGTTGGCGGGGTCGTTCGTTGTGCCCTGGCGGCGCCTGGCCTGGTTACCCAGGGTGGTCCTCGGTTGGGCGGGTCCGGCCCTGGGCGTCGCGCTGAGCCTGTGGCGTTTCTGGCGCGAACCGGTGGTCTTCTCGTTCGATCCGTTCTTTGGTTTCTTCGCGGGAACGCCCTACGACACGGGTTTCGACCCCACCTTGCGCTTGGCGACGTACCGTCTGGGGACGGCGGGTTTGCTGCTCCTACTGTTCGCGCTCTTGCGCCATCTGCGGCGCTCCGAGCAGGGCAGGCTGTCCTTTGGTGGGCGCCTGGATCGCCCCGTATTGGTCCTGGGCAGTCTGGGGGCCCTGCTGGCTGCCGGGATCTCCTGGTGGGGTCCGGAGCTCGGGCACCGCAGTTCCGAGGCGCAGATCCGAGCCGCGCTCGGGCACTCGCTGCGGGCTGGTCGTTGCGAGGTCGTCTATGGTGCCCCGACCAGCCCAGCGGCTGCTCGGCGTTTAGGACGAGACTGCGATGCCTGGCTTGCCCTGCTGGAACGGCGTTTGGGCGTGCCTTCCCAGCCGAAGGTCACAGCCTTCGTATTTGCGGGCAGCCAACAGAAGGAAGCCTTGATGGGCGCCGGTCGCACGCAGATTGCCAAGCCCTGGCGGCGCGAAGTCTACCTAAACGGTGCCGACTACCCGCATCCCGTCCTGGGTCACGAGCTGGCCCATGTCGTAGCGGGCAGCGTGGGTCGGGGTCCCTTCAGGATTGCGGGAGCGATCGGCGGCCTGGTGCCGGATCCGGGACGCATCGAAGGTCTGGCCGTGGCGCTGGCGCCGGATGAAGACGACGATCTTACGCCCGAGCAATGGTCCAAGGCGCTGTTGGAGCTTGGAAGGCTCCCCCGTCTGAACCAGCTCTTCGCTCTGGGATTTCTCGCCGAATCCGGGCCGCTCGCCTACTCGGTCGCGGGGGCCTTCGTGGACTGGGTGGGCAAGCACCACGGGCGAGCCGCGCTGCGTCGCTGGTATGGTGGGGAGTCGCTGGGGCAAATCACCGGACAGGATCTGAGCCAGCTCGAGTCCCGTTTCCGCGGCGACTTGACCCAAGTGGCTCTTTCTCCCTCCGCCCGCGAGCGAGCCAAGGAACGCTTCGCCCGTCCTGGCGTCTTTCTGCGACGTTGTCCCCACGCCGTGGATCGCGCTCTGGCCGACGCGGAGCGGAGCCTGGGCGAGTCCGACCCGGGGCGCGCGTGTCAGCTGTTCCACCGCGCGAAAAACCTCGATCCCACCGAGCTGCGAGCTGCGTTCGGGTTGGGGGATTGCGCCAGGGCCGCCGGGGACAACACCGCTTCCGAACAGGCCTACCGCCGAATCGTCGAGGATCGCACCCTGGCCGACTCGGTCCGGGCCAGAGCGCGGGAACAGATGGCCGATCTGTGGCTGGAGAAGGGGGATCCAGCTCGGGCCAGAGCGGAGTACCTGGCCCTGGTCGAGCGAACCTTCGACACGGATCGCCGCCGCCAACTCCTCGTCAAAGCGGCTCCGACCAACGCCGAGGGGGCCCGGGCGATATCCTCGCTGCTCTTGGCTCGGCCCGGCGAGCAGAACTGGGAACTAGCGGTTCGTGACCTCACGCGCTGGTCCGAGCACGAGCCGGAGCTCGGTCTTGCCGACTATCTGTTGGGACGCAACTACTGGCTGCACGAACGGGTCGCGGCCGCCAAGGAGCATCTGGATCGCGCCCTGTCACGGCGCCTCGAACCCGACGACATCGCCGCCGAGGCGGCCCGGCTGCGCACCATCCTGGCGTGTGCCGAACCGGATCGCCCTGCCGCCGAGCAATGGCTCAAGCGAACCTTGACCCATCCATTGATCCCGCCCGCTCGCCGCCAAGGCCTCATGAGCCTGGTGGAGCGCTGCGCGGGTATCCCGGCACCGGAGTTCTGGTCCGAGAAGCGGCTTGTTGCACCGCACCAGCCCGTACCATCCCCCAGCGCTGCTCCGACCTCCAACCCCGGCGAGCCATCCTGGGCTCCGAGCAGCTTCGCCTGCGCTCCGTCCATGGTTCCCATCCCGGGGGGAGAGTTCTGGGTTGGTTCGGCGCAGGGACGGTTCAGTCCGGACGAGAGCCCGCGTTTTCTCACCAATGTTGCCAGCTTTTGCCTGGATCGCACCGAGGTGACCACCAGCGCCTATCAGGCCTGCGTGGAGAAGGGGCTGTGCAAGCCGAGCCAGGGGGCGTCGGTCACATGCAACGCCCGGCACCCGGACCGCGGCAACCACCCGATCAACTGCGTCTCTTTCCATCAGGCCACGGCCTACTGCCAGAGCCAGGGAGCGCGGCTTCCTACCGAGATCGAATGGGAATACGCCGCTCGTGGAGCAGGCCGGTACCTCAAATACCCCTGGGGTGGCGAGCCGCCGGATGGGAGAACCTGCTGGAAACAGCCCTATTCCTGCGAAGTCGGCAGCTTCCCCGCGGGTGCCTTTGGCCTTTTCGACATGAGCGGCAATGTCTGGGAGTGGACGTCAAGCGACTACGGCACGTATCCCTGGGCCGCGGACACCAATGGCCAAAAGGTCTACCGGGGTGGCAGCTGGAGCCGTCGGTTCGAGAAATGGATGCACCTCGGCCTGCGCAATCGCTGGGAACCGCGGCACCAAGGCTCCCATCTGGGCTTTCGCTGCGCCAAGACCCCAAAGGGCGTGACCTGCCCCTTCGAGCCAGATCCCGACGGCAACTGCCGGCGTGGTGTCCTGGCGGTGGATTGTCCACCCCGGCTGACCTGGAACGGCTCACGCTGTGCCCCCGCCGGTGCACCTGCCTGTCCCGAGGGGCAACATCCGGAACCAGGGCGGGGCTGCGTTTCGGCATCAGGGACCGTCGCCGTGGCGGTCCCGGTCGACACCACTCCTGTCACAAGGGCCCGCAGTCCCGAGTTCGACGCCGACTGCCACCTCAACCAACCCGCGCGACCTCAGGCCTACCGCTACACCGGTGGGAGCCACGAGGCTCGCAACCACAGCGTCAAGGGTGGGGGATGCAAGAACCGCGACGTCGGCGTGGGGTGGAATTCGGCGTGTTGTCCGTGACTTGCCTTACCGCGCGCAACAGAAGCCAACGTTGGAGGGGTCGATCGTAGGGGAGGGAGCATCACCGTCACTTGACCGCTACCTCGAAGGGGTAGTCGATCATGATCCCGGGCGCGGGGCGACGGGGGACCAGGGGGATGCCGGGGCGCCGCTTTTCCATGAACCACACGGTTCTCTCGGAATCCTCCTCGACGACCCGGCCCACGGCAAAGTTTTGGCGCAGCCCGATCACCCGATCGATGGCCCAACCCTGGAAAATCTGGCTGACAGCCTCAATCGGACTTCGGATGGCCTTGGGAGAACGCACGATGGGTACGATCAAGTGGAAGTAGTCCGGATTGATCCGGGCGTAGCACTCCGAGCATTCCTTGCCGTAGATGGAGTTGATCCCTTCCATTCCACCGTTGAGGGCGATGTCCTCGTTGCACAGGCCCCATTGGTCGATGATGGTGGCATCCGTGTACACCGAGAAGACCCCGGCATAGTCCGTGACCAGCTTCTCCCCCGGTTTTCGGGGTATGAGACGGACCAGATCGGCGACCGCCAGGAGGTTGTCCCGTGTGTGCGTGAGCGTGTGTTGGGCCTCGGCCAGGATCTGCTTTTCTTCGGGGGTCTCGGTGGTCGACGCATCGACCCGACGAGTCACGAAGACCAACAGAGCGGCCAGGCCCGCCAAGTAGACGAAGCGCAGCTCCCAGCCCCAAAGCCTTGCCTCCTGCCAGAGATGGGCGGCACCCCAGCTGGCCAGGATCAGCGTCGGGGGTATGAGTGGCAGGAAAAAGCGCCAGAAGGGCATCCAGTCGCCACCCACCTGACCGACGTACCAGATCTGTACCGCGATTCCGGTGAGCAGAGCCAGGCCAGCCCGCCTTGCGCCGCGAACCACGCCGACGATGGCCAGCGGAACCAGGGCTAACCCGCCACTGGCCTTGAGGAATGCCCAGAGCTGGTTGAAGCCGCGATCCGGCTCCGTCGCGTTGGCCAGGGTCTTGGCGTAGTACGTGGCGGGCAAGGGGAGGCCATAGTAGGCGTATCGCCAAGCGTAGTAGGCGAGCCAGACCAACAGTGGTGGCAAGAGCCACCGGGCGAGGCTAGCGAGGTCGAAGCGGCGGTGGATCACCCGATCGGCGAGTTCGAAGCCGATGGCCGCCAGGGCGGGAACGAAGCCGTCGATTCTGAACAAGGCCATGGGCAGGAAAGCCCACAGGGCTCTGCGACGGATTTCGGGAGAATCCGAGGACAGTAGGGCCCACCCCAACGCGTAGGCAAAAACGTAGGCCACCGTCTCGAGACCGGAGACCGCGGCCCGGGCCATGTCCGAGCAGTAAGCAAGGGGCACCAGGGCCCCGATCGCGAACCAAACCCCGGCTCGGCGCCGTGACTGCCGGTACACGAGCACCGCCGTGGCGAGCAGAAACCCGACGGCGAGGATTCGGGCCAGACGATAAGGCTCGAGCCCTGGGCTCACCAGATAACCAAGACCCACCAGGATCACCCACAGGAAGTTCGAGTAGCCCTCGACCCGCATCCCGTGGCTAAAAACCAGGCCATTTCCAGCGCCGAAGTTCTTGGAGAACGAGAAGGAGATGTAGGCATCATCGACGCGAAAATCGCCGATCTGCTGCAACTGCCCGGCCAGGACGATGCCCAGCCCCAGCATCGCCACCCAGGGTGCACGGCTCCACCAGCGTTCCAGCCAAAAGCGAAGCTTACCAAAGGATTCCGAGGGACCGGCGGGGGCAATGCCCATGGGAACCGGATGCTAGCAGAGATTCTGGACGGGTCGTCGTGGCGGCCGGTGCATTTGTCGGCTAAAGGACGGGCAGAATGCTGCTTTTAAACCTGAAGCGATGCGGCGCGATGGGCGCATTGGGATTGACCGTTTCGTGGTTCGGCTGCGGCGCGGGCGGAACCGCCCAGCCTGCATCGGTTGCGCCCAGCACACCGGCTGCTTCTGCCGCGCCGGCGCCTCCCGCTTCAACCGCGGCTCGACAGGAAGCACCGCAACCGCAGGCTTTGCCCCCTGCGTCCGCTGCGCCGAACCAACCAGAGACCTTCCCATCCGGAATGATCGCGTCAACCGAGTTCGCAGGTGGGCCGGCCCCGGGACCGGTACTTCCCGAAGGCTCGAAAATCCTCCACATCGGCGACTCCTTTGCTGGAGCCCTCGGTATCGAGCTCAATCGGGTGCTCAAGAGCCGCGGCGTCGTTGGTCGGCTGAGCTTCGAACAGTCCACCTACATACCAACCTGGGCTCATTCCAAGAAGCTGCCGGAACTGCTGGCCAGCTTCCAACCCGACCTGGTGTTGATCAGCTTGGGAGCCAACGAGCTGGAGAACCCAACCCCCGAGGACCGCATCCCCAACATCCGTCGCCTGGTTGGGCGGCTGGGAGGCAGGCCCTGCGTCTGGGTGGCGCCATTGCTCTGGGACGGCGCGAAGTCGGCACTGCTTGACGTGATAAGGGCCAATCTGGGTGACGCGTGCGTCTACCTGGACAGCAACCAACTCGTCCTGAAGATGCCTCGCACCAGGGACAAGATCCATCCGAGCATGGCAGCCCGACCGGACTGGGCCGAGATCACGGTGCGCTGGCTGGGTTACCACCGCGCACCGACCGCCGAGCGGATCTGGTCGATATCGCCCTGAGCCAGGGTCCCGACCGCCGATTTGCCCTTGCGCCAGCCGGAACTTGGGGATACTAAGCGCCCGGTCCGAAGACCGCGCTATCCGGGCTCCTCGCGGCGCCCAATCCCTTGGGGAGTCGTCTAACGGCAGGACTACGGATTCTGGTTCCGTCTATCAAGGTTCGAATCCTTGCTCCCCAGCTGCTCTCGAGGCCATGCCTCGAACAAGACAAAGATACTGGCCCCATCGTCTAGCGGTTAGGACATCGGCCTCTCACGCCGGTAACAGGGGTTCAAGTCCCCTTGGGGTCGCCAGTGAATAAGCCCGAAGCCCAAAAGGCCTCGGGCTTGCTCGTTTGGGGGGATGCCGGACTGGGCTCCGGTTGGCGCCGACCTGCGGCATTTGGTTTAGTTGACATAATGTATATTATGCGAACTAGACATCAACAAAAACAGGACAGGCCCATTGGTCGAAATATGCGTCCAAATGTCGGCTGATCAGAAATGTGAATGCGGCTGCATCGGTCTGCCCAGGACCGTGATCGCATCCGACGCGTCAGCGCCTGGCTGAACCGGCGCGGGCACATGCAAGGCCATCAAGTTGCCTTCGTTGGTCACCAGAAACGCGCGCGTGCCCTTGGCGCCAACCAGCGATGATACGCCATCCGTGACGTGCAGACCGTCTATGACGCGGCCATCCAAGGCTGAGATCAAGAACACGCCCAGCTGCGACGTGGAAACCATCAACGCCCCACTGATCATCACCGGGCCCGCAACGCCGCCCTCCGGAAGCCGCGTCCGCCAGAGCTCCGAACCATCAGCCGGATCAAGCCCCCAGAGCCCAGTCACGCCGGTTGCGGCAATCACGAGCTGACGCGCCGGCAGCGGTGGGCCTCCCTGTCGATTCGGATGCGCGGGTTGACTGAAGAGCAGAAGCTCGGTGGTCCCGCGTACGTTGGGGTTCGACCAGATGGGCGTTCCGTTGTCTGCGTCCAGAGCAAAGACACCGCCCTGGGCGCTGGCCACCAGGATCGCCGGACCCGACTCCAACCAGACGGGTTCCGGTGTCGTGTCGACGTCGAAATACTCCGGCGTATCCCCCAGGGATTGCTCGGCCTCGGCGGTCAAGTCGATGGGCTGCCAGCGTTCCGCTCCAGTCCGTGGATCATAAGCGGCAACGGAGCCGTCGCTGTAGCCCACAAAAACCTTGTCGCGCCAAACCCTGACCCCCGCATGGCCTGCGATCTGCATGCCGGCCGCTGGGGTTCGGTGCTGGTTCCAGAGCATCTTGCCGCTGCTCTTGTCGAGGGCAAAGACGGTATCGTTGGCGTTGACTGCGAACACCGCGTTCCCGGCCAGCACCGGGCGCTGGGAGACCTCAGAATTGGTGGCAAAGCGGTAGCGCAGCTGACCGTTGCGCGCGTCGACCTTGTACAAGGCCCCATCGGCAGAGCCGAAATACAGCGCGTCCTCGACCCCGTCGTACAGTGGAGTCGACTGAACCGGCCCTGCCGTTTCGAAGCGCCACAGGGCACTCCCGTCCGCGGCATCCAGGCAGTAAAGCCCGCGGTCGCTGGAACCGACGAACAAGCGTCCCGCCGCACTATCAATCTCGACGCGCCCCCGCTCGTAAGCCTCACCAAAGCGCCGACTGGAGGCCACCAGAGCGGTTCTGTAGATGACCTCGATGCTTCCGCTGGGGCGCTCCACCCACAGGGGCTGATCTGGATTGGCACCGCTACGCAGCGATTGGCACCCCGCCAGCGCCAACATGAGGCCTGCCGCCAGCTGGGTCGACCTCACGGCTCCTCTGCCGGTGTTTCAACCGGCGCTGGCGAGCCAGAGCCCGATTGAGCCGGCACCGCCGGCATGGAGCTCAACAGCTCCTCCAACCGCTTCGGATCGTTGCGCAGGAGCTGTTCCAGGGTCTGGGTCATATCGGCGCTGGGTTTGGCAAGCGTCGGATCGATGCGCCCCATGAGCTCACGAACCTGGGCACCGAGGTAGGCCCATCCGGGCTGCTGGCCCTCCTTGGTCAGGCGCTCCTGGGCCTTCTGAACGAGCTGTTTGGCCTTGTCCTTGTTGCCCTGTCCCAGAAGTATCCTTGCCTGGTGATAAAGGCCCAGCACCGAGAGATTGCCCGCTCCCTCTTGATTGGTCAGCTCCCGATAGGCCTGCAGAGCACCCTCCGCATCGCCCTGACCCTCCAGAGCCATTCCCATGCCTTCCAGCGCCCTGCCCGCGATCTCGACGGAGTCTTTGGCGAGCTGGCTCTGTCGAACCGCGCGATAATGCCCCAATGCCTCGGACCATTTCTGCTGGTCGAGCAGGATCCCCGCCAGGCCCAGGCGAGCCAGCCAACCCGATCCCGACTCCGAGTGCGCCGCCCAGGCCGCCCGATAGCCTCGTTCGGCGCTGGCCAGGCGTTGGGCGTCGTCCTTGAAGCTGGGCCTGGGATCGATGGCTCGAATTTCCTTGGAATCCTCGAGTTCGTCGCTCTTGAGCGTACCAAGCTCCGCGTCCAGTCCGGACATCAGCGCATCGGTGGAGCGCGCCTGTCGGAGCCGCGTCATGTACGTATAGCCTTGCCACCCTAGCCCACCCAGGACCGCCAGGATCACCACCCATTGAAGCCAGCGGAAATTCTGGGTTACCCATTGAGTCGCGGCGTGCGTGGTTCGAACGAAGATGTCGTCGATACGCTCCGCCGTGTCCAAACCCACTGGAATCGCAGCGTTGGCTGCAGCCTGCTCGCGTCGAGCTCTTCGGTCGGCTGCCGCCTTCTCGCGGATGCGAGCATTGCGGTCTCGGATGCGCTCCGCGGTCGATTCCTGGGGCTCCGCATTCTCGGGAGCTTCGGAGATTGGTTCGGAGTCGACAGGCGAGTCCTGCGTGCCTTTGGCGCGGCGCTGGGCTCGTCGGCTTGATTGGTCGTTCTGTTCAGCCACCGCGCGCGCGTATACCACGCCCGCGCGGGTTCGCTCACTGTTCCGTGGTGGCCGTGGTCGTGGGTGGCGGGAACCGAGGCACCTGCTCGGCTTTCCACGGCTGAGCCGCCGGGGGTGGGATCTCGTCCGCCAACGGCACAATCGCCAGGGCCTCCAACCGGACCCCACTGGTCGTCACCAGATGAACATCGACCGAACGGCCAGGCCTCCAGGACAAACCCGCCGGGGCAGTCGCCCAGGCCTCGACGACCTGACCCCCCGGGGAAACCTCCATCGAGCAGTATGGACCAGCAAAATCTCTTTTTATATTAGAATCTTGATGCATATTGCTTGATGTGTTACCTAATCTCTGGACAGGTTCCCCAATGCGGATCTCGGCCGGTGCAGCTCCCGTGTTGGCGGCTCGCACCAACACCCGCAGCCCCTGACCGTTGCCGCCGGTGGGTATGACCAGCCGAAGGTTCTTGGCATCGGCTCGATCCCGTCCCAGCCGTTGCAGTTCGCGAGCCGTCGGCCCTCCCACGTGTTGGAGGATCCCTGCGGCCTGAGCGAAGCCCAGCCCTCCGGCGACCGGATCGGGGACCCCCAGAAAGCGCACCAGAGGTCGCGCTAGCTCCTCCTTGGCCCCCAGCTCCACCATGGCCTTGAGCAGGGCGGAGCGACTGCTCTGGTAGCGTTCCTCCTGGAACGCCATAAGGAGGGGTCCGACGGCGGCCGGATCGTCGATGCGAGCCAGGCTCGTCGCGATGAAGGGTCGAAGGCGCACGTCGTCCAGGGCGGCGAACAGGAAAGGTAGGGCTGATTTCGCGCGGATCCGGGCCAATGCCGCCAGGACCTGTCGGGCCCTTTCGAAGCCCATGGAACCGCGGTTCCGCCACCATTCGACCAAGATCCCCTCGCCCCGGTCGTCCCCGATCTCCGCCAAGGCCAAGGCCGCCAGGCGTCGCCAGTTCAGCGCTTCGTCGCGCAACAGATCCATGACCAACGGGGCGCCCTTGTCCATCCGGGTCAGCGCCAGCGCACAGTAGGCTCGGACCGTCTGGTCCTCGTCGCGACCCAGGGCCAGGATCAGCGCGTCGGTCGTCGACTCCTGCCGCAGCTCGAAGAGGAGCTCCGCCGCTTTGCGGCGGATGGCCGGATCCGCGTCGTCGAGCAGCGCCGCAATCTCCCCAGCAGCATCGACGTCGCCGGTTATGCCGCGCAAGATGGGGGCGGGCCATCCCCTCCCCTCGGCTCGCAGCCCCTGGGCCTCATGCCGGCCATGGGAAGCCGACAGCTCGCGTTGTCTGGCCCTGAGCTCCGCGAACAGCCCCGGCTCCTCGCTGGCCCGATCCCGGATCTGTCGTGGATCCTTGGACAGGTCGAACATCTCGCAGGCACCGACCCTGCGGGCACAGACCAAGCGATGGGGCCCCTCGGCGAGCAACAGCCATTCCTCCGTCTCGGCCAGGGCCAGTCCCTTGCCGCTGGGCCTGGCTCCGGTCAACAGGGCTCCCAGGTCACGGCCGCGCAACCGTGGAGGACGAGGGATGTCCAGGGCCGACAGCACCGTGGGCAACAGGTCGATGGTCTGCACGGTCTCCTCGACCACCCGCGGCTTGAGCAGGCCCGGCGCCTGGATGACCATGGGGACTCGCAGCTGCTCCTCGTAAACGGTGGTTCCATGGTAGCGGCCCCCATGTTCGCCGAACTCCTCGCCGTGGTCCGACGACACGATCACCACGCCCTCGGGGCGCTGGCGGCGAAATAGCGTGACCAGCTGGCCCAGGGTGCGGTCAGAAAAGGCGATTTCCGAGTCATACCGGTCGACGTCCCGATCCCCAAAGTCGAAATCGCGGTGCTTTTCGTAGGGCTCGTGGGGAGCGAAGAGATGAACCCACAAGAATAGCCGCCGATCCGCCGGCAGCCGTCCCAGGTACTCGGCGACTTGGGCCACCCGCCGCTCACCCTCCGCGAACTCGACCTTGAAGTACTCGAAACCCAGATGCCGACTGCGAAAGGTCTCGAATCGATTCGAATCGATGAAGAAGACCGCAGGCGGATAGAAGGCCGCGGTCCGGTAGTCGTAGCGACGCAGCAGGGTCGCCCAGGTCTCGGAGTCCTCCCCCGCCCCCAGCAGCAGCAAGGGGCGCATGTACTTGCCGGTCATCAACGAGGTGACCGAATAGGACGTGTGCCCGGTGGCGGCATAGGCCCAGTTGAACCGAACCCCAGTGCGGGCCAACTCGTCCAAGTTCGGGCTGGTCCGTCGCCCATACCCGTAGGCTCCCACGTGATCGGCCCGAGTGGCGTCCAGCGTGACCAGGAGCAGGTCGCGACCCCGCATCGAGAAGGTCGACGTGATGGTTGATTGGGTTGGCTCGACGCAGTCGACGTCCGCAGAGGAGTCCGCGCAGCGGTCCTTGATGGGCGGCGGGGGTGCCAGCCGAGCGAGGAGGGAAACGTGCTGGCCGAGGAGGGGTCCCTCTCGCAAAAAGAGCAATCGGAGGTTGTCGAAATGGGCAAAACGACGCGCACCGGGCAGAAGGGCCCCCCCCGCCAACACCAGGACGACGCCCAGGAGCGGGGCGGCCCAGGGCCGATGGACCGCCGGCGCGGGCCACGCCCAGGCCAGACCGGGCGCCAGGAGCAGGGTCGCGAACGCCAGCCCCAGATGCATCCCCGGGTACAGCCGCACCAGCCAGAACCGATTGACGAGCTCCAAACCGAGGATGACACAGCCGACACCGAGCGCCGAGGCTCGGGGCGCCACGCGACGCCACCGGGCCAACCGGGGCCCCACCAGGTACGCCCCAACCGCCATCACCAGACCGACCCCCAGAGCGAAGGCCAGCTGTGCAGCCAGAGTGGCCAGGTGACGCCCCCCGCCTAACGCGTACGCCCACAGCGCCCCCAGCGTCCCGGTCGCCAGCGCGAATCCCAATCGCAACCGTTCGCGACCCTCGGCGGTGGCCATCGCCAGCAGCAGCGAACCCAATACCCCCAACAACGCCGGTATCAGCACCAGGACCGGCAGAAATCCCAAAAGTCCGGTCTGTACCTCCCAGACACTGGTAACCATCCGGTGCCCGAGAGCGAGCACGAGCGTTGTTTCCAGGCCCACCACCAGCCACGCACAGACCATTGCCCGAATGAGGCGTCCCAGAAGAGCCATGCGCGGACCTGCTCGAGGGTTCAGCAAAACGCGACGCTGGTGATCTCGTAGCGCCGTCGCCCCCCGGGCAGCTGAACCGTTACCTCATCCCCCACCTCCTTACCAATCAGCGCTCGCGCCAGCGGTGCCAATATGGATATGGACCCAGTGGCCAGATCCGCCTCTTCCGCACCGACGATCCGATAGGTGACCTCTTCCTCGGTCTCCACATTGAACAGACCCACAGTAGCCCCGAACCTTACTCGGTCACCGCTGAGCTTACTGGGATCGATGACCTCGGCCCGGGAGAGCTTGTCCTCCAAATCCTTGATCCGCGCCTCGATGAGACCTTGGCGCTCCTTGGCCGCGTGGTACTCGGCATTCTCGCTCAGATCCCCGTGCTCTCGGGCCGTCTCGATGTCTCGCGAAATGCGGGGCCGCTCTTCCTTGTGGCGGGCCAGCTCTTCGCGTAGCTTCTGGACGCCCGCTGGCGTCATTGGGAATTTCTCGATCTCAGCCATTGCCGGGCATTTCTAACCCAAGTTTGCCCCGAACGACAGGATCTTCTGGCCGGTCCCTTGCGTTCCCCGGCGGATACGGGTAGCAACCCGCTGTGCGAAGATGCCTTTTTTTGGCCCTGGCCCTGGGTTGTGTCAGCCTTTCCGGCTGCGGCAGCAGCCAGGCAGAACCGGTAACGGCACAGCGGTACCAGGAAAACGCCCGGCGGGCTTACCGGGAGGCGCTCCGGGAGCTCAAGGATCACGACTACGAGGACGCCCAGGCTCAGTTCGAGGCGGTCAAGCGAGACTACGCCTACACCCGCTATGCCCGCCTGGCCGAGCTGCGCTTGGCGGACGTTGCGTTCGAACAGGAGACCTATCCGGAGGCGGTCACCGCGTACCGTACCTTCGTCCACGAGCATCCCCACGACCCGGAGGTGTCTTACGCCCGCTTCCGGATCTGCGACGCTCTCTTCCAGCAGACCGGCAATACCATCATGCTGCCGCCCGAAGAGGAGCGGGATCTTGCCGTCTTGCACGATGCCTTCAACGATATGCAGTCCTTCGTGCAGGAGCTGCCGAATCACCAAAAAATCCCTGAAGTCAGCTACATGCTGGAGGTCGTAACTGGTGTGCTGGCTCGGCACGAGCTATATGTGGCCCGTTTCTACCTGGGCCGGGGGGAATTCCAGGCAGCCGCGGCGCGCTGTCGCTACTCTCTGGACAATTATCCAGATTCCGGCCTCCAACCCGAGGCACTGGTCCTTCTCGGGGAGACCTATCTCAAGATGAAACGGCACGACGAAGCCCGCCAGGCCTTCACCAAGGTGCTCGACGAATACCCGGCCAGCGCCTTCGCCGAGGTGTCGAAGAACTTCCTAGCCCAGACCGAACCCCCGGTTCTGCGCTGAAATCCACCGTTGGCACGGGGGTATATTAGACTCGTCGCATGGCCGACGAGACTCCCGAGCCCGTTCAACCTGCAACGGTGCTGGTCGTTGACGACGAGCGCAACATCCGCCGCACATTGTCCATGGTGCTTTCCGGTGAAGGCTACCGCGTATTGGAGGCGGAGTCTGCGGAACAGGCACTGGTTCTGCTGCGCTCCCCCCAGCAGCCCGTGGATCTGGCCATCTTCGATCTCAAGCTCCCTGGGCAGAGCGGGCTCGACGCCTTGGCTCAGATCCGGGCCGATGAGGTCATCAAAGATCTACCCGTGATCGTGATCAGCGGGCATGCGACCGTTCACGATGCCGTCAATGCGATCAAGTTGGGCGCCACGGATTTCTTCGAGAAACCGCTGAACCGCGAGCGCGTGATCGTCAGCGTCCACAACTCGATCCGCACCGCACGACTGACCCGAACCGTGGAGCAGATGCGTGCCGAGCTCGAGAATCGATACGAGATGATCGGGACCAGCCTGCCGATGCAGAAGCTGTACCAGGCCATCGACAAAGTCGCTCCCACCCGGGCCAGCGTCCTGATCACCGGGGAGAGCGGAACCGGCAAGGAGCTGGTCAGTCGCGCCATCCATCGGCTCAGTCCCCGCAAGGACGGTCCGTTCGTCAAGGTCAACTGTGCGGCGATTCCCCGCGAGTTGATCGAGAGCGAGCTGTTCGGCCACGAGCGGGGGAGCTTCACCGGAGCTCAGGGGCGCAAACGGGGCTTCTTCGAACAGGCCCATGGAGGAACCCTCTTTCTGGACGAAATCGGCGACATGGATCTGGCAGCCCAGGCCAAGGTGCTGCGGGCCCTGCAGAACGGGGAGGTCGTCCGCGTGGGTTCGGAACACGTGTTGACCGTGGACGTGCGTCTGCTGGCCGCCACCAACAAGGATCTTTCCAGGGCCGTCCAGGCGGGAACCTTTCGCGAGGATCTGCGCTATCGACTGGACGTGTTCCCGCTGCGGGTGCCAGCCCTGCGCGACCGCTCCGAAGACATCCCGATCCTCGCCGAATCCTTCGTGGTGGCGTTTTGCCGCGAGAACGGGTTGAGAACCAAGAAGATCGATCCGAGCGTGCTTTCTACCCTGGCGTCCCGAATGTGGCCGGGCAACGTGCGGGAGTTGAAGAACGTCGTGGAGCGTGCCGCCATCCTTTCCAGTGACGTCATCACCGTGGCGGACCTACCCGAGGATCCCCACGAGAGTCCCTTCTCCGACGAACCCGCGTTGCCGGTCTCGAACCGCACCGTGCCCGGCTCGGTGTCAGCGCCCGCCAGCCCGGATCCAGAGGGCAAACCCACGCTGCGCGAGGTTCGTGACGCGGCCGAGCGCGCCTACATCGTCCAGACCTTGGCGGCCTTGGACTGGAACGTCTCACGAGCCGCGGTGGTGTTGGGCGTCGAGCGGACCAACCTGCACAAGAAGATCCGGGCTTATGAGATCACTCGGGGTGAGTAGTCGGTTCCAAGGCAGATATCGGCGCCTCGGTTGCCCATTGATTGCTCTCCAGCTCGACCCGATGGCGCTCGAAGATCCCCTCCGCCATTTCGTCCAGTGTCTCCGCTTCCCGAAGGATGGCCGGGTTGTCCCGATAGTGGCCGGACTGAGTCACGAACGTCGCAAAGGCCCGATAGCTGCGCGCCACCTCTAGCTCGTTCCCGATTTCCTTGGAAATCACGATGGAGCGCATGAAATAGTCCACCACCCTGTCCTCGTGCCCCTGGCCCCAGGCACCGGCGGCGGTGACCTCCGCCAGGGTCCTTAGCGCGATGGCCAGATGGGGCTTGGCCCGCACTTGTCCGAAGAGGTCGACGGAGCGCTTGATGCTCTCCCGAGCGCGACCCAGGTCGCCTTGCAGCAGGAATGCCTTGGACAAAGCCCGCAAGGCCTCGGCCAAGTGCAACCGGTCACCCAGCTCATCGCACAGGTTCTCGGCCTGCTCCAGTACCTGCACAGCCCGGTCCGCATTGCCCAGGTGGTAGTGCGTGGCCCCAATGAACGTCAAGAGCTCGGCCAGGTGATTACGCTCGCCGATGTCCTGCACCAGTCGGTAGGCCTCTTCGAACAGGTGCAGGGCCCGGGACCAGTCGTTGCGATCCTGCGCCAGACAACCCAAATGGGTCAGGCTCTCGGCGGTGCCCGTGCGGTCGCCGATCTCGCGCCGCAGGGCCAGTGCTGAATCGAAGGATTCGCGCGCCTTGCGCCCGTCACCGTGGTCCATGAACACCAAGCCGATGTTGTCCAGGCTCAGGGCGATCGACCGTTTGTCACCCAGCTTCTCGCGCATGGCCAGCCCGCGATTGAGCTGCTCGAGGGCCTGATCGTATTCGCCGGTGATCCACAGAAGCTGGCCCATGTCGTCGTGGCTGGAGGCGATGCCCCGTTGGTCCCCGACCGCCTCGAACAGCGCCCGACCCGCCTCCAGATGACGGCGGGCCTCGGCGAGCAGCCCGGTCTCGCGAAAGAGGCGCCCCATGCGGTTGTGGGCGGCCCCTCCCTTGCCCAGCCGACCGTGTCGAAACGCGCAGCCCAGCATCTCCCGGAACGCGGCCAACGCCTCGTCCGTCTGCCCCAAGCCCCACAGGACGTCCCCGTAGTTGTGCAGGGCGTCCACTCGGCGGGAGGCAGCATAGTCGTCGCCGATCAGCTCCAAACCCTTGCCGTAGTAGTCGCAGGCCTTGCGGAAGGTGTAGTCGTTGCGGGCCAGATCCGCGGCCCGGAGGTAGGCTACCCCCGCCCGTACCCTCGACCCCGCCTTTTCCAGATGGCGCGCCAGGGTGCCGGCCACCTCCTCGATGCTGTCCACGCCGTCCTGCAGCGACATCCACTCGGCCAGGACCCGGTGGTAGAGGCTGGCTCGAGAATGGCTGATGAGCGACGCTATCTTTTCTCTCTCCAGGGGCTGCTGGAACACGTACTCGGCGTCATCGGAACCGTTAGTTCCGGGAAGGGCCAGGACGTAATCCCGGCGCTCCAGATCCAACAGGATGCTGCGGATGGTGTCAGCATCCCGCCGTTGTTCGGGGCTCCACACCTCGGGCGCCATTCGGTCGACTCGATCCAGGGCGACCAGCCCCTCGAGTCGAAAGACGTTCCCCATGCTCGCGGCATGTTCCAGCACCCGCCGATCCTCGACGGAGAGAGCCGCCACCCGCGATGCCACCACGTCGTCGACGCTCATGGGCAGTCGCACGCCCGCCAGGCGGTCCATGTGGACACGGAAGGCCAGGAGCCGACCGGGCTCGGGAGTGGTTTCCTCCAGCACCCCTGCGTCCAGCAAGATGCGGACCATGTGCTCGAGCAGGCCGGGATTGCCCTTGGCCATGGCCACGCAGGCCTCCACCAGCGGCTCGGGAGGCCCGCCGACACAGGGAGAAAGCCATCGCTCCATCAGGAGGGTCGCATCGCCTTCGGAGAGCGGGGGGATCTCGAGGAGCCGGTGGCGGCTTCCAAGCACGCCCGCCCAGACCGGCTCCCTGACCAGGAGATCGGGGCGCGCCGTGACCAGAAACAGGATCCTCCCTTGTGCGGTGCCCACCAGGTAGCGCACCAACTCGTAGCTGTCCGCATCCAGGGCGTGAACGTCCTCGAGGATGATCGCAATCGCAGCCTTGGCAGCATCGGCTTCCAAGAAATGCCGAAGGATGGTGCGGCGCACCAGGTTGGCCTCTCCAGGGTTGGAAGCCACGGCATCCGCGAAGGAGCTGGCAGCCACCGGTACATCAGCGAGCTGACCCAAGAAATGACAGACGTCGCCCACGTCCGGGTGGCCCCAGATGCTCGAAACCTCTTGCTCCAGCTGAACCCTGGCCAGCTCTGGCGGCATTCCATCGGTGATCCGTAGTCGATGACGCAGCAGACGCCCGACCAACCCATGGCTGCCTTGGCCACTGCGCGATGTGGCCAGGTAGATCCAGGCGAATCCCTGGGGCGTTCCGGAGAGGCGTTGCGCGATTTCCTTGGCCAGACGACTCTTCCCAATGCCTGCTGGCCCCATGAGCGTGACGACCGTCACCTCGCCCCTGAGGCATTGCGCAGCAGCTGCGGCCACCTCCGCCAGCAGGTTCTCTTGTCCGACCAGCGTCGCACCGGCTGGGGGATCGGCAAATCGGCCTGAGGGACTCGGTGGCATCGGGCTGAGTCTGGTCCCAGCTCTGACCAAGCTCAAAGAAAGCGGCCGGCCGGATGCCGGGTTGGCCGTCCTGGGCGAAACTCCGATCCGAAGCGACCACATTCGGCTATGTTCAACCGTCCTTGGGGAGTTTGTTCCCCAGGGGTCCCATCGAGCTTCTGTGTGAATTGGCCAGAAAAAACGCCGGCACAGCCTCGGCAACAGGACCGACGCCCCCTCGGGGAGGGGGTGTTTCGCAAATGTGCCAGCTGCCAGCTGGTCCTCACCGCAGCCCAGCTGAAAGCCCAATGGGAGGTGTGCCCAAGCTGCGGCTACCACCACCCCATGGCGACCGAGGCGTGGATGAGGCTGCTGCTGGATGAAGACGGCCTTTTGCAGCGCTGGGGCGAGGACGTCCAACCCACCGATCCGCTGAAGTTTTTTGACGGCACCCCCTATTCGGCGCGTCTGGAGAAGTCCCGGCGTTCGACCCAGCGCGATGAGGCCATCGAGATTGGTGCGGCAGCTATCCAGGGAACGCGGACGGCCTTCGGATGCTTCGTGTTCGGATTCATGGGGGGCAGCATGGGCAGTGTGGTCGGTGAACGGATTACCCAGCTCTTCGAGCGCGCCGACGCCGCAGGCCTGCCGGTCGTCATTCTGCACGCCTCCGGCGGCGCTCGGATGCAAGAAGGCATCCTCAGCCTGATGCAGATGGCCAAGGCCGTTTCCGCCCTGGCTCGTTTCCGGCAGCGAGGCCTGCCCTATATCAGCATCTGTGCCCATCCCACCACGGGAGGCGTGGCAGCCAGTACGGCGCTGTTGGGGGACGTGAACCTGGCGGAACCGAACGCCCTGATCGGTTTCGCAGGCCCCCGGGTCATCGAGAGCACGCTCGGCACCAGACTCCCCCCCGGGTTTCAGCGTTCGGAGTTCCTGCTGAACCATGGCATGATCGACTGTGTCGTGCCCCGGGCCGAAATGAAGCAGACTGTCGGTCGTATCCTCGACCATCTGGCGAGGGCAGCAACGTGAGCCATTACCCCGAAATCCTCGCCCAGTTGTATGCCCGCGGTGCAAAGGGGCAACAGTTGGGCCTTTCACGCGTCGAGGCCGCCTGTGCTCGCCTGGGGAACCCGGAGCGCGCCTTTCAGGCCGTTCATGTGGCGGGCACCAACGGCAAGGGAACGACTTGCTCATTTCTGGCCTCCATGGCCAGCGCGGCAGGGAAGCGGGTGGGCCTGTACACATCACCCCACCTGGTCCACTTCAACGAGCGGATTCAGGTGGACGGCGCGCCCGTGCCCGAGGAGGTGCTGGGCGAGCTGTTGGCTCAGGCCCTCGACGCCGGTCCAGATCTGACGTTCTTCGAGGTGGCAACCGTTGCGGCGTTCTTGGCCTTTCGTCAAGCCGGTGTGGAACTGGCAGTCTTGGAAGTGGGTCTTGGTGGCCGACTCGACGCCACCAATGTCATTGGGCCACCCCGCGTGGCCGCCATTACGCGCATCGCGTTCGATCACACCAAGGAGCTGGGTCACTCGCTCACCGAAATCGCCAGGGAAAAGGCCGGCATCATCAAGGCCGGCTCCAAGGTGGCGTGCGGACGCCTCCATCCAGACGCGTTGGCAGTGGTGGTGGCTCGCGCCGCCGAGGTGGGGGCGGAGCTCCTTGAGCTGGGCAGCCCCGAGCCGGTCCCGGGCCGTCCCCTGGCCTACCCGAGAACGGCCATGCTCGGCACGAACCTCGCGGTCGCCACGACGGTTGCCCGAGAACTGGGGTTCTCTCCCGAGTCCATGTGCCGGGGCATCGAGGCCGCGCAGTGGCCGGCGCGCAACGAGCTGTTGCACCGGAACGGTCGTGAATTGACGCTGCTCGACTGCGCGCACAACCCCGACGGCGCCGTGACCCTCTCTCACCTGCTGGAACCGGGGCTTCTCGGGGAGATCGAGTCGCGACGCGAAGTGGCGTTGGTCTTTGGGACACTGGCCCGGAAGAACTGGCGAGCCATGCTGCGTCGCCTGGAGCAGGCAGCCGCTCACCGTGTTTACGTGGCCCCCCCGGTCTCCGAGGGGGCAGCCGACCCACAGCTCTATCAGGAGGTGTTGCCCGGTGAGATCGCCTCCAGCGTTGCCCAGGCCTTGGAACGGGCTCGTTCGCTGGTGCGCAGCCAGGGCATCGTCGTGGTCACCGGCTCCATCTACTTGGTGGGTGCCGCTCGGGCCCTGCTGCTTGGTCAAACACCAGATCCCATCGTCACCATGTAGCCGGAGGTGGATATGCCGTCCTCGCACCTGCTCTTTGGCGTGGATCGGCCTGACGGTGAACCCTCATGACCAGCCTGGGGCCCCCTCCGCCCGGCATGGAGTCGGTTGCCCGGCTCAGTCTTCCCCAGTTGTGCGGTCAGCTTCTGGTCGTTGGGTTCGACGGACCGTCGGTGCCGGACCGTCTGCGCGCTCACCTCGAGGCGGGGCTTCGAGGCGGAGTGATCCTTTTCGCCAGAAATCTGACCGATCCGAGCGGCGCGTGGGAGCTGTGTCGTCAGGTCCTCGAGCTGACTCCCTCGGAGATCCCGCCGCTTCTGGGCGTGGATCAGGAGGGCGGGCGCGTCCGGCGTTTTGGTGCTCCGGTGTTGCGACTGCCGTCTGCGCGGAGCCTCGGCGCCACGAACGCTCCCGAGCTCGTGTATCGAGCCGCCAGCCTTCTGGCTCGTCAGTTGGGAGCGATCGGTCTGAGCTGTGATTTCGCCCCGGTGTTGGACGTTGACACCCGACCTGACAGCCCTGTCATCGGGGATCGCAGCTTCTCAGGGGATCCGCTCAAGGTGGCTCAGTTTGGACTCGCCTTCGCCAAGGGGTTGCAGGACCAGGGGCTCATGGCCTGCGGTAAGCATTTCCCGGGGCATGGCGACACTGAGCTAGACAGTCACGTTGCCGTACCGGTCGTGAAGCATGATTGGGACCGACTGTCCCGGATCGAGTTGCTGCCCTTCCGGGAGGCTGCAGCCGCCCGCGTCGCAGGGTTCATGACCGCCCATGTATCCTTCCCCAGTTTGGATGCATCGGGGGTGGTGGCGACGCTGAGCTCCTCCATTTGCACGACGCTGCTGCGCCAACAGCTCGGGTTCGAGGGGGTTTTGTTCAGCGACGATCTGGAGATGCGTGCCGTCCTTGGCGACCGGCGCATCGAGGATGTGGCCGTCGAAGCCGTGCGGGCTGGCTGTGATGCCCTGCTGGTGTGCCACGACCCCGATCGGGCCGATGCGGCATTGGACGCCCTGGTTGCCTCGGCGGAACAGGACCCGGATCTGTCGATGCGGATCCTTGACGCCGCGTATCGGTTCATCGCCGCCCGCCGTCGGTTCCGTCCCCGACCGGCCTTGACCCTCGGCGATTTGCATGGCGTCGTCGCCGAGACCGAGGAGACGGTGGCACTGTTGGCCGAGCTTCAACGGACCCCAACGAGAACCTAGAAACCAAGCCTCCGTGTCCAGCTACAGCCGCGCATCCCTAACCCAGACGGGGTGGTCTCGGTACCAGCGCACGGTCGCCAGCAGCCCCTCGGGCAGGTCCCAACGCGGACTCCAGCCCAGCTCGTCCCTTAGGCCGCTGCCATCCACCGCATAGCCCCGATCGTGACCGGGACGGTCCGAACCGCACACGATTCGTCTCAGCAACTGCCCCATTTCTTGGCCGGTCACGGTGGCAATCGCCCGGGCCAGCTCTTCGAGCAACTCTCGATTCGTTCGTTCGGCCATTCCCGGAACACCGTAGCGGCAACCACTGGTTCCCCCCAACACCAGCCGCCACAGGGCATCAGCGTGGTCCTCGACGTACAACCAGTTCCTGCGATGGTTGCCATCCCCATACAACGGCACCTCCCCCTCCCCCAGCCAACGCAGAATGGCCAGGGGAATCAGCTTCTCGGGAACCTGGCAAGGGCCGTAGCTGTTGGTTCCATACGAGATGCAGTGGGACAGGCCGTAGGTGCGGGCATAGGCAGAAACCAGGTGGTCCGCGCCCGCCTTGGTGGCAGCGTAGGGCGAGCTGGGACGATAGGGCCGGGATTCGTCGTCCCCTTGCTGGTGGCAAGAGGATCCAAATACCTCGTCGGTCGAGACCTGATGCAGGTGGACCGACGGCCTGGTGCGCAGCGCCTCCAGCAGACCGGCCGTGCCCACCAGGTTGGTGGTCACGAAGGGGATCGGATCCTTGATGCTGCGGTCGACGTGGGTCTCCGCTGCCAGGTGGACGACGGTATGGATCTCGTGGCGATCCAAGAGATGGGCGACCAGCGCGGTGTCCGCGACGTCTCCCTGCACGAACAGATGCCGAGGGTCAGACTGGAAGTCCCCCAGATTGTCGATACGTCCGGCGTAGGTGAGCCGGTCCAGGTTGACGACCTTGCCCGGCGCCCTTCCCGCCGTGAGCACGTGCCTCACCAATGCCGAGCCCAGAAAGCCACAACCGCCGGTGATCAACAGGTTGCCCGGATCCCTGGCGGTCATCCCTTGGCCCCCCAGTCCTTTAGACAGTCCTTCAGGGGTTCTCCCCGACGATCTCGGTCCGAAAGGACCGGGTTCTGCACCGGCCAGGGGATGCCCAGCGCTGGATCGTCGAAGCGCAGGGTTCTCTCTGTGTGGGGATCGTAGGGACGCGACAGGGCGTAGACAACATCGGCGGTTGGACTGGTTACGCAGAACCCGTGCGCGAAACCCTCCGGGGCGTAGACCTGAGTGCCCTGTTCGCCGTCCAACCACAGACCGTACCACTGGGCGCACGAGACTGAACCTTGGCGCAGATCCACCCAGACATCGTATACCGTCCCCGTCACCACACTGAACAGCTTGGCCTGACCGGGAGGCTGTTGCCAGTGCAAGCCGCGAAGCACCCCTTGCACCGAACGGGTCCTGTTGATCTGCGTGATCGGAGGGGTGATGCCCGCCGCCTGGTATCGACCCTGTTGATAGAATTCGACCACCAGCCCGCGCGGGTCATGGTGCACGTCGGGGTGGATCCCGACCAGGCCGGCCAGGGGCAGCGCCTCGATCCTCATCCGCGCGCCCCGGATGGCCAGGTGAGGCGTTCGGCATCCTCCGCCAGGCGTCGCAAGTAACCGGCGAACTCCGGGTTCTTGGACTGTGCAGCCAGGACCAGCAGCTGGTTTTGGTCGATGAAGCCTTGCCGGAACGCCACTTCTTCTGGCCCGGCTACGGGGCGCCCCTCCCGCCTGGTCAAAGAGGCCACCTGCTGCCCTGCTTCGAGCAGGCTATCCGGAGTCCCCGCGTCAATCCAGGTCATGCCGGGTGGCAGTGGCCGAATCGAAGCCTTGCCTTGCATGAGGTACCGATTGTTCAGATCGGTGATCTCGAGCTCTCCGCGCGCCGAAGGAGCAAGCTGTGCGGCGTGCTCAACCACCGAGGCGTCATACAGATAGAGCCCGGTGACAGCCAGGCTGCTGGTGGGAGCACGCGGCTTCTCCACGATCCTGACCGGGCTGCCCGCTTCGTCGAGTTCCACGACCCCGTAGCGCTCTGGCTCCTTGACGACAGAACAGAAGAGCCGCGCCGACTCGGGAGCTTGTCGAGCCTCTTTCAGCAGGGGCGCCAACCCGGTGCCGAGGAACAGGTTGTCCCCCAGGATCAGGGCCACCGAATGGTCGTCGATGAAGCGTTGGCCAATCCGAAATGCTTCGGCCACGCCCCGCGGCGAGGCCTGGGTTGCATGGCGAACCGAGATCCCCCACTGGCTACCGTCCCCCAACAGCGCGTCGAAAAGCGAGACGTGCTCGGGGCTCGAAACCAGGAGGATCTCGCGAATCCCGGCCAGCATCAGCACGGTCAGGGGATAGTAGACGAGCGGTTTGTCGTACACGGGCAGAAGTTGCTTCGATACCACTCGAGTGAGCGGATCGAGCCGCGAGCCAGTGCCACCCGCGAAGACAATCCCCCTCATTACCGAGAGCTACCCGTGCCGCCGGAGCCGACCTCGAACGGCAACGCAACCTGCTGGGCCTGGGAGACACTCCGGGGCGCGGCTTGCCCGGCGCGTGCCAAGAAATCGTGCTCCCGATCGATGTCGGCCTGCAGGACCTCGGGGTTGTCCAGGGCAAAGGCGAGTGCGTCGAAGATCTTGGCGGGACCCAATTGGGGAAACCGCTTGAGGATGTTCTCGATGCGCGTTCCGTCTCGGTAGAAAGCCCAAAGGCGCCGCACCGGCACGCGCGAGCCCGCCACGTACGGGCTACCGCCCAGCACCGTCGGCTCCACCCGAACATGGGGGTGAGGAGTGAGGACCAGAGGGAGTGACAGCGTGATGCCTTCCTTCGGGCTCCTTTCATAGCCGCGACGCGACAGTCCGGCAATTTTCGGGCAACGATCACGCTCGGATCCTGGCCGCGCCGGCCGCGACAGTCCCGTTCCAAGCCATCTTTTTTGGCCCAACGCGACACCTTCGACTACCGGGTCACTGCCGGGTGCCGGGCCGGTCAGCCCTCGCCAGCAGCGGAACGTTTGGACTCGACGACGCTCTGCACGAAGGCCCGTACGTGCTCGCGGCGCTCCGGAGCCAGATACTCGAAGTTGACCTGCCGGTCGGTGACTTCGAAGAAGATGCGCTCCGCCTGCAGGAGCTCCGCCTCCGCCGCAACCAGCTCGGATTCCGGAACGTCGGCGAGCCCTCGTTGGACCCGCTCGCCCAAATCCTTCGCGCCGTGTTCGTGGAAGAACCCCCCCAGCATCAACTTCGCCTTGACGATCAATGGCCTTCTGCCTTGGGCAGTGGTGTGTGGGATCGACAACGCTTCGTCCAGGACCGTCGAAACCGCGGGACTGTCGACCTCCTTGGCGCGCCGCACGATGTAGCCCAGGTCGAAGGCCGCGACCTGCGCGATGAACTCAAGGCCTGCCGCCGCTGCCGCATCGGCATAGATGCGGAAGTACCGAGCGATCGCCACCAGGATCTCTGGCTGGTCCCTGATGTCCCTGGCCAACAGCCGGTAGTTGTAGAAGATATCGTAGATGCTGCGTACGTCGCGGCGCTTGATCGATTCCCGCAGCGAGCTGTTGACGGTGCGTATGACCAGCTCCAAGACCGGCCGATCCCCGCGTCGCGATGCCGAGAGGGCGATGAGCCGCAGCGCGTCGCTGATGCTGGACACCACGTCGGGCGCCTTGATCAATGACTGGTGATACGCCAGCTGCGCTTGCGCCAAGGCCTTCATCTCGAACCAGGTGTGGTCTTCGTTGACGATCTCCAGGGCTTCTGCGCTGAACCCAACGAAATCTCGGCGCGTCACGGCGAACCATTGCGCCGGCAGGTTGGGTTTCGCCAACCCGTAGGATTCCACCAGTTCCTTGATGGCCCAGATCCCCTCCAGCGCCACCCCCCGATCCGCCCGATCCAGGCTCTTGAGGGTGATGGTGCCGATCTCGGCAAGACGCCCCTCGACCCTTCTTCGCGCCTCCTCGGGCGGGCACTTCCCGTCCGCCACGGCTTGATAGGTCCGGTTGACCTCGGCCGTAAGGCGCGAAAGGATGTTGGACGGATCCAGGAAGCGCACCACGTAGAAGAAGTACGGGATGAGCAGGATCCACCCGAAAAGCGCCCCGTACAGGGCCAGGCGCAACGAAAGGGCGGGAACCACGTCAGGCCCAATCAGCGTGGCCACCCACAGGACATGCGCCGCACCGAGAGCCATGGCGAAAAGGACGACCTGGTTCAGCCGATCCCGCAGGAACATGTCGATGAGCTTCGGAGTGTGCATGTTCGCCGTCAGCGGGATGGCCAGACCGATGGTGGCCAGCAACATCGCCAGGATGTTGTTGTAGGCGCGTGCCAGTGGACTCAACAGATCGACCAGCTTGGCGTTGTTGACCCCCGACCAGCCGAGCAGAACCTCCACCGCGCCGTGCGACACGTGCCATTCGTACAGGAACTCGGCCCCCAGCAGCAGGATGGCCAGACCCAGGACGATCAGCAGCGCGCGCACGAACGTGGTGTTCATAGCCCTGGACTCAGGACGCGCGGCCGCTCAAGAACCGGCGAATCTGTTCCGCGACTTGAGCTGCGTCGAAACCGAATTCCTTTTGCAGTCGCTCGAAGGGCGCCGACGCACCGAAGCGATCCAGCCCAATCACCATTCCATTCGGCTGCACCACGCCCTGCCAAGGGGAGGTCACGCCCAGCTCCAGAACGATTCGGGGTATACCGGGTGGCAGTACCTGGGCCTTGTACTCCTCGGACTGAGCCTGGAAAGCCTCCCAGCAGGGGGCAGAGACGACGGCAATCCGACGCCCCTCCTGGCTGAGGAGCTTGGCCGCATCGACCGCGAGTCCGACCTCGCTCCCCGTCGCAACCAACACCAGCTCCGGCTTTGGCGCGGGGCTCAGAACATACGCCCCTCGCAGCATGAGGCTGGGCTCGAAACCCTGGGGGCGTTGCAGCTCGGGGAGCGTCTGCCGCGTCAGAACGAAGACGGTGGGACCCTTCTGTCGTGTCACGGCGTAGGCCCAGACCGCTGCACACTCCTGGGCATCCGCGGGACGAACCACGTGCACATTGGGGATCAGACGCAGGCTCGCGGTCTGCTCGATGGGTTGATGGGTGGGGCCGTCCTCACCCACGTAGATTGAGTCATGGGTGAAGATAAAAAGGACCTGCTGCTCCATCAAGGCAGCCAAACGAACCGGGGGACGCATGTAGTCGGAGAAGACGTGGAACGTTCCGGTGAAGGGCAAGAACATCCCGCTCAGGGCGAGGCCATTGGCGATGGAACCCATGGCGTGTTCCCGGATCCCGAAATGGATGTTGCGACCCTGGAACGAATCCCGGCTGACGTATCCGGTGTCGGGCAACGCCGTCATGACCGACGCGTCGAGGTCGGCCGAGCCTCCCACCAACCGGGGAAGGAGCTCCGCCACCTTCTTCTCGATGCGCTGCGAGAGCTTGCGGGTGGCGTCAGTCGGGCCCTTGGCTGCCTCCAGCAGCTTCGCCAACAGATCCGGGGGCGGGTTGCGATCGAGCTGGCGTTGCCACGCGCTCCTCATGTCATCAGGTAGGGCGGCCACGCGGGCCTCCCATGCGACCCTCATCTGCCGGCCTTGTTCGGCACGCTCCCGGAATGGTCCATAGGCCTCGGCGGGAACATGGAAGGTCGGCGTGAGGGGCCATCCCGCAGCCTGCTTGGCCAGGGTTGCCTCCGCAGCGCCCAAGGGTGACCCGTGGCAAACGGACCGATTCTGCTTGTTGGGTGCGCCATGGCCAATCTGGGTCTTGGCCACGATCAAGTGGGGCTTTTGGGCCTGAACGGTGGCTCGAGAAAGGGCGCCTTGTACCGCATCGATGTCGTGACCGTCGACGCGCTCGACGGACCATCCGCGTGCCTCGAACAGCGCCGGAACGTTCTCGCTCAACGCGAGCTCGGTGCTGCCGTCGATGGTGATCCCATTGTCGTCGTAGACGACCACCAGGTTGTCGAGCCCCCAGTGACCGGCCAGGCTGGCTGCCTCGCCGGTCACGCCTTCCATGAGGTCCCCGTCGCTGGCCAACACGAAGACCCGATAGTCGATGAGGGCCCCGGAGCCGTCGCCAAAACGAGCCTGTGCCATCTTGGCAGCCAGCGCCATCCCCACCGCGTTGGCGAAACCCTGGCCCAGGGGACCGGAGGTGGTCTCCACCCCCTCCGTCCATCCATGCTCAGGGTGCCCCGGCGTTCGCGAGCCCCACTGACGGAAGCTCTTGAGATCGTCCAGCGTCACGCGGTAGCCCGCCAGGTGCAGTACCGAGTAAAGGAGCATCGAGGCATGCCCGCAGGATAGGACGAATCGATCCCGATTCGGCCAGTTCGGCACGGCGGGGTCGAAGCGAAGGAACTTGGTGAACACCACGGTGGCGATCTCGGATAGCCCCATGGGGGCGCCGGGATGGCCACTTTTGGCCTGTTCAACCCCGTCAACACAGAGGAAACGCAACGCATTGGCAGCCAGTGATAGTGAGTTCATCGCGGAACCTTGCTAGCGCGAGTCAGGGGGGCTTGAAAAGGGCTACTCGACAGCCCCCGCCACCGCCCGCTGGTGGCCATCGAAGGTGCTGCTGAAATGGTGTCGTCCCTTGCCGTCGGCCACGAAGTACAGGAAATCGGTTGCAGACGGGGCAAGGACGGCCAACAGCGAGGCCTCCCCCGGGCTGCAGACCGGACCCGGGGGCAGCCCCGCATGACGGTACGTGTTGTACGGATTCGACGCGTCCCGCAGCATCTCGGGTGTGACCCGATGACTGGGCACGCGACAGCTTGGGATGGTTCTCTCCACGTCGACCAGGCAGCCGTAGGCTGCGGTAGGATCTGACTGCAGCATCCGCACCGGTCTGAACGCCGGATTGTCCAATCGATTAAAAAACACGCTGGCGATGATGGGGCGCTCATCGTCGACGGCCGCCTCCTTCTCGATCATGGACGCCAGGGTCAGGATCTCGTGTTCGCCCCAGTTTCTTCGTTCGGCCAGCTGCTGCGCCAGGTTCCGGTCGCTCCGGGAGGCCAGCTTGCGCAATCGCGTTCGCGTCTCGGCGACGAACCGATCCAACAGGGCCTCCGGAGCGGAATCGATGAACAGCTCATAGGTTGCTGGGAACAGATAGCCCTCGGCGCTAGGGCCTCGGATCCCCAGTCGCCCCAGCCGGCCCTTGTCCCATACCGTGCGAAGAAAGGATGCCGACGAACACACCCCTTGCTCTTCGAGGCGCCGGGCGAGCCGAGCATGATCGAAGCCCTCCGGAATCAGCACGGACACACGCGCCCGGCTCGGGAGGCGGGCCAGCTGGGCTAGCAGCTCCCGCGGCGTGGACCGGTCAGCGAGAAGATGCGCTCCTGGCCAGGGTTTGCCAACACGACCCAGCGTCAGGATGTAGAGACGCATCAGGTACTCGCTGTCCACTATCCCCCTCTCCGCCAACAGACGGCTGGCCTGCGCACTGTCCAGCCCGACGGGCCACTCCAGGGCAATACGACGGCCATGGTGGGGTCCGGGCCGCCTCGACCACACGGAAAGGACGAGGCCGAGCACGCCAAGGGCACCGACGAGCAGCGCCAACGGCCCCAGCAACAGCGCCGCCTTGCGGAATCGCCGAGGGCTTCTGCCGCGACGTTTCCCGGCCGAACTCGCTCGCCGCGGACTGCGGGAGGTCAACGCGTCCTCCGGTGGTCCAGGTAAGCCTGCAGGAGCAAGGCAGCCGAGGCGCTGTCGACACGGGTGCGGCGCTGCCTGGCATCGAGCCCCGAGGCCGTCAGCCGCTCGTGCGCTTCGCGGGTGGTCAGGCGCTCGTCCAACAAGACCACCGGACACTTCGAGCGCTGGTGCAGGCGTTCGGCGAAGCGCCGCGCCCGACGGGCCGGCGGTCCCTCTCGACCGTCAAGGGTTCGCGGCAGTCCCACGACGAACACCCCGATGTCTTCTTCCCTGGCCAGAGCCACCAGGCGCTCGACCAATTGGCCGGGGTCGGAGCCTTCCAGGAAGGGCCTCGGGTGGGCCATTAGGCCAAGCTCGTCGGCGACAGCCACTCCCACTCGTCGTCCTCCCAAATCGATGCCGCAGGCGCGCACGGTTCCTGGCCTAGCACGAGGCGCCGCGGTCGGGCGAACACGCGCTCGACCTTGACCGGAGGCGCACTGGCGCGCATAAGCGCGGTCGGCCTTGTCTGGACTCGACCTCCTCGTAGAAGCCTCATGCCGTATCGCGCAGTAAAGGGGATGAGCGATATCCTGCCCGAGCAGGCCTGGCGCTGGCAGCGACTGGAGTCCGTCTTTCGGCAAGTCGCTGGGCTGTACGGCTTTCAAGAGATCCGTTCCCCCATCGTCGAACCGACCGACCTGTTCGTCCGTTCGATTGGGGAGCAGACCGACGTCGTCGAGAAGGAGATGTACACCTTCGTCCGGCACGACGAATCGCTCGCGTTGCGCCCGGAGGGAACGGCCGGTGTCGCGCGAGCCTACGTCGAGCACGCCCTGCACACCAAGGAACCCATCAGCCGGCTCTACTATCTGGGCCCGATGTTCCGCGCCGAGCGCCCCCAGCGGGGACGCTACCGGCAGTTCCATCAAGCCGGCTGCGAGGTTTACGGGGATCCTGGACCGGTCGTCGACGCCGAGGTCATTGCCCTGGTCATGGACTTCTTCGGGCGACTCGGACTTCCCCCAGTCACGCTGCGTATCAACAGTCTGGGAGGCTCCGAGACCCGCGAGCGGTACCGCGCTGCGTTGCTTTCCTATTTCACCCCCGTCGCTTCCAAGCTAAGTGAGCACGCTCAGGCACGCCTCGGCGCCAATCCCCTGCGCATCCTGGACTCCAAAGATCCCAGGGACCAGGAGGTCGCCGCCGGGGCCCCCTCGGTGCTGGATCTGTTGACCGAGTCGGACCGCGCTCACTACCAGGGTTTGCTGGGCGCCCTGGACGCCCTGGGTTTGTCCTACTCGGTCGATCCAAGGCTGGTGCGCGGCCTAGACTACTACAACCGGACTCTGTTCGAGATCAACCTTCCCTCCTCGGAGCTCGGGGCCCAGAACGCCGTTGCCGGCGGAGGTCGCTACGACAGCATGGTGCACGAGCTGGGCGGCCCCAACGTGCCCGCCATCGGCTTCGCCCTTGGCATCGAACGGGTCCTTCTGTCGTTGCCCGATGTCCCCCAACCCCCATCGGCTTTTTGCTACATCTGCCCGTTGGGGGCCGAACCCATCCGAATGGCACTGGGTTGGGCGCGTGAGCTCCGGGCCCGCAACGTGCGCGCCGAGATCGACGGTCGGGGCGCGTCGCTCAAGAGCCAGCTTCGACGTGCCAATGCCTTGGGGGCCCGTTGGGCGGTGGTACTCGGTGATGCGGAACTCGAAACCGGGCAGGCCACGGTGAAGGACCTCTCGGCACACACCCAACGCAACGTGCCGTTCGACGCGCTGCTGGGCGAGTTGTGCACCGCATCTCGCACCCTCGCCGAAAGCGAGACGCTTTCATGAGCCCCCGGGGGACCCGAGGGGCGTGGCTGGTGGTGGGGCTCGCCTGCCTGGCCAGTCCAGCCCACGCCCAGATGGGCATGGACCCGTACGGTGGAGGCATGATGCCCATGGGGGGACCCTCCCAACCCCCCGGCAAGAAGAAGCCAGCCCCCAAGAAGCCCAGTGACGAACCGGAGACTCACGCGGCACCGGGGGCTGGGGACGCCGTACTGGGCAGCGGCAACGAACCAACCCTCCCCGATGATCCCTTGACGATTCCCCCGAGCGTCGCGGAGAAGATCGGTAGCAACCTGGCGTTGGAGGAGCAGGAGCTCGGTCGCAAACCCGAAACCCTACGCCGTTTCTACGGGGTCTACTACTCTGAGCAGAGCGGTGGCTACGGCTACCAGATGACCCTGCCGCCCCTGTGGGTTCACCGCGAGCAGCCTTCACGGACCCGCCCCGAGGTACGGGACGATGCCTCCCTGTATGGCCTGTTCTATTACCATCGGCGTAGCGCCGAGCGGGCCGACGACGTCCTGTTTCCGCTGTTCTACAACTGGCGGGACCGGGTTGCGCGCTCCCGAACCACGGTGGTCGGGCCCTTCGTCGACCGCAAGACGCCCGACGAGAGTGATCGGTGGCTGGCCCCTCTGTGGTTCCGCGGCCACCGCAAGGATGGCGGCTACACGCTGGTTCCTCCGCTACTCTACTATGACCATCGCGACGCGGAGGGCGGATTCAACCTGGTGGGACCCGGCTTCTGTTCCTTCCGCGGGGGTCGGCACTGCGACACCCGCACCGCGGAAGATATCGATCTGGGACTCGTTCCCTTCTACTTCTTCGGTCAGAACCGGGACCACCTGTACGAGCTCATCCCCCCACTGGTTCACTACTACTCGTACAACGACCGGGATCTGTCCTACGTCAACATCTGGGGGCCGTACTATCGCTCCCACACGCAGAAGCGAGATCTGCTCCACGTTCTGCCCATGTACTGGTCGCTGTGGCGACCCAATGGAGGCCGACACACCACGGTCTTCCCCTTCTACCACTGGGGTCATGAAGGTAACGCGTGGCTATTCGCCAATCCCCTGTTCCTCTTGGCCAACGCCGAGGATGGGGCGCGAACCTTCGTGACCTGGGGCTACGCCCGCCACCGAGGCCGCACGTCCCTCGACATGATAACGCCCTTTTATTGGCACTATCAGGATCCGGACATCCATCTCGATCAGCACCTGCTGTTTCCCTTCTTGTACTCGCGAACCAGCCCCCGCGAGTCCACCCAGGCCTTCTTCCCCTTCTGGGCTCACTCGGAGCGCTATTCAATCAGTGAGACCACTTGGATCACGCCATTCTTCCAGCACACCCACGATCTGACGGGCTGGACCACCAACATCCACCCCATCCTCTACCTCGGCCGCGACGCCAAGCAGTCGCACACCGTGGTCGCGCCGGTGTTCTTCGATTTCGCGGGCACCGAGAGCCGCGCCACCGTCGCCTTCCCCTTCTACTGGCGCTTCAGCGACCTCTCCAGCGTGACCCAGCTGGTGGGCAACGTGTATTACGGCGAGAAGAAGCTCACCCGAGGGCTCGACTGGCAGGTCCACATCTTCCCGCTCTTCTCCTACGGTGAATCACCGGGTGGGCATTTCTGGAACGTGCTGTTCGGCCTGGCCGGCTACACGCGCGACGGAGAAAACACCAAGGCGCGAGTCCTGTGGATCCCCATACCCCTGAGCCGCTCCGCGTCGGAGGCGGAGCCCTGACTAGCCCTGCTCCAGGCCGAGCTCACCGAGCAGGATCCGAAAACGCGGTTGGCTGCGCAAAGACTCGAAGCTGGGATCCGCGATCAGGCGCTGTCGGTCGTACCCACCCGCCACCGCGCGTTCCAGGACCGAAAGAGCCTGGTCTTCGCTGAGGGCGGCCAGATAGGCGCGCGCCGAGTCCAGCGCGTCGCTGGGATCCCCCGTCACCTCGAACAGAGCACCAGCAATCTGGGCCGCCAACTCCGGTTGGTTGTCGTCGCGGACCTGGCCAAAGACCTGGCGAACGTCTGCGGCAGGCACTTCCTTGACGATCCCGAGCGTGGCGTGTCCGGCTTCCCCGACGCGCCCTAGCGCCAGCAGCACACGCACCAGGGATGCGGTCACCTGAGGGCGCAGATCTCCCGATTGGCGGGCTTGGCGCAGACAAGCCGCGGCACGCTCCGGATCACCATCGGCCTCCAGGACTGCGGCCTGCAGGAGCGGATCGATGGGACCCGGCAACAAAGCGCGCAGACCATGCCGTGCCTCCGGCAGATCGTTGCGAGCCAGAGCCACCCAGACCATAAGCTCGTACGCGGCCCGTCGTTTCTCAGCCGGTGCTGGCAGACTGGCAACGCCTCGGGCCAGCTTCTCTGCCCGCAGGATATCACCCTCGTCCAAGGCACTTCGGGCCTGACGGAGCCACCCATCCAGCTCCGCCTCCGGGATCGGACCCGGCTCCACCTCCCGACGCTCCGCTGACAAGAACTGGAGCACCCCCGATACGCCGAACACCGCTGCGGCGATGGGCATCCTGAGGAACCACAGCCAAATCGCCGCCACCAATCCCACCACCATGGAGATGCCCGCCGCCAGGCGGCGTCGGTCGGGGCCCAAAGCCACGGCCAGTACCTGTCCGCCGTCGAAGGGCAAGACCGGTAACAGATTGATGACGCTCCAAAATCCGTTGATCTGGACCAGCCAGGCCAGAAGATTAGCTAACGTGATTCCAAACCTCGCGTCGAGCCAGGCCTGAGGAAGGCTCTGCAGCAGCCCAAAGCACCCGGCCGCCAAGAGCAGCCCCGCGCCGGGGCCAGCGAGGGTTATCAGGATCGCCGTCCGACGGGTCACGGGATGCAAGGGGACCCAGGTCGTGACACCGCCGAAGGCACGGATCACGATGACCGGTTCCTGTCCGGCCCGTCGCGCCAAGAAGGCATGCCCCAATTCGTGGGTCAAAAGGGAGAGCAGCAACACCCCCACCAGCAGCAACCGAGTGGCCCACCCCCCCTCGACCAGCGCCACGAGAGCCAGCCCGACAAACCAGAAGCCCGGAAGGATCTGGGTCGGAAAGCCGAATACTCGCAGGCGCAAGACGCCCATGTCCGATGGATAGCGCACCTGCAATGCTCTGTCAGGTCGCTGTCCGGACGTCGGGTTCATTCGCGGACGATGACGGGTGTGCCCTCCCCCATTTCCTCGCCAACGTTGATCCCGTGCCAACCCTCCGGCAACGGCGGATCGGTCCACAGGAACACGAAGCGCGCGTCGACGGGAGCCAGATTGATGCAGCCGTGACTCCGCGGGATCCCGAAGACGTCGTGCCAGTAGGCCCCATGCAGCGCATACCCCGAGGCGAAGTACTGGATCCACGGGACGTCGCGCAACTCGAACCCGGCCGAGCCTCGTCGCCGCGTCACACCGTACTCGGGATCCCTGCCCTTCTTGATATTGGCTAGGCGCCGCTGATCCTCCTGGTCCAGTGTCTCGCCGGCTCGTTCCGCCGCCAGCAACCGCGTGCGCGTGGCTTCGGTCTGTTCATCGTTGGCGGTGGAAGCGGTGTTGGCACGGGTGCCTCCGGCCACACTGGAGTTCTCCTGCGAGTCCATGGCCGCCGCCAAGTGCTTGCTGCGTATTCGGAAGGATCCTTGCGGTGTGGCCAGCGATGTCTTGGGGTCGCCCAGGCGGTCCCGCCCCGTCGACACCAGCGTCGCGTAAACCGGCATCTTGCCCTCGTACAGGACCAGGGTCTGTTGGCGCAGAGAGACGTCGATCCACTTTTGTCCCTTCTGGGCCGGCTCGGGCCACGCCGGAGGCGATGCCACGATGCCGAGCTGGTCAGCGCGCAACCAGCGAGTCTTGTCCTTGGCCGTTTGATAATAGCGCGATCCGGCCTTGATCCGCGCGCTGCCGGAGAGTGGGACGATAACACGTTTGGGGATCGGCTCTACGGCGCGGACCGCATCCCGGTCGCGAATCAGTTCGTAGCTCTGGGCGTCTTGCACCAAGACCCAGGCCACCGGGAGCGGGACCTTCTCGTTGAGCGCGATGCCGTGGAATGGTGAGCCCGTGTCGGGCTTGATCTTGGTGGCTGGGATCAACCTCAGATCGACGGTGACCGCAAAACGACGCTCCAGACCATCGCTCCGGGTCATGAACGCATCGACCAGGCTCAGACCGGTCTTGCGCCGCACTCGATCCGCAAAGACCGCGTACTCGGGCACGTCGAACCCGGAAACGTTGGGGATGTGCCGTTTGCCGTCGGCCAACCAGAACGGGATCCGATCCTGGGGCCCATCGGCACCCAATAGCTCGTTCAGACTCAGAGCCGTGGAGAGCCGAGCTGGTTCGAGCTTGTTGCCTGGCCAGGGCAACCCCCGAGCGTCCAGCGCCACGTCATTGGCGCCCAGCTGGACTTGCTGGACCTCGGCGCGGTTCTGGCGATACCACGCCAGATGCTCCTCTAGCTTGAATTCGCTCTTGTCCTGCTCCGCGCGCGTGGGGATGCGCAGGTACTGGGGGGCCGTTGCCCGCACGAAACCATATCGATACGGCAGGGGCTTACTCAGGTCGGGGCGTTTGCTGGCGGCCCGGATCAACGGATCCTCGAGGTCCGTCGTGAAATCGTCGGTGCAGGCATAACCCACCGGGTACACCCGGTACCAGTCACCCTTGCAGCCCAGTCCCTTCGAGCTCGGCTCGCGATCCCGACGAATCCGTCCCCCCAGGCGCACGTAGCCAAGCCGTCGTGAAGCGACGTTCTGGACCTTGTAGATGGTGGCCGCAATCACCTTCGCGGCCAGCTCCGGAGCGTCCTTGGGAGTCTCGGTGTCGAGCTCCCCGTGATCGACGAACAGCGTCGAAGCGGGCGCCGCCGCGGAGCCGCTCGGCCTGGAGGATGCCTGGGACCCCGAACCCTTCTGTTTCCCACAGGCCATGGCCAGGACCAGGACCAAGAGCCATCTCAGAGCACGGCGCGAGTTCGAACCGGTCATCGGTTCCCTTCTTAGTCACTCCGAAGCATCCTTCAACCGCCGATCGACGACTCAAGCGAAGGCGCCTCGGAATCGCCCGCCGGTTCGACCCCCGCCGCGCCCTCGGGAAGCTCGGGGAGTTGGGAGGGCTGGACATCGGGCGCCACCCAGTACACCTCCGGAACCGGCCAGTATTTGCTGAAATACTGGATGTTCTTGTGCGTCCCGTCCGGGTAGCTGGAGCGAACCACGCTGACCACATCGAAACCGGCGATCCCCTTTTGCTTGCGTTCGAAGACCCCGGGGGCAAGTTCCGGATGAATGGCGATGCGGCGCAGGAACGGATGTCGCTCCCTGACCACTGCGCTGTGCCGGATCTCGGCACGGGATTTTAGGCCAAGCCACTCGACGCGCAACCGGTACCGATCCGGAAAGCGAGTGGTGAGCAGGATCGGCGCGGGGTACGGGTTGCGGATCACCAGATCCACCTCGCCTTGCACGACCGTGGCGTCCAGGCCCAGCGGGGCATAACCGCTGGGACGGCTGTGGCTTCTGCGGCTGATGATCTGGAGCCCCCCCAACACGGCTGCGGCGTGAACGGTGCTGGCAACCTGGCACACGCCGCCGCCAATGCCCGGCTCGGTCTCGTCACCGATGATGACCGGCGCTTCAAGGTAGCCGCGCTGGGGTGTGCGTGGCCCCACCACCTGATTGAAGCTCAGCGTGCCGCCGGAGGGCAGCCAGGTGCCGTCCAGGGCCCGCGCGGCGAGCCGGATGTTGCGGGCGCGTGGGCCCGCGCGACCCCGAAAACCCGTCTCGTATGCGGACAGCACCTGGGTGACGTCCACGGGTGCCAGATCCTCGGAGCGAACCCGCGGCTCGCGGGGCAAGAGCCTCAGGTTCAGCACTCGCGGCTCCTCGTCCAGATGCTGCGCCAGCGTGGTCAGCGTTCCTTCGACGTCCAGTTCCCACCCCGGCCGACTCTCGACGCGCTGGTGATTGGCCCAATTCAGCCGTGCATCACGGGGTTCCCGACGGACCAGCGGCTCGTGCTCCACCAGCCAACGACGCGCTCGCTCTCGGTTTAGACCGCGCACGAACGGCACGTCGACACCGTGACGTAGAGCCTGCCAGAACACCCCCAGCCGCACCGGCGTCGACCCGCGGCGTCCCACCGCGTGCGCGCGACCGAGGGTGTCGGACACCTCGATCTCGATGCCCAGCTCTCGGGCCGTTACGGTCAGTGCCTGGTCGGGCGCCAGCAGGACCACTTCGTTGTCCGCATCGCGGACCCGTTCTCGCTCCAGCCAATCCCCCAGAGCCTTTGGCGAGGTCGGAACTCGGCCCTCGAAGCTGAGACCGGGCAGCGGAGCCCCCGAGAACAGGGCACCAAGGGTCGCTCCCACGGGGCGGGCGTACCAAGCCCCCGCAGCCAAGCCCGTCCCCACGAGAAGGGCAATGAGACGACGCATGGCGACATCATCTTAGTTCGGGCCTGTGGCCGAGCAACTTTCCGCCTCATCCCGGGCGCCGATCCGGGACGGTATTTATTCTTACATAGGAAAACCGTACTTGACATTCGCCTGGATATTTGCAATGAATTGCTCCACCAACCACCAAGTCGAGGTTCAGATGCCCGCATTTTCCGACAACAGCATGGCCATTGGCAGAACGCCCCTGGTTCGACTGAATCGGGTCGTCCCCCAGGGGACGACCGTCCTGGCCAAGATCGAGGGACGAAACCCCGCCTACTCGGTGAAATGTCGGCTCGGTGCGGCGCTGGTGTGGGACGCGGAGAAGCGCGGAGTCCTCAAGCCCGGCGTGGAGATCGTGGAGCCGACCTCGGGCAATACCGGCATCGCCCTGGCGTTCGTGGCGGCATCACGGGGCTATCCCATCACCCTGGTCATGCCCGAGACCATGAGCACGGAGCGGCGCAAGATCCTCAAGGCGTTCGGCGCCAAGCTGGTCCTGACCGAGGGCTCCAAGGGGATGGCCGGCGCGGTGCAGAAGGCGAAGGAGATCCACGACGGCGATCCCGAACGCTATTTTCTCCCCCAACAGTTCGAAAACCCTGCCAATCCGGCCATCCACGAGGCCACCACCGGACCTGAAATCTGGGAAGACACCGAGGGCCAGATCGACGTACTGGTCGCTGGGGTCGGAACGGGTGGGACCATCACCGGGATCTCGCGCTTCATCAAACAGCAGAAGAAGAAGGCGATCCTCACCGTGGCGGTCGAGCCCGCCGAGAGCCCCCTCTTGCAGCAGCATCTCGCTCACCAGGAGCTCAAACCCGCGCCCCACAAGATCCAGGGGATCGGCGCCAACTTCGTACCCAAGGTCCTCGATCTGACTCTGGTGGACCGAATCGAATCCATCGACTCGCCGAGTGCCATCGATTTCGCCCGACAGCTGGCCCAAAGGGAAGGCATCTTGGCGGGCATCAGCTGTGGCGCTGCCGCCGGGGTCGCCGCGCGATTGGCGGCGTTGCCCGAATTCAAGGGCAAGGTGATCGTGGTCATCTTGCCCGATTCCGGGGAGCGTTACCTGAGTAGTCCACTCTTCGATGATCTGGTGGGCGGCGTGACTCAGGCCAGAGCAGGCGACACCGTCTGAACTGGCTATCGTGTTGGTTCATGCCGTGGCGATTTGCTTTTCGCCGTGGCGACCAACGACGCTGATTGAATGGCTGGGGCGGCCGAGCCGTCAAAACGCCAGGGGACGTGTCTGCGCTGCGCAGACCATCCGACACGGCACTACAAGGTTCCTCTCGACCACATGGCCGAATGGGCAGGCCAACGGTTTCTGTTATCCTGTCGGCACCGGGGTTCGAACAGATCGTTCGGTACTGGTCAGGAGACGGTGAGAGGAATGAATCATCCTTCAACTTGGAAGCTGCGGGGTTTGGTATTGGGTACGGCGCTTTGTTTGGGCGCCAATCTAGCGGTGGCTCAGGAACAGTCGGGCCTTGGACTCGACCAGTTCCATCCGGCTCCCGCTGGGGATCGCTTCTTTGGGGTGCAGGGCGGCGATCCGGGTGGGCATATGACCCCGCGCATTCAGCTCCTCGGGGACTACGCCTATCGTCCGCTGGTCCTTTACAACGAGGGCACGGACGACGAGCTCGGTCCCGTCGTCGACCATCAGCTCTTCTTGCACGTGGGGGCGTCGTTGGGCCTGTGGAATCGACTCAACCTGTCGGTGAACATGCCCTTCGCCCTGGCCACGTCAGGCGACAGTCCCACCGTGGGTGGCGCGGCCTTCGATTCTCCCAGCGGCGCCGCGCTCGGCGATTTGCGCTTCGGGGCACGGCTCCGACTGTTCGGTGAATGGACCTCCCCGGTGAGCTTGGGGATCGGTGGCTACCTATGGGTTCCCACGGGGGATCCGGACAAGTTCGCGGGAAGCGACTCGGTGCGGGGGCTTCCTGCCGTGGTGCTATCGGGTGAGGTGGGTTCGTTCGTCTACGCCGTCAATGCCGGCGTCTTGCTCCAGAAAAGGACCGAGCTTGCCTACTCGGCCGTGGCCAATCAGCTCTATTACGGCGCAGCGGCCGGCGTGTTGCTGGTCGACAAGAGGCTGCAGATCGGACCGGAGGCCTACGGAAGTATCGGGGTGGGCAACGGAACGACGCTCGACCGCGAGACCAACAACCTCGAGGCGATCCTGGGACTGAAGCTGCGCGTAGGCTCCTTCGTGTTGGGAGCCGGGGCTGGACCTGGGATAACGGATGGCTTGGGAACGCCCGCGCTGCGCGCTGTGGCAAGTGTTGCGTTCGCGCCCATTCCGGAAAAGGCGGAAGACGACCGCGATCACGACGGGATCCTGGACAAGGAAGACGCCTGTCCCGACGACGCGGGCGAACCCGATCCCGATCCCGAGCTGAATGGTTGCCCGGACACGGATGGCGACACCATCCGCGATCCGAAGGATGCCTGCCCCGAGGTCAAGGGCGAACCCAACGACGATCCCGAGAAGAACGGCTGCCCGCCGGATACCGACGGGGACGGGATCCTGGACAAGGATGACGCTTGCCCCGACGTCAAGGGCGTCAAGGACGATGATCCGGAGAAGAACGGTTGCCCGCCGGATCGGGATGGCGACGGGATCCTGGACGAGGATGACGCTTGCCCCGACATCAAGGGCGTCAAGAGCGATGATCCGGAAGAAAACGGCTGCCCGCCGGATACCGACGGGGATGGAATCCGTGACGACAAGGACGCCTGCCCCAAGGAGAAGGGCCAGCCCGATCCGGATCCGGAGAAGAACGGTTGTCCTTCCCTGGTTCGCGTTAGCGACAAGGAGATCGTGATCCTGCAGCAGGTGCAGTTCAAGACGGCCAGCGCCGACATCCTGCCCGCCAGCGATGAGCTCCTGCAGCAGGTGGCCAACGTGCTGCGAGAGCATTCGGAAATCCTCGAGATCGAGGTTCAGGGTCACACCGACAACCGTGGCCAGGCCGGCTACAACAAGAAGCTCAGCCAGCGCCGCGCCGCCAGCGTGGTCAAGTGGCTGACCACCAAGGGTGGTATCGAGGAGAGCCGCCTCGTCTCCCAGGGCTACGGGATGGAAAGCCCCATCGCCGACAACGACACCGACGAGGGGCGCCAGAAGAACCGGCGCGTCGAGTTCAAAATCCAGAAGACCGAGCCGAAGAAGTCAACCGATACGGAGTGATTATCCATGACGCTTACCAATCGCTTTCGACGAATGCCTCTCTCGACCGGCCTCTCGTCCGTAGTGGGCCTCTGTGCGGTCCTCCTGGGCGTGGCCATGACCGCCGGCTGTGCCCAGCCCGAGGTGACTCCCCAACCCAGCTCGGAGGCACCGGTCTCGCGCGCCGAACAGCCGTTGCCCGGTGATGATCCAGCCGTGACCGTCGACGAAGCGGATACGGTCGTCAACGCCTACGCGGTACTGGATGCCAACGCCGCCGCGGGAGACGAAGAGTTGACCGTCGATCCGGACGCCTTGGAGACGACCCTGTTGGGTCCCCTGGCTGCGGGTGATCTCCTGATGGTGATCCAGATGCAGGGCGCCACCATGGACACCACGGATACCGCCGCCTACGGGGCAGTGAGCACCGCACAGCTCGGCAACGCCGGACGGTACGAGCTGGTGGGTGTGGCCGACGTGGGGACCAACAGCGTCGATCTGGCCTGTGCCCTGCGTTACTCGTATACGACCGCCGGCCACACGCAGGTGATCCGCGTCCCGCAGTTTGCCAGCCTCACCGTCACGGGGACGGGGTCGATCGTCGCGGATCCCTGGGATGGCCAGACGGGCGGCGTGGTGGCAATGCACGTCCAGAACGCCGTTACGCTGAACGGGGATATCAACGCCAGCTTCCGGGGCTTCCGCGGCGGCGAGGTCGATGCAGGCGACAATACCACCACCGACGGAGTCACTGCCTATCGCTTCACCACCGTGGCCAACGGCGGCGAGAAGGGCGAGAGCATCGTCGGCTACCAGGCAGCCTACACCACGGGACGCTACGGTCGTGGCGCGCCGGCCAACGGCGGCGGCGGCGGCAATGGTCACAACGCCGGCGGCGGCGGTGGCGCCAATGGTCGACGCGGAACGGCCTGGACCGGCCAGGGTGTCATGCTGAGCAGCGTGGAGGGTGGCCTGGACGCTTGGGACGAGGATCCCACGTACATCACCCTGGGCGCCCTCTCTACGTCCGAGGGCGGAGGCCGCGGCGGCTACAGCTACTCCGGCGTCAATGCCAACGCGCTGAACGTGGGCCCGGGCGATGCGACCTGGGGCGGCGACGATCGCCGTCAGGTCGGCGGCCTCGGCGGCAGGCCGCTGGACAACGATCCAACCGGGCGCTTGTTCCTGGCTGGTGGAGGCGGCGCAGGAGACGGCAACAACGGTTACGCCGGACGCGGCGGCAACGGTGGCGGGATCGTGTTCCTGATGGCGGGGAGCGTGACCGGCACCGGTAGCATCCTCGCCAACGGCGAGGTGGGCGGGATCTCCGATCCTCCGGACGACCCTGATGGTGGCGACGCCCCGGGCGGTGGGGGCGGCGGTGGGACGGTCGTCGTGCGCGCCGCCAGCCTTTCTGGCATTGCGATCCATGCCGACGGCGGCGCGGGGGGACGCCAGACCCGGACCAGCGGAGCCGCCGAGGTCGAAGGACCGGGCGGCGGCGGCGGCGGGGGATACATCGCCCTGTGGAACGGTACTGCTACCCTCTCCGCCCTTGGGGCCCTGGGAGGGACCACGGACGTGGCTGCCCTCAGTGAGTTCCCCAGCAACGGCGCCACCGCGGGCAACGACGGGCAGACTGACGGAGATGCCTCACTGGTGGCCTTCTGCAACGAGCATGATCTACCCAATACGACTATCGAGACGGCTCCCGATGAGCTGAGCACCGACGCGACCGGGGACTTCACGTTCAGCAGCACCGAGGCCGACGCCAGCTTCGAGTGCAATCTGGACAACACTGAATACGTCCCCTGCCCTGCGACGTACACCACGGAGGAGCTCGAGGATGGCGAGCACACCATCAGCGTTCGAGCCCGCGACCCCAGCGGCAACGTGGACGCGACCCCCGCCGAGCACGACTGGACGGTCGACGCCACGGCGCCGGAAACGACGATCGCCACGGCTCCCCCGGAGTTCTCCAACGACCCGACCGGGGATTT